>JAEYZR010000007.1 GCA_023427945.1 Pseudomonadota bacterium | reverse complement strand
GTCATGAAACGACGGTCGGCCGTGCTTTGCTGTCGGAGATCCTGCCGCGTGGCCTGCCTTTCTCGGTGCTCAATCGCGCCCTGAAGAAGATGGAAATCTCGCGTCTGATCAACCAGTCGTTCCGTCGTTGCGGCCTGCGCGACACGGTGATCTTTGCCGACAAGCTGATGCAGTCGGGTTTCCGCCTGGCCACGCGCGGCGGCATCTCGATCGCGATGGGCGACATGCTGATTCCCAAGGTCAAGGAAGAAATCCTGGGCCAGGCCAGCAAGGAAGTCAAAGAGATCGACAAGCAGTATTCGTCGGGTCTGGTGACCTCGCAGGAACGCTACAACAACGTGGTGGACATCTGGGGCAAGGCCGGCGACAAGGTCGGCAAGGCCATGATGGAACAACTGGCAACCGAACCCGTGACCAACCGTCATGGTGAAGAAGTGCGCCAGGAGTCGTTCAACTCCATCTACATGATGGCCGACTCCGGTGCGCGCGGCTCGGCAGCGCAGATTCGCCAGTTGGCCGGTATGCGCGGTCTGATGGCCAAGCCTGACGGCTCGATCATCGAGACGCCCATCACGGCAAACTTCCGTGAAGGCCTGAACGTGCTGCAGTACTTCATCTCGACGCACGGTGCACGTAAAGGTCTGGCCGATACCGCACTGAAGACGGCAAACTCGGGTTACCTGACGCGCCGTCTGGTTGACGTGACCCAGGATCTGGTGATCACCGAAAACGATTGCGGCACGTCGATGGGCTACTACATGAAAGCCCTGGTCGAAGGTGGTGAAGTCATCGAGCCCCTGCGCGATCGTATCCTTGGCCGTGTCATTACGCATGACATCGTCAATCCCGATACGCAGGAAACCGCCATCACCGCCGGCACGCTGCTGGACGAAGATCTGGTGGACGTGATCGACCGCCTGGGCGTGGACGAAGTCAAGGTTCGCACCCCGCTGACCTGCGAAACGCGCCGTGGTCTGTGCGCGCAGTGCTACGGTCGCGACCTGGGTCGTGGCAGCTCGATCAACGTCGGCGAAGCCGTCGGTGTGATCGCTGCTCAGTCCATCGGTGAGCCGGGCACGCAGCTGACGATGCGTACCTTCCACATTGGTGGTGCAGCATCGCGTGCTGCCATGGCCAGTGCGGTGGAAACGAAGTCGACGGGTGTGGTGGGCTTTGCCAGCACCATGCGCTATGTGACCAACGCCAAGGGCGAACGTATTGCGATCTCGCGTTCAGGCGAAATCGCGATCTTCGAGGAAACCGGCCGCGAGCGCGAGCGTCACAAGATCCCCTACGGCGCCACGGTGCTGGTGGGTGACGGTGAGGCCGTCAAGGCAGGTGCACGTCTGGCCACCTGGGATCCGCTCACGCGTCCCATCGTGTCCGAGTACGCCGGTCAGGTCCGCTTCGAGAACATCGAAGAGGGTGCGACGGTTGCCAAGCAGCTCGACGAGGTCACAGGCCTGTCCACGCTGGTCGTCATCACGCCCAAGTCGCGTGGCGGCAAGGTCGTGGCGCGTCCGCAGATCAAGCTGGTCAACGAGAAGGGCGAAGAGGTCAAGATCGCGGGTACCGATCATGCCGTGAACATTTCGTTCCCGGTGGGTGCCCTGATCACGGTTCGCGACGGCATGAATGTGTCGGTGGGTGAAGTGCTGGCGCGTATTCCGGAGGAATCGCAAAAGACGCGCGACATTACCGGCGGTCTGCCGCGTGTGGCCGAGTTGTTCGAAGCACGTTCGCCCAAGGACGCCGGCATGCTGGCCGACGTGACGGGTACGGTTTCGTTCGGCAAGGACACCAAGGGCAAGCAACGTCTGGTCATTACCGATCTGGACGGCGTGAGCCACGAGTTCCTGATTCCGAAGGAAAAGCAGGTCCTGGTGCACGACGGTCAGGTGGTGAACAAGGGCGAAATGATCGTGGACGGCCCGGCCGATCCGCACGACATTCTGCGCTTGCAAGGCATCGAGCGTCTGGCTACCTACATCGTGGACGAAGTGCAGGACGTCTATCGCCTGCAAGGTGTGAAGATCAACGACAAACACATCGAGGTGATCGTTCGCCAGATGCTGCGTCGTGTGCTGATCACCGATCCGGGCGATACATCCTTCATCACCGGTGAACAGGTCGAGCGTTCCGAGCTTTACAACGAGAACGATCGCGTGGTGGCCGACGGTAAGATTCCTGCCGTCTACGACAACGTGCTGCTGGGTATTACCAAGGCATCGCTGTCGACCGACTCCTTCATCTCGGCCGCTTCCTTCCAGGAAACGACCCGCGTGCTGACCGAGGCTGCCATCATGGGCAAGCGCGACGATCTGCGCGGTTTGAAGGAAAACGTCATCGTGGGTCGTCTGATCCCCGCTGGTACCGGTATGGCGTACCACCTGGCCCGCAAGGACAAGGAAGCGCTGGAAGCTGCCGAACGCGAAGCCGCCCGCCAACAGGCCAATCCTTTCGAGGATGCACCGGTTGCGGCTGGCCTGGATAACGACTCCGGCGACGCACCCCCTCCCGTGGATGACGTGTTCCGTACCTGATCCGTGCGATGCACGCCAGGATGCCCGGTAAGAGTGAGCTGACCTGAACAGGTCAGCCAATCGCGAAACCGGCGACTCAGGGCCAAGTTCTGTATATACAGAACTTGGCCCTTGTTACGTCTCGCGCAAGGGTCTCCTCAGCACTTCTTCAAGCAGTCTCCTCAGCAGCCTCCTCAAGCGCCCCCTGAGGCGTGTCTTCAAGCATCACCTGAAGCGTTATCGGGATCGATGGGGGAATTCACGTCTCGATCCGGCGCGACCGATAGAACACTGGCGGATGCCTGACGCCTCCGGGAACATTTTTTGCGCGGTGTCGTGCCATCAGTAGAAGGCTGTCTCCGGTGAAGTCTGGCGCCCTGGCGCTGATTCTGCGTCGAGGTGAGGTCATGATTGCAACGCAACCCACAGTTGAAGACGTGCCACTGCGAGCGGTGGCGCTACTGGGAACCCGGCATGCTCCGCCCCACGAGCAGGCGTCCCACCAGGCCGTGGCGCAAGGGTTGGCCACGTTGCTGGCTGCGCCGGTCGCCGATCCGCTGACCCTCCGTGCATCCCTGCCCGATGCGCACGGGGGCGGCAGGGTTTACCTTGTGCCTACGGACACGCTGGTCGCGGGCGGCGGGGTCAACGATCTGGATGTGACGCATGAAAAACACCTTTTTGGTGGGCTGGCCCCCTTTCCTTTTGTCGCGACCAAGGCGATTACGCACCCCTTGATCGGCCCGCATGCCGTGGCACCGCTGGGGTGGTCCGAGGCCTTTGCCCAGCAGGTCGAACATGCCGTGCTGCCGGGGTGGTCGGTTTTTTCCGAAGCTGACGCACGACAGGCGTGCGTGACATTGCTCGAAAGCGGGCCGGTGCGCGTCAAGCCCGTGGATGGGCGCGCGGGCAGGGGGCAATCGGTCGTGCGTTCGTTGGACGAACTGGGGCCCGCCCTGGGGCAGATCGATCGCGACACGCTGGCCCAATGCGGTCTGGTGCTGGAGGCGCATCTGGAGGACGTCGTCACCTTCAGCGTAGGGCATGTACAGGTGGGCGATGATGCGATTGCGTATGTCGGAACGCAATGTCTGACCGAAGATAATCAGGGCGAGATGGTGTACGGCGGCTCGACTTTGTATGTGGTGCGGGGCGGGTTCGAGAACCTGCTGTCTCGCACGCTTTCCGACGATGATCGCCGGGCCATCGAACAGGCGCGCTGCTACGATGCCGCGGCCCTGGTCTGCTTTTCGGGGCTGATCGCCTCGCGCCGCAACTACGATATGGTGAGTGGCCGCAATTCCCGGGGCCAGCCGGTGAGCGGCGTACTCGAACAGTCCTGGCGAATTGGCGGGGCCAGCGGTGCCGAGGTGGCGGCGTTGCTCGCGTTTCGGGACGATCCGGCCTTGAATGAGATCCGTGCAAGCACGGTCGAGCGCTACGGCAGGGCGCATGTTCCCCCGGAGGGTGCGCGGGTGATGTTCGAGGGCGACGATCCGGAGTGCGGGCCGATGATCAAGTACGTCACTGTAGAACCTGTCGCGCCGCAAAACACGATGACCAGGATGCCATGACGACAGTCAGTCGATCCATTGAGATTCCTGTTCAGAACGAGGAGATCGACGGGACGTTTCTTGCGCCCATCGACAAGTTGCCGGGCGTGCTGTTCATTCACGGCTGGGGCAGTGAACAAAAGGGCGATATTGCACGGGCCAAGGGCGTGGCCAGTCTGGGTTGTGTGTGCCTGACGTTCGATCTGCGCGGACATGCGCGCACGAAGTCGCGCCTGGACGTGGTGTCGCGCGATGATAACTATCGGGACGTGGTCGCTGCCTACGACATGCTGGCCCGGCACCCGAACGTGGACCCCGATGCGATTGCGGTCGTGGGCAGCAGCTACGGGGGGTATCTGGCGGCCATCCTCACCTCACATCGTGCGGTGAAGTGGCTGGCGCTGCAGGTGCCAGCGCTTTACCGCGACGAGCATTGGCGTCAGCCCAAGGGGCAGATCAACCGGGAAGACCTGACGGCGTATCGGCAGACGTTCGTCACGCCCGACGACAATCGTGCGCTGCGCTCGTGCCGGGATTTCAAGGGCGACGTGCTGATCGTCGAGTCGGAATTCGACAGCTTTGTGCCTCATCCTGCCATCATGAGTTATCGCGCTGCATTCCAGCACACTCATTCTCTGACCCATCGCATCATCGATGGTGCCGATCATGCGCTCTCGCTCGACGTCTATCAGGAGGCCTATACGCGCATCCTGTTGAACTGGGCAACCGAGATGGTGATGGGCGCCCGCATACAGAACATGCGGTGAAAACATGCGCCGACCTGGCGCGTGTCGCGGCATCAACCGCGTTCAGCATCTCCCAGCGAGCCGTCGGGCTCGTTGACCTGCGGCCCGGGTGCATAGGCCGCTTCGTTGCCGGCTTTTGCCTGCATGAGCAGGCCATGCAGCATTTCCGATGACAGACCGTGCAGGACGAGGCGATAGCCTGCACGCAGGGTCGACAGGGCCACCAGAGGATGTTTGTTGTTGACGAGTATCAGGTGCTGGGGCGCATTGGTGATTTTTGCTGCGTAAAGCCCCAGGGTTTCGTCGAGTTGCAAGGAGTTGGCGGCGCGCCAGAAGTCGTTGTCGGTGAGCATCAACTGGTAGAGCGGCGTGAACAGCTCGATGGCGCTTTCCAGATCGAGGAAGTTGCGTTTGCGATTGGGCATGTCCTCGTATCGGATGTCAGGTTCGTGGATCATGGAGAGATCCAGATTCTCGACCGGCCCGATTTCCTTGCCTGCTTCGCGCAAGGCCGTGTTCAGGCGAATGACGAAGTTGAACAGGTTCAGATCGTGCTTGAGAAAAAGCTCATCACGCAGATCGGCAATGCATGTGGGTTCCAGTGGATTGGTCGTGACCGGCACCGGACTGTTTTTGGCCACGAAGCTGAGGATCTGCGAGCCCAGGTGAAAGTGGCGCAGGATCAGCCAGTTGGCCTGCGGCGAGACGAAGTGTTCCAGCCCCCAGGCCAGAAAGCGGTGCAGCAGCCTGGAGTGCGACCAGGTGCGCGGCAGGAAGGTCTTCACCACCTGGATGAGAATGATGAACAGGCGTGCCAGCGGGCGCACGAAGGGCAGCAGGAACTGGCGCGATTTCGAGCTTGAATCCGATAGCCAGACTTTCTTGACGGCGTCGGGAAGCGGCGTGCTCTTGTCCAGGTAGAGCGCGAGCCAGGGGTCCGGATCGAGCGGGTCGTAGGGGCGTTGGAGGAAGTCGGGCTGGCTCATGCGTGTGCGCTCCCCGGGCGTTCGCCCATGATGAGTTCGAATTGCATCAGATACAGCGACGCGGTCTGGCGTGCCGTATCGATGATGCGCTGGGCGGCCGTGCCGGTGTCGTCCAGCGCCATGACCTGCTCCACTGCAAAAAGCCACTCGTCCAGATGCTCCTGGTCGTTGTGGCCGTGGTACTCCAGGAATCGATACATGTCGGGGGTAAGCGCCAGTGCCGATTTCAGCAGGGGCAGCAGGTGTGGCACGATGCGTTGGCCAGTACCTTCGATGATGTAGATGGCGCCCATCAGACCGATGGGATTGGGGGTGGCGGCCATCGAGTGCAGGAATGCGTTCAGTGCCTGTCCGCCGGGATTGCGTACGAGCTGGTCGATGTCTGCCACGGGACCGCCGGCGTGGCGGTAGTCGTCGAACAGGATTCTGAAATCATTCTGTTCTTCGCCGGCATGGTGATCGATCAGTTCGGACAACGACTCGAACGGCGCACGCAGGTTGGCTGCGCCCTCGCGCATCCAGAGGCTGCCTTCGCGGACCTGCGGCACCCATTGGGCCATCCAGTTGCAGTAGTCCGCCATGCTGAAGTCGCCCGATCGCAGGGCGCGAACCAGGGGCGTGCGCCAGACGCGCGAGCGGTAGTCGTGCCATATGCCGGCAAGCTCGGTGAGCAGGGGCGCCAGGGCGGGCGGTGCGCTGGCCGGGTCGTGAGGCGGGATGATGTGGGCCAGCGAGGCCTGCGGGTCCGCGCGGCTGGCTGGCGCAGCACCGTTCAGGTGGACCGGTGCCGGCGTTGTTCCCGTCGCCGGCAACGCGCCGCCGGACGGAGTGGGCGCACTGCGCGGCTTGCTGGCGTCAGTCGTCGTTGCCAGGTCGCTTGCCGTTTTTTCATCGTCGATCGCTTCGGCCTCGAACAACATGTAGGCGGTCATGAATCGTCCCGACTCGGGGATGTAGCAGAACACCTGTTCGCCCGGCACAAGTGTATGGGTTTCGAGAAACTCGGCCAGCATGATGAGGATGGAGGCTGCGCCGGTGTTGCCTCGCCAGGCGAGATTGCTCCACCAGCGGTCTTTCGAAATGGCCAGGCCGGCCTTGTGCATGAGCTCATCGACCACCGGCATGAACTTCTCCGATGAGTAGTGGCACAGGAAATGGCTGACTCGGGCGGGGTCCATCCAGCCGTCGCGCACCAGCGTGGCGTACTCATGAATGCTCACATCGAACAGATTGGGCAGCAGCCGTATGTTCTGGCGCAGGCTGAGCGCTCCGTCGGCCTCGGCCTGCGCCCAACCGTCATAGTCCAGGTGGCCCCGCTCGCCATCGGCCGATTGTCCCAGTTGCATGCAAACCGGATAGTCGCCGGAGAAGCTGCGCTGATGGATGAATTTGAGCTTCAGGCGCACGCCGGGTTGACCCGCGAGTGCGCCGTCGGGGCCACCCAGCATCAGGGCGCCGGCGCCGTCGGAGAGCATCCAGCGCAGAAAGTGTGCGTCGAAATCGCTGTTGTAGTCTTGCGTGGCGAAGCGCGAGCGTTTGAACAGTCGCGAGGGCAGCTCACTGGCCACGGCGAGCGCACGTTGATGCGCGCCCAGCTCGATGCCCTGGGCCGCGGCCTGGATCGCCCCTACGCCTGCGGCGCATATGCCGTGGATGGAGGCGACTTCCAGCGGCGGTGCGGCCAGTTGCCCCTGGATCATGTTGGCGAAACCCGGCATGAGGACGTCGCCGCCCGACGATCCGCTGGCCAGCATGGAGATCGTCGACCAGTCGCTGCCCACACGTTCGAGGCAGCCAGTGATGGCGTTGGCTGCCATCACGGTATTGGAGGTGACGGTGCGGCCTTGCGTGTCGATGGCGTAGTGACGCGTCTTGATGCCGTTCTCGCCCAGCACGCGTCGCTTGATGCGATCAGACATGCGGTTCAGTGGCGCGATGTAGGCATCCATTGCGTCATTGTCCACGGGAGTGCCCGGCATGAAATAGGCGCTGCTGTGCAGGTAAACGCGATCAAAGGCCACTGGCATTTCTAGTATTCCTCGGTTGAGCTTGCATCGTTTTAGCGTGTTTCGTCAGTGCTGTGCACGGGCATCAACGACGCGGAGCGATAACGTTTGTTCAATGAGCCCAGGACGAAGACGCGCCACATGTAGGGCACCAGCCCTTTCTCGTTCAGCTTGGGATGAACGAGATGCCGATAGCGTGTCGTGTGCAGGGTAGTCAGTTGCGACCAATGGGCTCTTGGGTTTTCATGGTGGGCCGTGTGCAGTCCGATATTGAAGAGCAGGGGATTGACCAGGCCCTCGAAGTTGCGTGCGTAGTCATAGCGTCCCTGCGTGCGGGAGGCATGCCCGTTGGCATGCGCGTGCTGCAGGTAGTTGGTCGCCAGCAGCCAGTGCAGGCCGTGCAGCTGCGGGATGATCACGTACACCAGCGCCTTGTAGGGATTGAGCGCCAGCAGCAGGCCCCAGGACCCGAGCCAGATGCCGTACTGGCCGATGCAGTAGCTCCACGCACCCGGATTGCGGCGGCTCAGGCGGCCTAGCCACTGCAGGAACAGCGGAAAGAGAACCCACACGGCTTGCAGGGGGTGCAGCAGATAGCCCCACAGGTGGTTGGTATCGCCGCCAAAGCGGTAGGTGCGTGCCACATCCTGTGCACCGTGTTTGTAGCGATGATGATTGCCGGTATGGGCGGGCCAGAAGACAAAAGTCGGATGGCCCTGCAGCAACGTGATGACGTAGTCGGTCGCGCGGTTGGCGGTGCGCGCCCCCCGGCCCGTCCACATGCGCAGATGAGTGTGGTTGTGGTGGATGACGCCTATGCCCAGCGTCAGAAAAAGCAGCAGGCCGTAGACCAGCAGGTTGAATCCGGTGAGCCATAGCCAGGCCACAGCCGCAGGCGCGGCTGCCAGGTAGGCGAGGCTTTGCCAGTCGCGCTGGTTGCGCAGGTGCGCCAGCGATCTGCGTCCCATCATTTGTCGCGATGGGCGCCAGGCTTCATGCGGGCTTGTGCGGCGTCGGCCGGCAAGCGGGTTCTGAACAGGCGGTCCATGAAGGTGAACTGAAAACCGTAGTTGCCGTTATAGCAGGCGTGATGCAAATGGTGTCGACGGCTTGCAGCAAACCAGTGAGCATACGAGACGCGAGGGAAAAAATCGTAATTGGCGTGACCGATGCAATTGAAGAACAGGCTGAACAGCGGCACGGAAAACAGGGCCCAGAAACTGAAGTCATGCAGCACCATGGGCAACAGAATGACGTTACCCAGCATCAGTGCTTCCAGAGGATGAAAACTGTAGGTGGAGAATGGTGTCGTGATGACCGATCGATGGTGCGGCAGGTGGAAGCGACGCAGCATGCGGGTATGCAGCAGGCGATGATTGATCCAGAAGTGCACGTCGTTCCAGGCCACGAGGACCAGTATTTCAATCACCACCTTGGTGACGCTGGGGTTGGGGTCCAGGCGCGCCCAGCCCAGCTGCAAAAGCCCCCAGGGAAAGATCATGCCCAGGCCGAATATCAGGATGGAGATGCCCGATTGCCTGAACTCGGCGCGCCATTGATCTGCCGTCACGGGCCGGGTGTCCAGCGGTGCTCCCCAGCCCAGGGCCGGCAGCACGAACTGCGTGAGCGCGAACATGGTTGCGCCAAAGACCAGGTAGATGCCGCCAAAGAACACCAGGCCCCAGGCCATGACTTGCCATGCGCTCAACGCGGTGAAGATTTCGGCCATGTTCATGCGAGGCGCCTAGTCCAGTGAAAGCTGCAGGGCATCGATGACCCAGTCCCAGCGTTTCTTTTCATCGCGCATCATGCGGGCCAGTCCTTCGGGTGAAGTGGGGGCCGGAGTGAAGTACTGCGAGAGCATGGTCTTGCGCACGTTTTCAGTGAGCAGCACCTTGGCGATCTCGCGATTGAGTTTTTCGACGATGACCGTCGGCGTGTCCTTGGGCGCCAGGATGGCGTTGAGCGAGATGGACTCGAACCCCGCAAATCCCTGCTGCGCCATCGTCGGAATACCGGGCAATGCTTCGTTGGGTTCAAGGCTGGTGATCGCCAGCGCCCGCACCTTGCCCGCGCGCACCTGAGGAATCGCGATGGCCGGCACCATGAAGCCGGCCTGCACGTCGCCGCTGATGAGCGCGGTGATCACTTGTGGGAAGCCCGAGTAGGGGATGTGCATGAGGTCGATGTTGGCCTGTTGCTTGAACATCTCCATCGCCAGATGCGCAGAGCTGCCGGCACCGACCGAGCCGTAGTTCCAGGCGCCGCCGTGACGTTTTGCATGCGCGACAAAGGAGGCGACATCGGTGGCCGGATTGTCGTTGGTGATGGTCAACACGTTGGGACTGGTGGCCACCAGCGAGATCGGACGCAGATCGGTGAAGGGGTCGTAGCCCAGCGTCGATTTATAGAGCGTGGGCGCGGTGATCAGGGGGCCGTTGATGGTGTAGAGCAGGGTATAGCCGTCCGGGTTGGCGCGGGCCACCATGCGCGTGCCGATGTTGCCGCCGGCTCCGGGGCGGTTCTCGATGACGATGGACTGTTGCAGGGCGGCCGACAGCGGTTCGGCAATCGTGCGCGCCATGATGTCGGGCGAGGAGCCGGCCGGAAATGGGACGACCAGGCTGATGGCGCGGGCCGAAGGCCATGTGGCGGACTGTGCGCCAGCTGTAGGGGCCACGGCAGCCAGCACAAGTGCCAGCACGATGCGCACGGCAGTGTGCAGGGCAGAAGCGGCGCGAGCGATCGAAACGGACAACATCGATGAATTCCTGACGGCACAAAAACGAAAGGTCCAGACGCGTGCGCTAACCGTGATCAGTCATTGAGTGATCAGTTATCAGATGAGCGCGGCTCTAATTTAATGTGAAAACGAAAAGTGCGTGTGGATCAGGTTTCATTTTCCGGGCGGGCGTCGCGCGCCAGCAGGGAAGAAACGGCGGTGACTGGCGCGACACCCTCGAACAGGACGGCGCAGACGGCTTCGGTGATGGGCATGTCCACGCCCAGCTCGACGCTGCGTGCCAGGACTGCTCGTGCGCACCTGACACCCTCGGCGGTGATGCCGCGGGCCAGAATGTCGTCCAGGGGCACGCCTTGGCCGATTTCCAGGCCGACGCGGCGATTGCGCGACAGTTCGCCGGTGGCGGTGAGCACCAGGTCCCCCAGGCCGGTCAGGCCCGAGAAGGTTTCCGGACAGGCGCCCAGTGCCGCACCGAAGCGCGCCATTTCGGCCAGGCCGCGCGTGATGAGCGCGGCGCGGGCGTTGGTGCCCATGTTCAGTCCATCGCCGATGCCGCAGGCGAGCGCCATGATGTTCTTGAGCGCGCCACCGACCTCCACCCCGATGACATCGGTGCTGGCATAGACACGCACCGCGGCGCCATGCAGGATGTCGGTGGTGTTTTCAGTGACGGCAGGCTGAGACGAGGCGATGGTGAGCGCCACCGGCATGCCGGCAGCCACTTCCCGGGCGAACGAGGGCCCGGAAAGTACACCAGTGCCCAGTTCGGGCAGGCTGGCCAGCGCCCGTCCCACCAGTTCGTGCGGCAGCTCGGCCGTATCGGGGTCAAAGCCCTTGCAGGTCCAGATGAGCTGTGCGTGTGCCAGACCGGCCTGGGGAAGTTGCTGCGCCAGTTGCTCGCAGGTCGAGGCCAGGCCCGCCATCGGCACGCCCAAGATGATCAAGGGGGGCGTGGTGGCGCCGTGCAGGTGCTCAAGCACCGCGTTCATGTCCGCGGTGTAGCGCAGGCCTTCGGCAAGGGTCACACCCGGCAGGTAGCGCGTGTTGATGCGCGTCGCCTGCATGGTGGCGATGAGTTCGGGATTGCGTCCCCACAAAAGGGTGTTGGCACGGCGGCTGGCAATGGCTGCCAGGGCCGTGCCCCAACTGCCTGCACCCAGTACAGCGACGCGGCGATCTGTGGGGCGCATGGGATTACTGGCGGGTGGTGCTGGCAGGCAGGATGATGCCGGGGTCGGCTTCCTGACCATTGTTTTCGCCGCCTTGGGAGGCCGCCACTTCAGCCATGCGTTGCTCGTACAGGGCTTGGAAGTTCACTTCGGCCAGGTGCAGTGCGGGCAGCGATGCGCGGGTGATGGCGTCGGCGATGTTGGCGCGCAGGTAGGGGTAGAGCATCGTGGGGCAGACGATTCCCAACAGGGCGTCCATCTGTTCCTGCTCGATGTTGGCCAGTTCGAAAATGCCAGCCTGGGTGCATTCCACCAGGTACAGCACCTTGTCGCTCACGCGGGTGGTGACTGTGGCGGTGACGGTGGATTCGAACACGGTGTCGGCCAGGCGCTGGCCACCGACGTTGATGCTCACTTCGACCTGGGGCTGTTCCTGTTCGAGGAACACGTGCGGTGCGTTGGGCAGTTCGACCGACAGATCCTTGACATACACGCGCTGCATGTTGAACGTGGGGGCGTTGTTTTCTGCTTGGGCTTGATTTTGTTCGGCCATGAAATTCTTCTAAATGAGAGGTGGAAAAGAGGTCAGGCGGCCAGCAGCGGTGCCAGTTCGCCCTTGCGATCCAGGGCGGCCAGGTCGTCGAAGCCGCCGACGTGGGTCTCGCCGATGAAAATTTGAGGAACGGTGCGCCGACCCGTGCGTTCGATCATCGCATCGCGCTGGGCGGGATCCTGATCGATGCGGATCTTCTGGATTTCGGTCACACCACGCTGCTTGAGCAGCATTTCGGCGCGTGAGCAGTAGGGACATACCGCTGTGCTGTACATCACGACATTGGCCATCATGTTTTCCTCGAAAAATCAGTGAATGACTGAAAAACGGTCATTCACTTCTTGGTGACTGGGAGCGCGGCTTGTGACCAGGCGCGCATCCCGCCGTCCAGAACGAAGACTTCGCTCATGCCGGCGGTGCGCAGTTTTTCCGCGGCCTTGTTGGATTCGCGGCCGGAATCGCACACGACGATCAGTGGCTTGTTCTTGGGCAGAGCGGAGACCTGTTGTTCCAGATTGGCTGCCGGCAGGCTGCGTGCCTGGGCAATGTGGCCCGCCTGAAAGCTTTCGGCCGAGCGCACGTCGACCCATACGGCCTGCTTGCGGTTGACCAGCTGGATGGCATCGGCAGTGGTGAGACCGCCGTTGCTGCGCGAGCCCCTGACGCCAGGGACGAGCAGAAGAACGGCTGCAACAACTGCGATGCCGACGACGAGAAGGTTTTGGGGACTGATGAGAAATTGCAGGAAATCCACGAACGCATCCAGGCGAAAAGTACGAAAATGGGCAGGCCTAAATGGCCGGGCGGCGGCGCCGCGGGGTAATTTATGCGATCAATTATAAAATGACCACAGTCATCCACTTTAACCCGCGTTCTGATCGGACCCTGAAATGCACAAATTAGTACTGATGCGTCACGGCGAAAGCCAATGGAATCTGGATAATCGCTTTACCGGCTGGCACGATGTCGACCTGACCGACACCGGTCGCGAACAGGCCCGGCGTGCCGGCGCCCTGCTCAAATCCAAGGGGTTCGAATTCGACCTGGCCTATACCTCCGTGCTCAAGCGAGCCATTCGTACATTGTGGATCGCATTGGACGAAATGGATGCCATGTACACGCCCACCGGCGTGACCTGGCGCCTCAACGAGCGTCATTACGGCGCGCTGCAGGGCCTGAACAAGGCCGAAACGGCGGCCCAGTACGGTGACGAGCAGGTGCTGATCTGGCGTCGCGCCTACGCCATCGCGCCCGATCCGCTCGATCTGGACGATCCGCGTCACCCGCGCTTTGACAAGCGCTACGCCAAGGTGCCGGCCGACAAGCTGCCCGCCACCGAGTGCCTGAAAGACACCGTTGCGCGTGTGCTGCCGTTCTGGAACGAGTCGATTGCACCGGCCATCAAGGCCGGCCGCCGGGTGCTGATTGCCGCTCACGGCAACAGCCTGCGCGCGCTGATCAAGCACCTGGACCAGGTATCGGACGAAGAAATCGTGGGCCTGAACATCCCCACCGGCCAGCCTCTGGTCTATGAGCTGGACGACGACCTCAAGCCGATTCGCCACTATTACCTGGGCGATCCGGCCGAAATCGAAGCGGCAATGGCCGCCGTTGCTGCACAGGGCAAGGCTAAGAAAGACTGATGCGTTTCTCTTCTATCGTCGCAGGGTTGCTGGTGTGGGCAGGCTCTTTCGTGCTGCCTGCACAGGCGGCCGATCTTTCAGCCCAGCAATCGGCGGCAGAAGAGCAGCAAGGTGCGTTGCGCGAGCGCATCGACGCCTTGCAGAAGGAAATCGACAAGCGCGAGTCAGACCGCCAGGAAGCGGCCGATGCCCTGAAGGCGTCGGAGACCGCGATCTCGCGTCTGAATCGTCGACTGTCGGAACTGTCGGGCGAGCGCACCCAGGTGCAGAGCCAGCTCGACCAGTTGAACCGTGACATCCAGGTGCAGGAAGGCGTGCTGGCCAAGCGTCGCGACGAGCTGGCCGCCCAGTTGCGCGCCCAGTATGCAAGCGGTCTGTCCCCCTGGACGGCGCTGCTGTCCGGCGACGACGCGCAGGAATTGGGGCGTAACCTGGGCTATCTGGATTACATCTCCGAGGCACGGGCGCGCAAGGTGTCCTCCTTGCAGGTGGAGATCGACCGGTTGGCCCAGTTGCAGGCGAGTGCGGACGTGCGTTCGAACGAACTCAAGGGCGTTGTCGCCGAAATCGAAACCCGCCGGGGTGAGCTGGTGGCGCAGCAGAAAGAGCGCGCCACGGTATTGGCCCGGCTGGAGGGCCAGATTGCGGCCCAGCGTTCCGAGGCGACCCGCCTGGGACGCGACGATCAACGCCTCTCGCGGCTGCTGGACGGCCTGGAAGTCGCTATCGTCGAAGAAGCCCGCCGGGCCGAAGAGGCGCGCAAGGTCGCCGCCGAACAGGCGCGGTTGCGCGCCGAGGAGATTCGCCGCAAGGCCCAGGAGGCACGCGAGGCCGAGCAGGCCCGCCAGGCGCAACAGGCCAAACAGCTGGCCGAGGCGCAACAGCGTGCCGAGGCTGCCAAGCGTCAGGCGCAGGCCGCACGCGAGGCCGACGAAAAGCGGCGCTCTGCCGAAACCGCCCGTCAGGCACGCGAGGCCCAGGAGGCGGCGCTTGACGCTGCGCGTATCCGCGAGCAGGCCGAAGCCGCCATCGAAAAATCCAAGAGCGAATCCCGCGGCGGGCTGATCGAGGCGCGTGGTCCGCTGATCGCCTCCGAGGCGCGTGGCTCGCTCGTGCGTTCGGCGCCTGCAGCCGAGCCGCGCGCAGGCACCGGCTTGTCGCGCGGCCTCACGCCGCCTGTGAAGGGCGAAGTGCAGGGCCGTTTCGGTGTGGGCCGCCCGGATGGCGGAACCTGGCGCGGCATCGTGCTGCGTGCGCCCGAGGGCACCCCGGTGCAGGCCGTCGCTCCAGGCACGGTGGTGTATTCCCAGTGGTTGCGGGGATTCGGCAACTTGATCATTGTCGATCATGGCGCGCAGTTCATGACCGTCTATGCGTATAACCAGAGCCTGCAGAAGCAGGTCGGGGACAAAGTCAGAGCGGGCGAGACGATTGCTGCTGTCGGCGCGACCGGCGGCCAAGTGGAATCGGGCCTATACTTCGAAATTCGCCATCAAGGCGCGCCTGTGGACCCAGCCCAGTGGCTGGCACGTTGAGCTTGCCTCGACACACTGGCGTCAATATTGGGAAGCGTGCATGAGCACTCGCAAGTTTCGTAGTTTCGGATTGGTCAGCGCAGGGGCGCTGGCCGGTGTCCTCCTGAGCCTCGGTGTGTCTGCCGTTGCCCAGCGTGGCAGTCCCTTGCCACTGGAGGAATTGCGTCAACTCAGCAATGTGTTTGGCGCGATCAAGGCGAACTATGTCGAGGAAGTCGATGACAGGACGCTCATCAACAACGCGATCTCGGGCATGGTCTCCAACCTCGATCCGCATTCGGCCTACCTGGACAAGGAAGCCTTTGCCGACATGCAGTCCACCACTCAGGGCGAGTTCGGCGGCCTGGGCATAGAGGTCGGTGCCGAGGATGGCTTCGTCAAGGTCATCTCACCCATCGAAGACACGCCCGCCGCGCGCGCCGGCGTGATGGCAGGCGACCTGATCGTGAAGATCGACGATACGCCCACCAAGGGCATGGCGCTCAACGATGCCGTCAAGCTCATGCGCGGCAAGCCCAAGACACCCATCGTGCTGACGATCATGCGTGCCGATCAGCCTGCGCCCATCGTCCTGAACATCGTGCGCGATGTGATCAAGGTACGCAGTGTGCGCAGCAAGATGCTGGACAACAACATCGGCTACGTGCGCGTTGCCCAGTTCCAGGAAAAGACGGGCGCCGATCTGGCGCGTCACCTGACGGATCTGGGTGCCAAGGGTGCACCCAAGGGGCTGGTGCTGGATCTGCGCAATGATCCGGGCGGCCTGCTCACCGGCGCGATCGGCGTCTCGGGTGCCTTCCTCAAACCCAACGCGCTGGTCGTCTCCACCGATGGCCGCACACCGGACTCGCGCCACAAGTACAACGCGACGCCCTCGGAGTACGCACGCGGCGAGAACGATTATCTGCAGAACCTGCCAGGCTGGGTGAAGACCGTTCCCATGGTCGTGCTGGTCAACGTCGGTTCGGCTTCGGCCTCGGAAATCGTGGCGGGTGCGCTACAGGACCACAAGCGCGCGACTGTCATGGGTAATCGCACATTCGGCAAGGGCTCCGTGCAGGTCATCCTGCCGCTCTCCGAAGAGTCGGCCATCAAGCTGACGACCTCGCGTTACTTCACACCCAACGGCCGTTCGATCCAGGCCACCGGAATCGTGCCGGACGTGGTCGTGGCCGATACCGCCGAAGGCGATCTCTTCCGTCTGCCGCGCGAGGCCGATCTGCAGCGCCATCTGAGCAATAACCAGACGGCGGACGAGATCAAGTCGGCGATCGACGAGGCGACGCCGCCCCAGATGAAGATGTTCGAGTTCGGGGGCGACGACGACTTCCAGCTCAAGCAGGCCGTGAACAAGCTGGAAGGCAGGCCCGTCACGCAAGGCAACACCCGTATCGCGCCCAAGCCGGGCGAGAAGGCGGCGGGCAAGTCTTCGGACAAGCCGGCCCCCACGAAGATCGAGTTGCCGGCCAAGCCGTCGACCACCCCGCCCGAGCTTGCGCCCGGCCAGAAGAAGTAAGGTCGGCGCTGATGGATGACCCGCAGTTGCTGCGGTATGCCCGCCACATCCTGCTCGATGAGGTGGGCATAGAAGGTCAGGAGGCGTTCCTGGCGGCCCGGGTGCTGATCCTGGGCGCGGGTGGCCTGGGGTGCCCCGCCGCACTTTATCTGGCCACGGCTGGTGTGGGCTCGCTTCAACTGGTGGACGACGACATCGTCGAACTGAGCAATCTCCAGCGGCAGATCCTTCACCCCATGCCGCATCTTGGCATGCCCAAGGTGCAATCCGCCGCCAGCACCCTGGCCACGTTCAACCCTGAGGTCGTGGTTCATACCCTGGCGCAGCGTGTCGGCGATGCAGAACTGTCCGAGTTGGTGGCCCAGGCAGATGTCGTGCTGGACTGCAGCGACAATTTTGCGACACGCCATGCACTCAACCGTGCCTGTGTGGCGCATCGCAAACCCCTGGTGTCCGGCGCGGCCATCCGCTTCGACGGGCAGGTGGCTGTGTTCGATCTACGGCACGACGATGCGCCCTGCTATCACTGTCTTTTCCCGGAAGCCGACGATGTCGATGAGCTGAGCTGCGCGACCATGGGCGTCTTCGCTCCCATCGTGGGCATCGTGGGCAGCATGCAGGCGGCCGAAGCATTGAAACTGATCGCCGGGATAGGGCGCAGCCTGTCGGGGCGGCTGCAGATGCTGGATGCACGCGACATGCAGTGGCGCGCCGTCAACGTCATGCGTGATCCGGACTGCCCGGTGTGCCGCCAGCGGGGGTAGGCCTGGCCGCAAGCAGCCAGTCCAGTTCGGCGGCCAGATCGGCAAGCGGTGACTGCTGCCAGCCGCTTTGAGCGAACCGCAGCCATTTACCCAATACGAAGTGTGTGAGCACGCCCGCCAGCAGGCTGGGATCGGTGCTGGCCGGCAGGCTGGCGTCCATGATGGCGTGACGTACCGCCTCGGCCATCTTGTCCTGGATACGATCAGTGATCTGATTGACGCGGTTCAGCAGGCGATTGTCTTCGGTGACCAGCGCGTCGCCCGTCAGCACCCGTGTCTTGCCGCGATGGGTGCAGGCAAAGTCCAGCAGCCCGGTCACCATGCGCCGAGTCTTGACGGCGCCCCTGTCGCCGGAGGTGAGGGTGCCGTCCATCAGCCCATACAGGCTGGCTTCGATCTCTGCAATCAGCCCTTCGAACATCTGCGCCTTGCTGGCGAAATGCCGGTAGAGGGCCGCTTCGGATACCGGTATGCGTGCCGCCAGCGCCGCTGTCGTGATGCGAGCGGCCTGGGGCTGCGCCAGCATGTCGGCCAATGTGTTCAGGATCTCTGTCTTGCGGGTGACGCTTTGGGTGACCATGGAAGCCTTTGCTTGTCGCTTCAGTCGCGTACTGCGCGCCGATTGAGCAGCAGGTCCGACACGGAGTTCACGCGCAGATCCACATAGGCCGGCCGGGCATGGCGGGCCCGGGCCATAGGCGTGCCGGGGTGATGGACAAACACAGTACGCAGTCCGACCTGGCGTGCGCTGCGCAAATTGGCCAGGGTGTCTTCTACCAGCGTTGCCTGGTGCGGTGCCACACCCTCGCGTGCCAAGACATAGCGCAGCAAGGCATTGGAGGGCTTGGGCCGGTAATGCGCGTGCCAGCGCATGTGCTCGATGGACCAGATGCTTTTGAACTGCTGCAGGATACCCAGGGTCTTGAGCACGACGCGGGCATAGGCCATCGGCGCGTTGGTCAGCAATACCTTGCGTCCGGGCAGCCGCTTGAGCTTGTTTGCCAGGCCACGTTCGGCACGCACCAGATTGACGGTGTCGAAGTCGTGGCAGCGTGCCAGGAAGGTGTCGGCATCGGCGCCATGATGACGGACCATGCCGATCACGGTTGCACCGTAGCGCTGCCAGTACAGGACGCGCAGACGGTTGGCCTCGTTGTCGTCCACGCCGACATGTTCGGCCACCGCTGCCGTCATGGCGCGGTCTATATGGGAAAAGATCGCGTGGGACGTGTCATGCAGCGTGTTGTCCAGATCGAACAGCCACAAGCGCGAATGCGCAGCGCCGCCCGGGCGGCGCGAGCGCACAAGCCGCGCCTTGGGCGTGGCCAGCATGCGGCGCACGGTCATCAATGTGCGCTGATCATCGTGCCTACGCCCTGGTCGGTCAGGATTTCGAGCAACAGGCAGTGCGGTACGCGGCCATCCACGATGTGCACGGAGTTCACGCCGTTGCGCGCGGCATCCAGCGCCGACGCAATCTTGGGCAGCATCCCGCCGGAG
The DNA here is from genome assembly GCA_023427945.1 of Pseudomonadota bacterium. Lineage (GTDB taxonomy): Bacteria > Pseudomonadota > Gammaproteobacteria > Burkholderiales > Burkholderiaceae_B > Schauerella. The sequence continues at coordinate 76 of JAEYZR010000007.1, read as the reverse complement.
ATGGTGCCGTCTTCGAACAGTTCGTCGATGGTCTGCGCCGACAGGGCGCGCAGCAGCTTGCCGTTCTTGTCCAGCA
>JAEYZR010000412.1 GCA_023427945.1 Pseudomonadota bacterium | reverse complement strand
CAGCACGGCTCGACGGTGCGCTCGCTGCTCGCGCGCTCGGGAGCCGCTGCGCTGACGGGGCCGAACAGCGTATTCGGACGATTCGAAGCGTCAGGCTACAGGATCGCGCCGCCCAACGATCTGCCGGCGAATGCCCGCGCCGAGACCCAGGGCTACACCGGCGGCCACACCGTCGTCTCGTACGGGAGCAACCGGACCGACGGCATCGACGCGATACAGCTCGAGTTCGGCCGCGACCTGCGCAGGAGCGGCGCCTTGGCAAAGACTGCGGCCGACACCGCGAAGGCGATAGCGGTGTTCTACGAGAACTACCTCAAGGCCGCGGCCAACACGGTGCGTTAGGTTCACGACTCGTCCGGAATCTCCGGATCGACCAGCTGCACCAGAAGCGTCAGCGACTCCTGCCAGCCCAGATAGCAGGCCTCGGCAGGAATCATGTCGGGGACGCCTTCCTGTGTGATGTTGAGCTCAGTGCCGCAAAACACCTTCTTCAAAGTGATCGTCACATGCATCTCGCCGGGCAGATTCGGATCGTCGAACTTATCGGTGTGGCGAATGCGTTCGTTCGGCACCAGCTCGAGATACTTCGCGCTGAAGGAGTGACTCTTCTGCGTGGTGAGGTTCGTGAACGACATTTTGTACGAGCCGCCGACGCGGGCATCCATCCGGTGAATCTTGCCGGTAAAGCCGTGCGGAGGCAGCCATTTGACCAGCGCGTCCGGATCGAGAAACGCCCGGTAAATGCGCTCGGGGGTGGCGCGCAGGACACGATGAAGGCGGATAGTGCTTGGCATGATGGGTTCTCCTTTGCATCAGTGGCGCCGGAAGTTGGCATCTGTAGTCGAAGCGGAAGGCTCAACTTCGACAGGTTCTGAGCGAAAGGGTAACCGGTAGGCTGTTGGTTGACGATCCGTCAATGTAAGGCTGCAGCGGAGTGTTTCTGGAGGCTGCTTCGGCCGACCCGACGCAAACCGCTGTGTCGACCCGCTCCGGCCCGTCAGCGTAATCGCCCCGAACGACTGCTCCTCGGCCAGTGCTGCCCTTCCACCGTGCGCTGTTCCGGTCTGCAATGAATTTGTTAGCTGCCGTTCAGTCGTAAATCCGATTCGAACGGCAGCTTCTCTGACGGGCGAACGCGAACTTCCGACCACAAGCGGTCATTCGACCAGCGTCCGTTTCGGTGAGTAGTGGGCTTCAGTGGAATCGGCGACTTTGACCTAAAATCCTTGGCCACAAGGTGTGGGATTTCGGTCTTTCGGGATGCACCAATCGACTTAGAAGCGCGTGTGATGGCGATCGCTCAAGAGGTCCTCGAGACTGGACGCCAGGTCGCTGCTGCCAGCGCAGGGACACTTCCGGCCGCACTACGAGCGGGGATCGCACGGCACGTCGGCTGGCCGTACAAAACGGCGTCAGCCAATCTTGTCGATCGCGACGGCGCGGTGTCAGACACTTTTGCAGTCGTCGTGTACGCAGCCAAGGAAGATGCGCCTGCGGCTACTGCGCAAATACCCGCCGATTTTGCCGCAGTCGTTGTTGACGTGACGGACAGCCTGACGATCGACAACATCCGGGCGGCATACGCGCGCATTGCACGCGCGAAGCGGCTCAAGAAATCGCCGGCGCCGAAGCTGGATACGCCGACGACGACCGTAACGCTCGGCGTGATCTACGCTCAGCGGTCGGATTTGCCGCTGGAGGTTTTTGCCGAAGAGCTTGAGCGGCTCAACGCCGCGACCTCGAGCAGGGAATGGCCGGACATGATTGTCGTGGCCTCGATGGGCGCGATCCAATATGCGGCGCAGTTTCCTGGAGAGTCTCTGAGCGGCGACTATCTGCCGCCGGCAGAAGGTGCACTAAGCAACTATATACCGCCGATTTACATCGTGATGGTGCTGAGGCCGACGGGTACATTCACCTTTAACAAGATGATGTCCTTTGTGATCGCCCACTTGGGCATTTTCTCGCCGGGCGCGAAGCTTTCGAACTTCACCGAGCTTCTGGACGGCGTAGCGAAGACAGCTCTAGTGATGTCCGGCTATCAGTACGACCTCAAGGGCAACCTCAATCCCGTTCCACACAATCAGTACCAAGACCGCTTTGTGCCGGCTCCGCCGTTCGAGATCACGGACCGGCGCGGGAAGCACCTAGCCGCGATTCAGCTTATCCCGTGGCAAGACGGGGGAACAATCCTTCTCAAGGGGAAGTTGCCACTACTCGGCCTGCTGCCGTTCTTCGGGCGGCAAGACATACTGAAGGGCCGGGTTGTGACGCGACCGAATGATTTGCAACTTTCGTATGTCTTGCCGATTACGCCGGCAGACTTCGGCGAGATGCTGGACCGGTTTCGGCAGCGGTCAAACATGCTGGTAAAGCAACCCCAAGGGCAGTGGATCGTTCAGAAGCTCGCGGATGAGGGTTCGGCGTCGCCCTTCATGGCACGGCTGTTCATGGGGCTCATGCGGCTGCGCGACGCCGTTTATTCCGATCCTGCGGCGCGCGAGAATTTCGACGAGGCTTTTGACTTCGTGCCCACCTCGCTATTCACGGTGCGTACGACGGCGAAAGAAATATCGGAACTCTGGGCGGGACATGCGCGAAAAGTTGCCGCCGGGGAAGTCGTGCGTCGCCAAGGTGCGGCAATCCACATTGACGAGAACATCGACAAGGAACTCAGGAAACAGGTGGAGCACTTCCTAAACGGTGCCGCGCGTGTCATCAAGCAAGGCATGCAGGAACTCACTGCGGAGCTCGGCGTAGAAATCGGCTTCATGTTCAAGAAGCAACCCGCCTTTGAACGCGGTATTGCAGCACTCAAGGCAACTGATCCGCTGCTGGCAGACTATCTAGATAAGAGTCGACAGATGTGGTCAGAGCGACTCATTAAAAGTCGCATCGACCTGGAGCACAACAACTGGTCCCTGCCACGCGTCACCTATGACACCTCCGCCGCGACCGTCGTCGCTGTTGAGCCCCTCGTCGCCGGCCAGCCAGTCACGGAATTTGTGCAAGCGACGCTTGACCGCGTGTGTTGTTTTGTTGAGGACGTAACTGCACATTGCATACAGAAAAAGATGGTGGCACCCATTACAATCACGGAGATCCCGTTAGCTGCACGTCGTTCGGAAGCGCCCGAGCGCTTCCAGCTCACTCTTGCCATAGGCGGCCAGCGTCGCTGGAATATTTCCTACCCATCCTCATCATTTGAAAACACGTAAGGGCGGGCACTGCGTTGAAGTCGGATTGTCCATCTACTTGTCATCAACGCCCGCTTCTGGCTGACAGCAGCTCACCATGCCGCTATGGCGGCAGCATCTATTACGAAATCCAGGATGGCCGGAAAATCGTGGGGCGCTGTGACTCGGCACAACGCGTGCGGCTTCCCTAACCGGGTGAATGGCTAACGCACCGTTTCGCCGCGGCACGCCTAAAATCGGCCGCAACGATCCCTGTACTTGCGGTAGCGGCCGCAAATTCAAGCACTGTCACGGCCGGCCCCAGTATGAGCTGCCCTACCTGATTGCCGCAGCCAAGCTGGAAAAGCACGTAATAGCCGAAGCCGAGCGGCAGATCGAACGAAAGAAAGCGGAGGTCCACCAGCGGCAAAAGCAGCAGGGCCTTGGTCGTCCCATTATCTCGTTAGAGCACAAGGGCTATAGGTTTGTCGCGGTCGGCAACCGCGTGCTTTACGGCAAGTGGAAGACCTTTATCGACTTCCTCGGCGATTACATGAAAATGACGATCGGCCAAGGGTGGGGCAACGCCGAAATTGCCAAACCGCTTGCGGAACGTCACCCGATTCTGCAGTGGTATGACAAGATTGCGCATCTGCAGATGGAGCATCAGAAGACCTCCGGCGCGATCTATTCCACGCCGATGACGGGTGCCGTTTCCGCCTATTACCGACTTGCCTATAACCTCTATTTATTGGCCCACAACGGCGCCGACATCCAGACGCGCCTACTTGGTCGTCTCAAGAACAAGGACAACTTTCAGGGCGCCTACTACGAGACACAGGTCGCCGCATGGCTGATCAAGGCGGGTTTCGAACTCGAATTCGAGGACGAGGACGACCGTCAGTCGAAGCACTGCGAATTCGCGGCTACCTATCCGCTAACAGGCGAAAAATGTTCGGTAGAAGCCAAGTCGCGCGAAATTGAAACCGACCGGGCGGCGCGTCCGAAAGTGGGGCGGAAGCTTTACGAGGCCCTGCAAAAGGCAGCGAACCACAAACGCGTAATTTTTATCGACCTCAACAAGCCGCTGCACACGTCAGACGCCGCAGACCGAGCGATCGACCGGGCGGAGCGGATCGTCCAGCAGTCCGAAGCGACGATCAAAATCAATGGCGAGCCAGCGCCGCCAGCCTATGTGTGCATCACGAACATGAACGATCAATACGCTCTCGATACGTCGGCGCTGGCGACGATGATTTCATTTCACGGCTTCAAAATCGGCGACTTCATGGGCGTGGAGTTTCCGTCGATTAGGGCGGCGATCCGGGCCCGCGAACGCCATTGGCCGATGTTCCAGCTGTTCAAATCAATGGAAGAGCATCGCGAGATTCCCCGCACGTTCAGCGGCGAACTGCCCTCTGAGGTCTTCGCGGAGAACCCGCTGCCGCGTATTCGCGTTGGCGACTTCTTCGCCGTCCCTGGCCCCGACGGCCATGAGGTGAATGCACGGATCGAAAATGCCGTTGTCGCCGGCGACAAAGCCCATTGCATTTGCCACGATCCAGTGACCGGCAAGCGCTTTATCGTCAGGTTCGACCTGACGCCAGAGGAGCTTGCGGATTACGAGAAGCATCCAGAGACGTTTTTCGGCGTTCACGACACGAGCAGCCATCACTCGAAATCGCCCGTGGATATGTTTGATTTCTTTTTCGGCGTCTATAAAGATACACCGAAGGAGAAGCTCCTCGAATTTCTCGCCGGCTCTCCCGACCACGCTGAATTGGTTAATCTGCCACAGAAGGACTTAGCCGAGATCCTATGTGAGCGATATGTCATGCATGCTGTCGCACAGGGGGCGTTTCAATCGCAAGCCAATAAACGCCGTCGGCGGCCACCACAGTAAGGCTTGCGCTTTGCTCGTGAAGTGGCTCGGGCTTCCGCTTCTTCGCGCACAGCGCGATTTCAGCTCGCGCGCAGCCATTCTCGCCGCTTGCTCGGGCCGTACGATCGTTTGCCCGAGCATCCACTTCTGGCCGGGAGTAGGCGCTCGACACGATGCCAGAAAGCGGCTGCACGCGTTGATCGGTGCGGCCGCCCCGAAGCACAGTCAGATTTCGGTTTGCTCGGAAATCGCTAGCGCGTCGTCGACCTCGATTCCAAGATAGCGCACAGTGCTTTCAAGCTTCGTATGACCAAGCAACAATTGAACGGCTCTCAAGTTCTTTGTGCGTTTGTAGATCAAGGTGGCTTTGGTGCGCCGCATCGAGTGCGTTCCATAAGCGGATGAATCGAGCCCAGCAGCTGCAACCCAATGATGCACGATCCTCGCGTACTGGCGAGTCGAAATATGGGGAGAACTCGGCACCCTGCTTGGAAAGAGGTACTGGTCACCGCGAAGCTGAGCCTTCTCCAACCAGACAGCAACTGCCGCTCTCGTGGGCTCAGTCAGCTCGAACTGCACCGGCCGCTGAGTTTTTTTCTGGATCACCATGGCCCGCGGGAGTATCTGGGGACCGTGCGTGACGTCGCGTACTCGAAGGCCGACGAGATCGCAGCCGCGAAGCTTGCTGTCGATAGCCAAGTTGAACATGGCCAGATAGCGGACCGCATGCGCGTTCTGAAGGTAAATTCGGATAGCCCAGATATCCTTCGGCTTCAGAGGTGGTTTCTGGCCGACGAGCTTGTTCTTATTCCACGCTTCGCGTTTGCGTATGATTTCCATGACAGACTCCTTGATCGTTGATCGGAGTCTGATTCTTTGGTACGGATGAGGGGGCGGCTGCTATAGGGCAAGACGCGCTTATGAGTGCTGTCGGTCAGGAACAGACATTCGCGACAAGCGCCCTATGCCGATGTCGGCCTCTTGCGCAAGGTGCCCGGTCCGAAGCTGATAGTCGTGATGGTGCCGGAAACGCAGCGTCCTTTCACGGCATCCATACAGTTCTGGATGTCCTGCGGATCGTTGGCACACCCAGACTCCTGCACCGTTCCATCGGAACAACTAAAAACGCAGCGGTTACGCGGAACGACGCCGTCGACCTCGAAAGAAGCAGCGCGCACAGCCTCATTCAGCCAACGTCTGGCCAAGGCATTGGGAGTAAGCTCAATGAGAGCCTGGTGCGGAGCGGCTGCCGGATCTTCATCCGCACCCCATATTCTCATGCGCATAGGCGGGAGAGACGGCAGTTCGTGTGGGGCCCGCTGACGACTGAGTACTGAAATCAGCAGTCTGAACTCTGAAACGTTCATGACTCCCCTTTCTCGTCCTTAGCGAAAGCAGATATCTGCTCTGTGAGAGCTATGAAGTCCTCGCGTGCGAAGTTGCTAAACGCCCATTTCTCGCTGGCATCGAGGCTCGCTTGG
>JAEYZR010000410.1 GCA_023427945.1 Pseudomonadota bacterium | reverse complement strand
GAGCACGGCTCTGCGCTGTGTCAATGGGCTGGAGCGCATCGACAGCGGCGAGCTGACCGTGTGCGGCCGTGATCTGCATGGCAACGGACACGACCTTCGAGCGCTGCGACAAGAGGTCGGCATCGTTTTTCAGAGCTACAACCTCTTTCCACATCTGTCGGTCGCTGAAAACGTGATGCTGGCGCCAAGGAAAGTGAAGCGGGTGTCACGATCCGAAGCCAGACAGATCGCCGAAGACGTCCTGCACAAGGTTGGACTTTCCGAAAAATTCGACAGTTACCCCGCCCAACTCTCGGGTGGGCAGCAACAGCGTGTGGCCATCGCGCGTTCGCTGGCCATGCAGCCAAGCGTACTGCTCCTGGATGAAGTGACATCGGCGCTCGATCCCGAACTGACTGGAGAAGTACTGAAGGTGATCGGCGATCTGGCCGAGTCGGGAATGACCATGTTGATCGTCACGCATGAAATGGCCTTCGCACGATCGGTCGCCAAGGAGATCATCTTCATGCACCAAGGCAAGATGTGGGAGCGAGGGGGCCGGGAAATGCTTGCCCATCCCAATACGCCCGAGCTGAAAAACTTTGTCAGCAGCGGCCTCTGAGTCCATAAGGCGTAATGACTATGGACATTCTCGGACTGGGCTGGCTTGCCCCATACAGCTCGCAATTATTGGCCGGCTTGTGGCTGACCTCGATACTCTCCGTCGCCAGTTGCGCGGCTGGAACCTTCATCGGGATCTGCTGCGGTTGGATACAAGGGCAGAACAATCGCATCGGTCGATTGCTTGCCACCTCATACATGGAGATCTTTCGCAACACGCCGCTGCTGGCCCAGGTGTTCTTCTGCTACTTCGGACTGGCCGGGCTGGGACTGCGGATGTCGCCCATATCGGCCGCCATGCTCGCCCTGGTGCTGAACTGCGGCGCCTACTGCTCCGAAATCTTCCGGGCCGGCTTCGCCTCGATCAAGGTGACGCAGCACGAGGCGGCAGAATGCCTCGCCCTCTCGAAGCTGCAAACGTTCATCCATGTGATTCTGCCGCAGGTCATGCGCATCGTGTGGGTCTCGCTCAGCGGTCAATTCGTGTTGATGATTCTGGCGACCAGCATTGTGTCGCAGATCTCCGTGGACGAACTGACGTCGGCGGCAAGTCAGGTCCAGTCGATGACCTTCCGGAGCTTTGAACTGTATGTGATTCTGGCTGTGGGCTATTTCGCGATCGCCATGTTCGTCAAGCTGATATTGCATTGGATAGGCGTGTACTACTTCGGTGAACCCCGCAAGAAACCGGTCACCACGACTCTTGGCGTTGCGACCGAGGTGCAAAAATGAGAACGTTCACGATCAATGATTTCTACTTCCTGCTCGACGGAGCGCTCTGGACGATCTGGCTTTCGCTGGCATCGCTGGCCTGCGGAGGGATACTGGGCGCCTTGATCTGTGCCATGCGACTCTCGCGTTTTCGGGCCTTGCGCCTGACTGCCGGCGCAATCGTTCAGGTCGGACAGGGCGTTCCGCCCCTGGTGCAAATCTTCCTTGCGTATTTCGGACTGGCGGCCCTGGGTCTGGAGCTCCCGCCGTTTCTTGCGGCTGCCATCGCGCTATCGTTCTTTGCCGCTGTCTACCTCGGCGAAATCTGGCGCAGTGCGGTACAGGCGATCCCGCAGCAGCAATGGGAGGCGGCCGAATCGCTGGCACTGACACGCACTCAGCAGATGACCTGCGTCATTGCGCCACAGGCGCTGCGCTTTGCAACGCCCCCCACGATCGGCTTGATCGTGCAGCTCGTGAAGAACACCTCACTGGCCTCTATTGTCGGCATGGTCGAACTCACGCGATCCGGGCAACTGGTCAACAACGCAACCTTCGAGTCCTTCAAGATTTTCGGACTGATCTGCGTGATTTATTTCTGCATCTGCTTCCCGATTTCCAGACTGAGTCGTCTGCTGGAAAACCGGATGCGGGTCGCGCGCTAGCGCACACAGACTTTTTCAAAAGTGGCCTTTTCAGGCCGAACAAACAAGGTGAAAAAATGAAGAAAATTCTGGCCGTGGCATTCGCCACCATCCTGTCGACCGTTTGCCTGACATCGACCGTCAACGCGCAAACGCTGGACGCCATTCAGAAGCGCGGCAAAGTGATCATCGCCGTGGACACCAGCACGCCGCCCTACGGCATGCTCGACGAAAAAATGCAGCCCGTCGGGTTGGACGTCGACATGGCCAGGCTGATTGCCCAGGACCTGGGCGTACCGCTGGAAATCACGCAGGTCTCGGGCCCCAACCGCATCCCTTTCCTCATCAGCGGCAAGGTCGATCTGGTCGTCGCCACCTTCGGCGTCACCGCGGAGCGTGCCAAGACGGTGAACTTCACCATTCCTTACGCGACCAACCAGGAGACCGTGTTCGGCAAGGCCGGCACCGAAGTGACCGGCATGGAAAGCCTCAAAGGCAAGTCCATCGCCACGGTACGCGGTTCCACTCAAGACCTGATCATCAGCCGCCGTGCGCCCCAGGGCACGACTGTTCGACGTTACGAAGACGATGCCGCGGCCTCCAATGCCTTGCTGGCCGGACAGGTCGACCTGATCATCACCTCCGAGAAGATCGGCAATGCCATCATCGCCAAGGACAACACCAACAGCCTCGAAAAAAAGTTCGTCGCATCCATTTCACCGTTCTCGATCGGCATTCGTAAAGGCGATCTCGACTTCCTGCAGTTCTTGAACACGGCGATCTACACCCACCGCAACAATGGCGATCTGGCAGGCCTGCATGCCAAGTGGATCAAGGGCGACATGCCGGCACTGCCCTCGTTCTGAGCACCCATCCATCCAACGGCGAAATAGTGGGGACAGGCGTAATGAAGAAGGCTCGAAGGATTCTGGTTGGGCAGATCTGGCACGAAGGCCATTCGTTCAACCCGGTGAACACGCATCGCGAGGACTTCGTGGTGACCCGAGGCGAAGCCGTGCTCGGCGATGCGCGCACACGGCAGACAGCGCTGGGCGGAATCGTCCGGGCGATCGAGCGCGATGGCAACATTGCCGTGCCATGCATCGCCGCGCTTGCGCGGCCCGGCGGGCCCATCGACGATGCCTTCTTCCTGCCCCTGATGGACGAGTTCGTCGAGCGCGCACGCCAACTCGACTTCGATGCCATCTGCCTGGATCTTCATGGCGCCACCACCACCGAATCCATCAGCGATGTCGAGGGCGAGCTTCTGCAGCGCCTGCGCGAGGTGGTCGGCCACGCCATGCCGATCGTCATCGCGCTGGACCTGCACGCCTACGTCACGCCACGGATGGTGCAACTCGCCACCTTGCTGACCGGCTTTCGCACCGTGCCCCATTCCGATATGGCCGAAACCGGCGAACGGGCCGTACGCCTGCTGGAACAGATGTGCGCGGAAGGCATCGTCCCCCGCGTTGCCATGACCCGCGTGCCCCTGCTCACACGCGGCAATGACGAAACCAGCAGCGGGCCGCTGGTTGAAATAGGCCGTGTCGCCGATGCCTATCGCGCCGATGCGTCCATGATCGACGTATCGGTCTTCAACGTGCACCATTTTCTCGATGTGACCGGGTACGGTCAGGTCGTGCTCGCCTACGATCGTGGGGACGGCCGCAGCATTCAGGCGTGTGAAGACCTGGGCACCATGCTGTGGGATGCACGCGACCAGTTTGTCGAAAAATTGCCGGATCTGGAAGAAGCCTTCGCACTGGCAGCCAGGTCCGAGCGCTTGGTCGCCATCGGCGACCAAGGCGATCGCGTCATGGGTGCCGGTCCCGGCGACTCGACGCAGATCGCAGCCTTCGCCCTTGCTCGATATCCCGACCTGCCGGTGGCCGTCCCGATCCACGATCCCGCAGCCGTGGCCGTTGCCTTCGAGCATGGCGTCGGCGCCCAGGCGGAGTTTCCCGTCGGAGGCACCGTTACCGCCAGCAGCAAACCGCTCGTTCGGCAGTGGACCATCAAGTGGCTGGGGGTGATCGATTTCGTCAACGACGGACCGTACATGGCGGGCACCTTATACAACCTGGGCAAGGGGGCAGTCCTGTCTCATGGTGCACTGACCGTCGTGTTGACGACAGGCGCGCCCAACGTTCACGACCCGGCTTTCTACGAATTCGTGGGAGTCCCGCTCTGCTCGCAAAAGCTCGTGGCAACCAAGGCGGCGAACCACTACAAGCTTTCGTTCGGCCATCTCGGTCCTGTGATGACTGTCGACACGGCCGGCCTCACGGCGTTCCGCCCCCAGGATTTTCCGTTCAAGACGTCCAGGCCGTTCTATCCCTTGGACGCGATCGACTGGACATTCGAGGGGTGCGAGTTCGTACGTCCACCGTCAGTCCTGCGCTGTGACGAATCAGCCAACGCCTGACCAACGTTGCGGCCGCCGAGGACGCATTTCATTTGTGCAACACACGCTTTACGGAGAACGTAGGGATGTCTGCTGAAAACCGATTTGCCGCAAAAGATCTTGTCGAATTCGCAACGGGGGTGCTGTCCGCAGGCGGCATGGAAGACGAGAAGGCTCGCGCCGTGGCCCAGACACTGGTCGATGGTGATCTTCTGGGTCATGACACGCATGGTCTGGCCTTGCTCGAACCTTATATGGATCAGATCGAGAACCGGCTGATGACCCTGGCTGGCAGTCCCGAGGTCATCAAGGAGGCCGGCGCGTCGATGTTGTGGGACGGCAAGCGTCTGCCTGGGCCCTGGCTCATGAACCTGGGCTATGAGGCGTTGAAGCACAAGGCCCGCGCTCAGGGCACCGCGACGCTGGTCATCAGGGATGCCCATCACATCGCATGCCTGGCCTCCCATCTACATCGCGCCAGCGATGATGGTTTCCTGATGCTGATTGCCAGTTCGGACCCCACGGTGCAAAGTGTTGCGCCTCATGGCGGTACTCAAGCTGTGTTCACACCGAATCCAATCGCCGCCAGCATCCCGACCAGCGAGGCGCCCTTTCTGGTCGACATTTCGTCCTCTATCACGACGCTGAGCATGGCGCGTCGCTTGAAAGAAAACAATCAGACGTTCTCCGAGAATTGCCTGCTGGACAATACTGGCCGTGCATCGAATGATCCCAAAGACTTGTGGACCACCCCCGCCGGTTCGATGTTGCCCCTGGGAGGCATGCACTACGGCCATAAAGGCTTTGGCCTGGCGCTCACCATCGAGGCACTGACCACCGGCCTGGCCGGCCGCGGGCGTGCCGATCCCAATCTGCTGACAGGCGGCTGGGCGGCCACGGTATTCATTTCACTGTTCGACCTCGACGCCTTCGGCGGCAATGAGGCGTTCCGCCGTCAGACGGACTGGCTGGCGCAGACGTGTCGTGCCAACGTGCCCCGCCCCGGCGTCGATCAAGTGCGTATGCCGGGTGACCGCTCACAGGCCCTGCGAGAGCGGCAGATGATCGAAGGCGTGGCGCTTCATCCGACCATTATTCCGGCGTTGCAGCGGTGTTCGGCACGCTATGGCGTGGAGCTGCCTCGCTCACAGGAAACATAGCGCCACACAGAACAAGTTTCGTCGTGTTCCATCATAAGAAGGGGAAATACATGAACGGTAGTTTCAGTATGAAGTGCCTGGCTTCTTTAGCGGCATGTGTGCTGGTCTCAGGCACCGCAGCCGCGCAGCCGAGCTTCCCGAGAAAACCCATTGAGCTGGTCGTGCCCTACCCTGCAGGCGGCGGCACCGATGTGCTGGCAAGAGCTTTTGCTCAGGCCGCAACCAAGCACATTCCCCAGCCTGTCGTGGTGCTGAACAAGCCAGGCGCAAGCGGCGCCATAGGCTGGTCAGAGACGTTGCGAAGTCCTGCCGATGGCTACAAGGTCGTCTTGCTGGCAACCGACCTGATGACCCAGCCGAACATGGGCTTCACCCAGATCACCTATGCGGACTTCACACCTATTGCACGCCTGAATTACGACCCCGCCGCACTGACGGTGCGCGCGGACGCGCCTTGGAACAGCCTCGAAGCGTTCACGCAGGCCGCAAAGAAGGAATCGCTCACCATCGGCAATGGCGGGGACGGCGGCGCCTGGCATCTGGCCGCTGCCGCCCTGGAAGGTCAAAGCGGCGCCAAAATCGTGCACGTCCCGTTTGCCGGCGCCGGTCCCGCCGCGCTTGCATTGCTGGGCGGACACATTGACGCAGTGACCGTGTCAGCCGCCGAGGTTTCTGTCTATCTGGAATCTGGAAAATTGAAACTGATCGGCATGATGGCCGATCAGCGTGTGCCGGAATTCGCCGCCACACCCACTTTCAAAGAGCAGGGCATGGACATCCAGATAGGGGCATTCCGAGGCCTGGCCGTGCCCAAGGCGACGCCTCCCGAAGTCGTCGCCTACCTCGCCGAAGCAACCAGCAAGATCGCGCAGGAGCCGGAATTCCGGCAGGCCCTGACCCGTCAGCGCATGGGCTATGCATTTGCGACGGGACCGGAATTCATGCAGGCAATGGCCCGCGACAACAAGCTCTATGCCGACCTGATCGAAAAGGTCGGCCTGAAGAAACAATGACCATCTGAGCCGCGCTCGCATCGGCAGCGCAAATCGCGGGCCGCATGCGGCGGGCATGCGCGACAACCTTATCGACATCACGCCGAACAAGGTCACCCCCCCTTGATTCGCGCGCCCCAAGCCGCTTTCTTCGTCGAAATGGATACCGCTTTGATAGCTCACGCTGCCGCCCACCGTCAATCTGTTCCAGTCGCCTGGCAGACGGTAGCTGGTCGCCACGCGCAACAGGCGCTGGGGATAATTGCGCAAGAGCAACTCCCCGTCTGCATCACGCTTGGCGAAGTAGGTATAGCCACCCATCAATTGCAGTCCAGGCGCGATCTCACCAGATGCCGTCAGCTCGAACCCCTTGCTGCGCGCCCCCGCAATGGCACGGTAAGGCGTACTCCCATCAGGCAGCGGCGGGCTCGAGGGGTCCAGCACCGCCACGTTTCTTTCCTGGGTCCTGAACAGCGCGAAACCTGTATTGAGCTTGCCGTCCAGATGTTCTCCCTTCAAGCCGATCTCATAGTTCTGACCCGTTTGCGGCGACAGCACCTTGTTACTTGAGTCCCGCGAACTCGTAGGAATGAAGATGCGTGTGTAGCTGGCGTAGGCAGAGACCTCATCAGTCAGATCCACGACCGCGCCCGCGTAGGGCGTGAAAACACCTTTGGCCCTGGTCGCAGGATCCGTGCTCCGCTGATCGGCCGGGCCGTTGTAATACGACGACTTCTCTTCGTACCAGGTCGTGCGCGCGCCTGCGACGATACAGACCAGACGCAAAAAAGCCGGCAACGCTTGCGCGAAACCGGCTATTGCTGCTGATGTCGGGAACATCAGTAAAACATGACCACCGTTAAGTGGTCGGGGCGAGAGGATTCGAACCTCCGACTCCTGCGTCCCGAACGCAGTACTCTACCAGGCTGAGCTACGCCCCGTGGGTGCTACTGAACTCGTACTTACTTAATACTTTATTCACTGCCACTGCATTCGCTTGTCTTGCCTGGGTCTGTTGCCTGGATACCTTGCTTCGGGCCTGCTGGCAGCCAACCCGTCAAACAAAAATCCCGCCAAGCCCGAGTCGCTATTTGAATCAGCGATCCCGGTTTACCGCGAAAGCGCAAAATTCTAACAGGGAATCCCGATAAACGGAAGCCGGATAGTGCGTAAGCGCCTCGCGCGCGAGGTTGGCCTCACGCTGCGCCGCCTGCATCGTGTGACTTAAGGCATCGGTTGCGCGAATGGCGTCGGCCACACCAGCGAAATCGGCGTCGCCCGTCTTGATCGCCTGGCGAATGAGTTCGCGCTGGGCCGGAGTGCCGTTTTCCATGACACGGATCAGGGGCAAGGTCGGTTTGCCTTCGCGCAAGTCGTCACCCACGTTCTTGCCCAGCGCCTCGGCATCGCCACCGTAATCGAGCACATCGTCGACCAGTTGAAACGCCGTCCCGATGTGGCGGCCATAGGCGCCGGCTGCCTCCTCCTGCTGCGGCGTGCCGCCCGCGAGCACCGCACCCACCCGGGCGGCTGCCTCGAACAGCTTTGCCGTCTTGTAGCGAACCACCTGCAAATAACGCTCTTCGGACACGTCGGGATCGTGCACGTTGAGCAACTGCAGGACTTCGCCCTCGGCAATCACGGTGGTGGCTTCCGACAGGATGGCCATGATGCACATGGAGCCCGCATCGACCATCATTTCGAACGAGCGCGAATACAGATAGTCGCCCACCAGCACGCTGGCAGCGTTGCCGAACACCGCGTTGGCGGTCTGACGGCCACGGCGCATGCCCGATTCATCGACCACGTCGTCATGCAACAACGTGGCGGTGTGTATGAACTCCACGACAGCGGCCATCAGGTGATGATGCGTGCCTTCATAGCCCAACGCTCGAGCCATCATGAGCACCAGGGCAGGACGCATGCGTTTGCCGCCGGCGCCCACAATGTAGTCGCCGATCGTGCGAATCAGGACGACCTCGGAATCGAGGCGGTCCCGAATGACCGCATCGACATGTTTCATATCTTGGGCGATAGGGGCGAGCAAATCAGGCAATTTCAAGACGACGTTTCCGACAGGTCAGTACACACGCCGATACCGGCGCGCGGTTCGCCCGGGCCCCGGGCAGTGAGATGTCGATTATACGGCCCTCGGGCAACCCTAGACTTGTTGCCAACCCGGCACGTAAGTGCGTGTCATCACAGGTTTTTTTGACACCCAGGCGCAGTCGCGCTAGAATCGCGGGTTCTGTTCGCATATTTTTTGCGCAGATAAACCGAACCTGCCACGTGCTGTGGCGGGAAAAGCTCGAATGCAATGCCTGCCACTTCAGGCCTTTTCCAGGAAAGTCCCTGGGGATGCCCGGAGCCGCCAGGCACTCGCAGTAAAGCACAGATTCAAGGAACTTACCCATGTACGCGGTCATAAAAACCGGTGGCAAGCAGTATCGTGTTGCCACTGGCGAAAAACTCAAGGTAGAACAGATACCTGCTGACATCGGGCAAGCCATCACCCTGGACGTACTGTCAGTGGGCGAAGGCGACCAACTCAAAGTTGGCACGCCTTTTGTCACCGGTGCAGTCGTTCGGGCGACGGTTGTTGCTCATGGCCGGCACGACAAGGTCAAAATTTTCAAGATGCGTCGCCGCAAGCACTATCAAAAGCGTCAAGGCCATCGTCAAAACTTTACCGAAATCCAGATCGAAGAAATCGCCGGTTGATTGCCTCACCGCAATCACACGGTTTCGATCCAGGACAGCTAAATTAGCAGGAGCTAAACATGGCACAGAAAAAGGGCGGCGGCTCTACGCGTAACGGTCGCGATTCAGAATCGACGCGACTGGGTGTAAAAGCCTACGGCGGCGAATTGATCTCCGCAGGTTCCATTATCATTCGTCAACGTGGTACGTCGTTCCACCCCGGTGTGAACGTCGGCATGGGCAAGGATCACACCTTGTTCGCACTGGTTGACGGCAAAGTTTCGTTCGCCATCAAAGGCGCACTGAACAAGCGCACTGTCTCCATCGTCGCTGCCGAGTAATTCGGCAGCAGGTGGCCCAGCGCGCGGCGTACTCCGCCAGGCGCCTGGCCACCGCGACAGAGCGTGTAGTCTCAAGCCCTGCCGCATGGCAGGGCTTTTTTGTTGTACCGGGCATCTTGCCCAGATTTCTTTATTGATCAGAGCGCCATGAAATTCGTAGACGAAGCGACCATCGAAGTCATTGCCGGCAAGGGCGGCAATGGCGTGGCGAGCTTTCGCCGCGAGAAATTCATCCCCTTCGGAGGCCCCGACGGTGGCGATGGTGGTCGAGGCGGCAGCATCTTTGCCGTGGCGGACCGCAACATCAACACCCTCATCGACTACCGCTATGCACGCCTGCATCGCGGCAAGGGCGGCGAGCACGGGCGGGGCTCGGATCAGTACGGTGCTGCTGCGCCAGACATCACGCTGCGCGTGCCGGTGGGCACCATCATCCACGACGCTGAAACCGGCGAGCAGCTGTTTGACCTGAACACGCATGGCGAACAGGTCACCCTGGCAGCCGGTGGCGAAGGCGGACTGGGCAATCTGCACTTCAAGTCCAGCGTCAATCGCGCCCCGCGCCAGTGGACGGCGGGCAAGGAAGGCGAGCAGCGCAAATTGAAGCTCGAACTCAAGGTCCTGGCCGACGTCGGTCTGCTGGGTTTGCCCAATGCCGGCAAATCCACCCTGATCAGCAAGATATCCAACGCCCGCCCCAAGATTGCCGATTACCCGTTCACCACCTTGCATCCCAACCTCGGCGTGGTGCGCACCTCTGCCGCACGCAGCTTTGTGGTGGCCGATATCCCGGGCCTGATCGAAGGCGCATCCGAAGGCGCCGGGCTGGGCCATCTGTTCCTGCGCCATCTCGCCCGCACGCGGGTCTTGCTGCACCTGGTGGACGTGGCCTCGCCCGACCCCGATGCCGACCCGGTCGAGCAGGCCATCACCGATGCCCAGGCGATCGTGCGCGAACTCCAGGCCTACGACCCCGATCTGGCCGAAAAGCCACGCTGGCTGGTCCTGAACAAGCTGGACATGGTTCCCGACCCCGAGGACACGCGCCAACGCTTTGTGCAGGGCTTCGGCTGGACCGGCCCCGTATTCACCATCTCGGGGCTGACGGGCGAAGGCACACAAGAACTCGTGTACGCGTTGCAAGAGCATATCGACGCGGTCAATCGCGCCGAACAGCTCGAACAGGACAAGGCACAAGGCACCTACGTCGACGCCGATCCCCGCTTTGACGAAACGCGCACGGACAAAGCCTCCCCCGACGCTTAAGGCGCCATCCTTTTCATTCGACACATGGCTACACCTGCTGCATCGCCCCAAAGCTCCGTCATCGCGCAAGCCCACAAGCTGGTCGCCAAGGTCGGATCGTCTCTCGTCACCAATGAAGGCCGGGGCATCGATCGCGCCGCGGTCGGCCACTGGGCCGCCCAGATTGCGGCGCTGCGCCAGCAGGGGCGCGACGTGGTGCTGGTCTCCAGTGGCGCCGTCGCAGAAGGCATGGCGCGCCTGGGTTGGGCCAAACGCCCTGCCGCCATGCACGAACTTCAGGCCGCCGCTGCGGTGGGACAGATGGGGCTGGTGCAAGCCTACGAGGCCGCGTTTGCCGAACACGGATTGCGCACCGCGCAGATTCTGCTCACGCACGAAGATCTCGCCGACCGGCACCGTTACCTGAACGCACGCTCGACCCTTTTTGCATTGCTGCGCCTGGGCGTCGTGCCCATCGTCAACGAAAACGATACGGTGGTCACCGATGAAATCCGGCTGGGCGACAACGACACCCTGGGCGCGCTGGTCACCAACCTGATCGAGGCCGATGCGCTCGTCATTCTCACCGACCAGCGCGGCCTGTATTCGGCCGACCCGCGCAAGGACGCTTCGGCCCGCTTCATCGACCACGCCCAGGCTGGCGATGAAGCGCTGGAAGCAATGGCAGGCGGCGCTGGCAGCGCGGTAGGCACGGGCGGCATGCTCACCAAGGTATTGGCGGCCAAGCGTGCCGCACGCAGCGGTGCGCACACCGTCATTGCGTCCGGGCGTGAACGCAACGTGCTGATCCGCCTATCCCAGGGTGAATGCATAGGCAGCGAGCTGCGTGCATCGTTACCGGTCTGGTCGGCGCGCAAGCAATGGCTGGGCGATCACCTGCGCCTGCGGGGCAAAGTGGTGCTGGATGCAGGGGCCGTGCGCGCTTTGCTGACCGAAGGCAAGAGCCTGCTGCCCATAGGCGTGCTCAGCGTGCAGGGCGACTTCGAGCGCGGCGATGTGGTCGCCTGCATCGACGAATCGGGGCTGGAGTGCGCGCGCGGACTGGTCAACTATTCGTCCACGGATTCGCGGCGCATCGTGCGCACGCCATCGAACCGTATTGCCGAGATTCTCGGCTCGATGACCGCCCCCGAGCTCATGCACAGGGACAACATGGTGGTCACCCGCCCGGTGGCGCAACCGTTGCCGCCTGCAGCGGCCGCCTGAACACCCGATCGGCACGGGCGTGCGTCATGTGTGCCGGGCCAGCACACAACATTCTTTCTCCGGACGTAGCGCATAGTCGGTGTCGGTATCGTCCGTGCCGTCGATGTCCCGAAAATCGTCGGCGCGCGCTGCGCTCTTCTGGCCTGCATTGGGCGCAAACATATACCCCCACCCCCGCACGGCCTTGATAGGCAGATACATGCCGTTGTCACGCGCCTTGCGACGCAGGCGTGACACCATCACGTCGACGCTGCGTTGCATGGATGCAGGACTCATCTCGTCGTCTGTCTGGCTGGTGCCGATCTCGTAGACGCGTGCACGATGGACGGGCTGGTCGGCCGAATCGAGCAAACGCGCCAGAAAGATGCGTTCGGTGGGTGTCAGCGGTATGGACCGGCCATGCCTGCAGCTCAGGCGGCGTCCCCCCTGCAGGAAATGCCAGCCAGCTTGGTCGGACATATCCACAGCAGGTCGAGCCCGTGCAAAGGCATCGGTGACGCTTGCCAGGTCTGCGGCAGGGCCGGTCGGCATGATGATGGAGCGAGGCGCGCTCCTGCTGTCGTGACAAATGGTCGGCCCGACTGCGTCAATGGAAAGACGCGTTGCAGCCGATCCGACCGTCTCCAGACGCGCCCTGCGTACCAAGGCCTGGAGCGTAGCGGCAAGCTCGGCAGTTTCGACTTCCGCAGGCAGGCAGATGTCCGCACCTGCGGCCAACGTGGCAATGCGCAGATTCGAAGACGTCACGGGATACAGGTAGATGATCCACATGCGCGAATCCAGCCGCCGCAGCGCCCGGACCGTGGCACCAGGGTCCGCATGGGCCCCGATCAGGATGCTCGAAAAAATCCTGTGCACCGCGAACAGACGTTTGAAACCATGCAATGAATTACAGACCTTGGCCGGAAACGAATAGCTTGGCAGCGCCTCGGCATACTTGGCTTCGGACCCCAGACCTCCTTGTAGAAAAACGATCTCCTTGCTTGCCTGCATCACGCACCTACTTAATTTCACCACCAAGGTGTTTCTTATAAATACCCCTGTGATTTCCAGGCAAGCTTCAATTCTTTCGTGAACACATTTTCAGACAGATTGCGCTATGCACGCGCTATGAAACACATGACGCAAGCCGAGCTCGCTCGTGCAGCGGGCATATCTCAAAGTGCAATCGCCAGCTACGAGTCACAGCAACGGCTTTCAAGTCGCGCAACATTCAAACTTGCTGCCATACTCAAAGTGGATCCTGGATGGTTGCATACCGGCAGGGGCAAGATGATTGCGACGGCTCAGCCCGAGGCAGTGCCGCCGGCTCACCCGCACACGATGCGCGAACCAGAGATGCACGTGTGGCCGTTTCGATCGATCACGCCGGCGCAATTCGATGCGCTCACCTCCGACCACAAACGTGTGTTCGAATCCACCGCCCAGGCCTTTGTGCTGGCGTGCCTGGAGCAATACGCGCTGCAGGCCGTAAAAAAGCGCCAGGGCAGTTAGCGCCTGACGCTTCGAAAGGTTCATGTCCCTGCTCGCGCCATGCGCGTGCAGGGAGGGCCTGGTGGATTACATGCGCGGTGCCGGTGCACGGGGCGCGGCACCAGCCGGTGCGGCGGGCGCGGGTTGCGCACCCCGGGCCGGCTGCATGCCCGCTGCGGGCGCCCCGCCGGCGTCGCCACGGATGGCCGTGGCCAGCTCATTGGCCTCCTGGGCCGAAGACACGCTGAAGGCCAGCACGCCACGATTCAGGGGCTCGGAGATGCGAGGCGCGGCGACCAGCTGGCGTTCGACCACCAGGGCCAGCATCTTGCCGATGTTCTGCGAGCTGATGTCGTTGAGCTTGCGAGCACCCGCTTCGGAGAAGCGCAGGCCCACGAAGTTCTGTCCTTGCTTGTCCACCAGGGCGGCCGACTCGATCAGATCGGCGCGCGTGAGGACTGCCTCACGCTGCATGTACAGCGCGCCGTCGGGCAATTTCACTTCCATCAGTCCTTGAGCAGCTTGCGTTTGAGCAATGTAGAACTCGACAGGCGATGCGCCGACCGATTGCGCGGGTGGCAGCGCCTGATCGGCTGAGGTCTGTCCGGGCGCCGTGGGCGCGGTCGCCGGGTCTTTCGTGGGAGCTGTCTGGCAGCCTGCCAAAACCACGACCAAAGCGGCCAATGCGGGAGCCCATTTGCGTGCGTTCAAGGACATAGTCAGATACCTCTGGAGTTTTTGATTCGGGGACATTAGCAATTTAAGTGCCAATGAGCGGCAATGTAAGTACCAATGGGAAAAAGCTGAAAAAAGATTAGCGAAAAGTGTACAAGCCCGGTGCAGCGAAATATGTGCATAACAATTCAAGATGTAAATCGAAACGTTACATAGCGAATGAACCGGCCTTATACTGGCGGTGTACGCAGGGGTACTGGCGTGGTCATCGTGGCTGCGCTGGTTGAGAGAGTCCCTTCATACCAGTACGGATAATGCCGATGCTGGGAGCGTTTTCAGCAAGGGGCGCCCGACACCGTTCGCGTGTCGGCACCTGGCTGGAATCCGTCCCGATTCGGCTCCAACAATCTCTTGGAGCTTTTCATGAACGCCAATCCCAAGTTTCTCGCCGCCACTGCCGAAGTCGACGCTGCCGCCGTCGCGCCTCTGCCTCAATCCCGCAAGATCTACGAACAGGGTTCACGTCCCGACATTCGTGTGCCCTTCCGGGAAATCACACAGGCCGACACGCCCACCATGTTCGGCGGCGAGACCAACCCTCCCTTGACCGTCTATGACTGCAGCGGCCCCTATACCGACCCAGATGTCACCATCGACATCCGCAAGGGGCTGGCCGCATTGCGCAAGCCCTGGATCGAAGAACGCGCAGATACCGAGCTGCTGGCGGGACCGTCCAGCCAATACGGGCAGGAACGTCTGCAGGACCCTGCCCTGGCCGCACTGCGCTTCGATCTCCAGCGCGCGCCCCGTCGCGCACGCGCGGGCGCCAACGTCAGCCAGATGCATTACGCCCGCAAAGGCATCGTGACGCCCGAGATGGAGTTCGTCGCTATCCGCGAAAACCTGCGCCGCGAGCATTACCTGGAAACCTTGCGGGCCTCCGGCCCCGAGGGTGAGAAGCTGGCGAAACGACTGACTCGCCAGCATCCCGGCCAGTCGTTCGGCGCCAGCATTCCCGCCGTCATCACGCCTGAATTCGTGCGTGACGAGATCGCCCGCGGACGGGCCATCATCCCGGCCAACATCAATCATCCCGAAATCGAGCCTATGGCCATCGGGCGCAATTTCCTGGTGAAGATCAACGCCAACATCGGCAACTCCGCGGTCAGTTCGAGCATCAGCGAAGAGGTCGAGAAAATGACCTGGGCCATCCGGTGGGGCGGCGACACGGTCATGGATCTCTCCACCGGCAAGCACATTCACGAGACTCGCGAATGGATCATCCGCAATTCGCCCGTTCCCATCGGCACCGTGCCGATCTACCAGGCGCTGGAAAAGGTCAATGGCAAGGCCGAAGACCTGACCTGGGAGATCTTTCGCGACACCCTGATCGAACAGGCCGAACAGGGTGTGGACTACTTCACCATCCATGCAGGCGTGCGCCTGCCCTTCATTCCCATGACAGCGGACCGCATGACGGGCATCGTCTCGCGCGGCGGCTCCATCATGGCGAAATGGTGTCTTGCGCATCACAAGGAAAGCTTCCTGTACGAGCGCTTCGAAGACATCTGCGAAATCATGAAGGCATACGACGTGAGCTTTTCGCTGGGCGACGGTCTGCGTCCCGGTTCGGCCTACGATGCCAATGACGAGGCGCAGTTCGCCGAACTCAAGACACTGGGAGAACTCACCCAGGTGGCTTGGAAGCACGACGTGCAGGTCATGATCGAAGGCCCGGGCCACGTACCGATGCAGATGATCAAGGAGAACATGGATCTGCAGCTCGAACACTGCCACGAGGCGCCGTTCTACACGCTTGGACCGCTCACCACCGACATCGCACCCGGCTACGATCACATCACGTCAGGCATAGGCGCGGCACTGATCGGCTGGTATGGCACCGCCATGCTCTGTTATGTCACGCCCAAGGAACATCTGGGACTGCCCAACAAGAAAGATGTGAAAGACGGCATCATCACCTACAAGATCGCGGCCCACGCAGCCGATCTGGCCAAAGGCCATCCGGGCTCGGCCATACGCGACAACGCCTTGTCCAAGGCGCGCTTCGAGTTCCGTTGGGACGACCAGTTCAACCTCGGGCTGGACCCGGACACGGCACGCGAATTCCACGACGAAACCCTGCCCAAGGATTCGATGAAGGTGGCGCATTTCTGCTCCATGTGCGGCCCGCATTTCTGCAGCATGAAGATCACGCAGGACGTGCGCGAATATGCCGAGAACCAGAAGATCAATGCGCAGGAGGCGCTGGCCAAGGGCATGCAGGAAAAGGCGGTTGAGTTCGTGAAGAAAGGCAGCGCGATCTACCACCAGCAGTAAGTCGCAAACCAGCAGGCGCGCCGGTATTTTCAGGACCGGCGTGACTTCCTGCGCCGATTACGGCACCTGCGTCCCGCCATCGAGCAGCATCACCAGCTTGAAATCAGGGTGGGTGGCCAGGCGGAAGGTGATCTGCTGGAAGTCCAGCCGCCCCCACTGCGCGTGATCGAAACCGCGGGCCCCGCCCTCGCGCTCGACCACGGCGTGGCGGGTCCACCAGTGTGCGAACGTGGGGCTCTCGCGCACCAGCGTATCGACCACGGCGAACACATCGGTTTCGTCGAGATGGGCGCCTGCGTCGGCACGGAATTCGGCCACGACGCGACGGGCCCGTTGATCCCAGTCGACCACCAGCCGGCGCGCCTGAGGGTTCAGAAAGATGAATGTGAGCAGGTTCGGCTGGGGCGTCGCGCTGGGCCACTGTTCGAACAGGCGATCCATCGCCTCGTTGAACGCCAGCACGTTCCAGCACCGATCCAGCACATAGGCCGGCGCGTTGATGGCATCGACACACGTGCGCAGCAAGGCCACCGATTCAGGCGCATCGTCGCGCGGCTGCTGGGGATCGGTACATTCGGCCAGATCGAACAGATAGGCGCGTTCGGCGCGCGACAACTGCAGCACGGTGGCCAGGCGGGCCCACACCGACGGTGACACACTGACCTCGCGTCCCTGCTCGATCCAGGTGTACCAGGTGACGCTGATGTCGCTGAGTTGTGCGACTTCCTCGCGCCGCAGACCCGGCGTGCGGCGGCGTGCGCCATCGGGCAGGCCGGCGCGTTGCGGCGTCATGTTGGCGCGTGCGCTGCGCACGAAAGCCCCGAGCGCCTGGCGGCGCAGGGACGAGCCTTCGAGGTCGGCGTCCTTGGCGCTCATCCCAGGCTGCTGCTCAAGGTGCGCCGCACGTCATCCTCGGTGCGTCCGCTGCGTTGCACATAGTCGGCGAATTGATCTTCGCCGATCGTCCCCACATTGAAATACTGTGATTTCGGATGACTGAAGTAAAAGCCCGACACGCTGGAGGCGGGCATCATGGCGTAGCTTTCCGTCAGTTCCATACCGACGTCGCCGCAGTCCAGCACCTCGAACATGGGTTTCTTCACCACGTGTTCCGGGCAGGCGGGGTACCCCGGCGCAGGGCGGATGCCCACGTATTTCTCGGCGATCAGGGCGTCGTTGTCCAGGCTCTCGTCGGCACAATAGCCCCACAGGTCGCGTCGCACACGCGCATGCAGGCACTCGGCAAAACCCTCGGCAAAACGATCGGCCAGCGCCTTGAGCATGATGCTCGAATAGTCGTCCATCTCGGCCTCGAACTGGGCTGCCTTCTTCTCGATGCCCAGCCCGCCCGTCACGGCGAACATGCCGATGTAATCGGCCACACCGGACGACTTGGGCGCGATGAAATCGGCCAGGCACTTGTTCTCCACGCCTTCGCGCTTGGCGCCCTGCTGGCGCAGGTTGCGCCAGGTGAGCAACACTTCGCTGCGGGTTTCGTCGGTGTAGATTTCGATGTCTTCGTCGTTGACGGTATTGGCGGGATAAAAACCCACCACGCCATTGGCGGTCAGCCAGCGGTTTTCGATGATCTTGCGCACCATGGCCTGGGCATCGGCGTAGACTTTCGTGGCCTGCTCACCGACCACCTTGTCTTCCAGAATGGCCGGGAACTGTCCGAACAGGCTCCAGGTCTGGAACAGCGGCGTCCAGTCGATGAAGCGCGCGATGTCGGCAAGGTCGTAGTTCTTGAACGTGCGTCGGCCCAGGAATTTCGGACGCGGCGGCGTGTAAGTCGACCAGTCGATCGCAGGCCGTGTCTTGCGCGCATCGGACAAGGGCAACAGCGGCGTGGCCTTGCGGTTGGCATGGCGGCGGCGTACGTCTTCATACTCGGACTTGATTTCGTCCAGATAGGCCTGCGCCTGATCCGACACCAGGTTGGTCGCCACGCCCACGCTGCGACTGGCATCGGGCACATAGATGACCGGGCCGTCGTAATGCGGCGCGATCTTCACCGCCGTATGCACGCGACTGGTGGTCGCGCCGCCGATCAGCAACGGCATCTTGCGCTCGCGGAAGTAGTCGTCGCGCTGCATTTCAGCCGCCACGTAGGCCATTTCTTCCAGGCTGGGCGTGATCAGGCCCGACAGACCGATGATGTCCACGTTCTCCTGCTTGGCCGTCTCCAGGATCTTCGCGCAGGGCACCATCACGCCCATGTTCACGACTTCGAAGTTATTGCATTGCAGGACGACCGACACGATGTTCTTGCCGATGTCGTGCACATCGCCCTTCACCGTGGCAATGACGATCTTGCCCTTGGCTCGCACGTCGCCACCGGCCGCCTCGATCTGGCGCTTTTCCACTTCGATGAATGGGATCAGGTGGGCGCCCGCCGGCGTCATCACGCGTGCCGACTTCACGACCTGGGGCAGGAACATCTTGCCTGCGCCGAACAGGTCACCGACGATATTCATGCCGTCCATCAGCGGCCCCTCGATCACCTCGATCGGCCGTCCGCCGCGATCAGCGATCTTCTGGCGCACCTCTTCAGTATCTTCCGTGATGAACGCCGTGATGCCCGACACCAGCGCATGCGAGAGGCGCTGCTCCACGGACTGCTCGCGCCAGCTCAGGTCTTCTTCACGCTTGCTGCCCGCGCCTTTGACCGTCTCGGCCTTTTGCACCAGCCGCTCGGTCGGCGTGCGTTCATCGGCAGGATCAGTCTTGCCCCTGGGCTCGGTGCGATCCAGGATGACGTCTTCGACCAGATCGCGCAGGTCGGGCGCCAGGTCGGCGTACACACCGAGCTGGCCGGCATTCACGATGCCCATCGTCATGCCTTCCTGCACGGCGTAATACAGGAAGACCGTATGGATCGCTTCGCGCATCTGCTCGTTGCCGCGGAACGAAAAGCTCACGTTGGACACGCCACCCGAAATGCGCGCATGCGGCAGGTTGTCGCGAATCCAGCGCGTGCCCTCGATGAAATCGACGGCGTAATGATTGTGCTCATCGATACCGGTGGCCACGGCAAACACGTTCGGATCGAAGATGATGTCTTCCGGTGGGAAACCCACTTCGTCCACGAGGATGTCGTAGGCACGCCGGCAGATATCCTTGCGCCGCTGCAGCGTGTCGGCCTGGCCATCCTCGTCAAAGGCCATCACCACGATGGCCGCACCATATCGACGGCACAACCGCGCATGATGCAAGAACGGTTCGATGCCTTCCTTCATGGATATCGAGTTCACCACCGGCTTGCCCTGCACGCACTTCAGCCCGGCCTCGATCACTTCCCACTTCGAACTGTCGATCATCACCGGCACGCGTGCGATGTCGGGCTCCGAAGCGATCAGGTTCAGAAAGCGCGGCATGCACGCCACCGAATCGAGCATGGCTTCATCCATGTTGATGTCGATGATCTGTGCGCCGTTCTCCACCTGCTGGCGCGCCACGGCCAGCGCCTCGTCGTACTTCTCCTCGCGAATCAGGCGCGCAAACATCTTGCTGCCTGTCACGTTGGTGCGCTCGCCCACGTTCACGAACAGGGTATCTTCGCCGATGTTCAGCGCCTCCAGCCCCGAAAGCCGCGTCTTCACGGCAATCTCGGGCACCACCCGCGTGGGCAGCTGGCCGACCTTGTCGGCAATGGCGCGAATGTGGTCGGGCGTGGTGCCGCAACAACCGCCGGACATGTTCACCAGGCCGGCCCGGGCAAACTCTTCCAGCAGGGCCGAGGTGTCGGCAGGGGTCTCGTCAAAGCCCGTGTCGCTCATGGGATTGGGCAGACCGGCATTGGGATAGACGCAAACGTAGGTATCGCAGATCTTGGCCAGCTCGGCAATGTAGGGCCGCATGAGCGCAGCACCGAGCGCACAGTTCAGCCCGATGGTCACCGGGCGGGCGTGGCGCACCGAGTTCCAGAAAGCCTCCACGGTCTGGCCCGACAGGATGCGGCCCGAGGCATCGGTCACCGTGCCCGAAATCATCACCGGCAGACGCACGCCGCGCTGCTCGAAGACTTCTTCCACCGCAAAGATCGCCGCCTTGGCGTTGAGTGTGTCGAAAATCGTCTCGATCAGCACGATGTCGATCCCACCGTCGAGCAGGCCCTGCAACTGTTCGACGTAGGCCATGCGCAACTGGTCGAAGGTCACATTGCGTGCGCCCGGATCGTTCACGTCCGGCGAGATCGAAGCCGTCTTGGGCTGAGGTCCCAGCGCACCGGCCACGAAACGCGGCCGCTCCGGCGTGCTGAATTCATCGCAGGCCTGGCGGGCCAGACGGGCGGATTCGACATTCAGTTCGTAGGCGAGTTCGGGCAGGTCGTAATCGCCCTGTGCAATCGAAGTGGCCCCGAAAGTATTGGTCTCCAGTACATCGGCGCCGGCAGCAAGATACTGGCGATGAATGTCCAGAATGACGTCCGGGCGCACCAGGGACAGCAGTTCGTTGTCGCCCTTCAGGTCCTGGTGATGCTCGGCAAAGCGTGTACCCCGGAAGTCGCTTTCGCCCAGTTTGAACTGCTGGATCATGGTGCCCATCGCGCCATCCAGGACCAGGATGCGCTCGCCCAGCGCACGCACGAATTCGGCGCCCTGAGTGTATTGATCGATGGGGTAAGGCGAAGCGGGATAGGGCACGGAATTCCTGGCAGTGAGCAGCGCGAAATGAGCGGTGTGGCAAAAAAGCTGCCCGGGCGTGGGCACGCGCGCGTAAATAGTAACAAACCCCCGATGGCCGGCTTACCTCGTGATACATTTGTGGCGCTTCGGTGCTCCGGACGACCCCTCAGGCCAACGTGCGCCGCCAGGGACCGCCGCTGGAGTTAAACGGGAAACAGGAAAGTGAACGGCGCCAGCGCTGCATGTCTTGCAGCCATCCACGGCACCGACTTCACCTGTGCTGCCCCCGCAACGGTGACCGCGCACATGCGCGCCAGCCCGATACCGGCCGAAACGACCCGGAACCCGCGAACAATCGCGGGCTGCCGGATATTCGTGAACGACGTGCGGGGTCGCGCGTCACCACCCAGGCCTCTTGATGACTTCCCGTGTATTGCCATTATTCGCTGGCGCGATCGCCTGTGCCAGCCCCGCGTTGACCACCGCTCAAAGCGCCCCCGTCCCTCAGCTGGACACCATCGTGGTCACCGCCAGCCGGATCGACCAGGATGCCCGCAACGTGCTGGGCGATGTGAGCGTCATCGACCGCTCGACGCTCGAACAGGCCGGCCAGAGTTCCCTGGCCGAGACGCTCTCGCGCAGCCACGGTCTGCAATACACCGATACAGGCGGGCCGCAAAACAAGACCAACCTGTACATCCGCGGCGCCGAAGCCGACCACACGCTGGTGCTGATCGACGGCATCCGCGTGAACTCGTCCATCGTGGGCACCAGCTTTCTGGAAGCCTTCGCACCCGACATGTTCGATCGCGTCGAAGTGCTGCGCGGCTCGGCCAGCAGCCTGTATGGTGCCGATGCCATCGGTGGCGTGGTCAACCTGATCACCCATCGCCCCGGCGCAAACGACAAGCCTTTCTCGGCCAGCGCATCCGTGGGTTTCGGCACGCACGGCACCACCCGCACCCGTCTGGGCGTGCAGGGCGCGCAAGGCGGCTGGGACTATTCGCTGGCAGGCATGTACGCGCAAAGCCGCGGTTTCAATGCCACCAACGAGCGCAGCGCCAGCTACGTGCCCGATCGCGACGGCTACTACCAGAACAATCTGGTGGGTTCGCTGGGCTACACCTGGGCCCCCGGCCATCGCCTGGGCGTGACGGCATATCGCGCCTATCTGAACGGCCAGTACGACAACGGGCCCGACTACTTCACCGGCGAGTACTACAACGACCGTGCCCGCACGCGCCAGGAAGTCTATGGCCTGTCCAGCACCGACGACATCACCGCCTGGTGGCAAAGCGTCCTGCGCGTCTCCTACAGCGAAGACGACCAGCGCAACTACACGGGCTTTGGCAAGACCGCGTTCGGCAGCGAAAAACACGTATATGCGTGGCAGAACAACTTCACCGTAAGCGACATCCAGAGCGTCTCGCTCATCATGGAACGCCTGGAGGAGCGGGTCACCGGCACGACTGAATACGACGTGAGCAAACGCCAGACCAATTCGGTGGGCGGCATCTATCGCCTGGACGTGGGTCGTCACCATGCGCAGGCCAACGTGCGCAACGACAACAACTCGCAGTTCGGCAACGAGACCACTGGCGGACTGGCTTATGGTTTCGATCTGACATCGAAGCTGCGCGCCGGCGTTGCCGGCAACACCGGCTTCAAGACACCGACGCTGCAGGACCTGTATTTCCCCGGCTACAGCAACCCGGATCTCAAGCCCGAGCGTTCGCGCAACATCGAGGCCAGCCTGCGCTACACGGATGACGCCACCCGCCTGGGCATCGTCGCCTATCGCAACAAGGTCAAAAACCTGATCCAGAGCAGCTTCGCCACCAACTACATCCCCGAGAACGTCAGCCGGGCCACGCTCCAGGGCATCACCCTGACGGGCGAACAGGACTTCGGCAACACCACGCTGCGCGCCAGTGCCGACTTCCTGCGGCCGATCAATGACGAAACGCGCGAGCAGCTCGCCTATCGCGCCCGCCAGGTCTATCGGCTGGGTGCCGATCAGCGTTTCGGCGCCCTGCGTGTCGGTGGTGAGATGTATGTGTCCGGCAAACGGTACGATACGGCTGGCGGCACGCGCAATCGTCTGGGCGGCTACACCCTGTTCAACGCGCTGGTCAGCTACGACATCAACAAGAACGTGCAAACCCAACTGCGTTGGAACAACATCTTCAACCGCGACTACACGCTGGTCAGAGGCTACGAGACACCGGGCTCGAACGTCTTCGTGAACGTGGCCTGGCGCATGTGATGCCCGGCAGGCGCCGCATGCACGCCATCGCGGCGGCCTTGCTGTGCGCGCTTTTGCCGTGGGCAGCAGTTGCTGCTGCCAGTACCCATGACCGCGCCGTGGCGCTGGCTCCCCACATCGTGGAGCTGGTGTTCGCCGCAGGCGCAGGCCACACGCTGGTGGGCGTGGCGCGTGGCAGCAACTACCCGGACACGGCGAAATCCATTCAAGGTGTGGGCGACGGCACGCGCCTGAGCGCGGAACACGTGCTGGCGCTGCGGCCCGATCTGGTGATCGGCTGGCAGCCCGCCCCCTTGCGCACCCTGGTGCCGCTGCTGGCCGCACAGCACATCGACGTGGTCTACAGCGATCCGCAACGACTTCAGGACATCGGCCCGGACATCGAGCGCCTGGGCGCCCTGCTGGGCACCGCGCCACAGGCGCGCCGCGCATCGATGTCCCTGGCAGCCCGGCTGGACGCGCTGCGCACGCGATACCGCGATGCCACGCCGGTACGTGTCTTCATCCAGGTCAGCCAGGAACCGCTGTATTCAGTGGGCGAGAGCAGCATCGTGTCCGATGCGCTGCGCATCTGTGGTGCGGTGAATGTCATGGGTCAGACGGGCATCGTCGCACCCCGCACTTCCGTCGAAAGCGTGCTGGCCACCCAGCCCGACGCCATCCTGGCCGGCACCCTCGATGCCGCCGACAGGCAGGCGCTGGTGAAGTTCTGGCGCAGCCGGGGCTGGCCCGCCTCGGTGGACGAAACGGACGGGCGCATCATCACGCTGAACGCCGACACCCTCTATCGCGCAACGCCACGCCTGATCGATGCCACCGAGGCATTGTGCGGGCAGCTGGAGGGCGTGCGCGCTATGATGCGGGATACGCCAAAACGCATGGACAAGCCTAATCATGACCGCTGAAGATACGTTCACCATCGCAGGAAAAAGTTATCGCTCGCGCC
>JAEYZR010000331.1 GCA_023427945.1 Pseudomonadota bacterium | reverse complement strand
CGCTTTCCCCTTGCTGGAGCTACTGCGCCAGGCCCAGAAGGACAGCGACGATGTCATGTGGGAAGCTGGCAGAGGCTATTGATTGTCCTGCGACGGCTCTGCCAGAATGAGCGGCGACCCTGGCAAGGCATCAGGCAGGGTTCTTTGCGTGCACGAGGACAATTCGATCCGTACGGATACAACATGAGGAGGCATCATGCGTAGCGATATCACTGTGGTATTCGACAGCCGTCGTTCGATCAACCTGCAGGCCGATGTAGACCTCAGCCCTCAGGCGGCAGAGGCAGCCCGGGCATGGTTCGATCATTCCTGGGAAGATCTGGGGTGTGAACCCCTGCGTCCCAGTGGCAAGGTGTTGCTGCTGGACAAGGTGATGGGCGTGGCTGATGCGCTTGGCTACGATGTGCTCAATGGTACCGATCAGCGCGCACCCGATTTTGCACGCAATCTCGCGCTGGCACTGGGCAAACCACGCATCACGGTCGATTTGCCGGGGTTGTCGGTTGGCTATTGATGCGCAATGGAAAGCGTGATTGCCCTCGGCGGCGGGCCGTTTCCGCCTTGATCGGGAGCAATCATGCCCGTACCGCTTGAGGCATTCGTCAGCTTCGGATTCACGTTCTTCAGCTACGCCTGGGCGGGACTGACCCTGTTCTGTATCGTGGGACTCGCCTATCTCCTTGTCGGGCACCGTTTGAGCATGCCCCTGCATGGCAGTATCAATCGGACTGTCATCGCCATCATGGTCGCGCTGCTTTTGTTTGCCGTGATCTACGTTCCGGCAGTCATCTACGCCGCAGGTTATGACCACAGCTTCGGGTATGGCCTGTACGCATTCATGCTGACGATGTCATTGCCTTGCGCTTTGTCCCTCATCGGTGTCCTGCTCGTTGGGTTTTCGCGCTATCCACTGCCTTGCTCGCCGAGCGCGTCGTCACGTCCCGCTCAAGGCAGTCCGAAGCAATAGGGCGCTACCGTGAGTGCCCAACAGTTCTACCGGGAGTTGCAATGACTCACATGACTTTCTCGTCACCAGGCCTTCGCATCAAGGTGTTCGGAGCACTTTTCGTGCTGTTCATGGTTGCCGTACCGGCGTTTGGGGCGAGCCTGTCGGGTGAGGAGGAACGAAGCCGGGTACAGGCCGACGCCGCCTACGAGACAGGCAACTATGCGTATGCGCTCACGCTTTACACGCCATTGGCAGAAGAGGGCGATGGCCATGCGCAGGCCATGCTCTCGCGCCTGTATGCCGGTCAGCCCGGCCAGGCCGGTGTGCCCCGCGACGAGGCCAGGGCCCTGAAATGGGCACAGACCGGGGCCGATCAGGGCCATCCTGATGCAATGCTGGCATTGGCTGCGCTTTATTACACCGGTGTCGGCGTTGAAAAAGACCTCTCCAAGGCTGGCGAAATCGTCGAACGGGCTGCGAGCAAAGGCGACGCCACCGCACAGGCGCACCTGGGTATGATGTATTCGCAGGGCGATGGCCGGCCGCGTGACCTGGGTATGGCAAAGGATTGGTTGATGAAGGCTGCGCGTCAGGGGCAGTGGAACGCTCAGATCATGCTTGGGCGGCTGATTCTGAACGAAGGCACGATGTTGGGCGCAAGTTTGCCTGCGCCTAACGTTCCTGTTGAAGATGCCAGTCTTGCTCCGCCTGTCGAGGCGGACAGAGCCGCTGCCAGGCGAGGCGATGCCGCCGCGCAACTTCGCCTGAGCCGGGCACTTTACATCGCTGCCCTGCGTGAGGCGACCGACGTTCCTCACGAGGCGGTTGATCTGATGGAGCAGGCTGCAGAAAGTGGCAACCAATCTGCCCAATGGGCGCTGGGCGCGCTATTGAGTGATGGTAGTCACGGAATTCCTTCCGATCCGCCTACAGCCAAGGCCTGGTTCGACAAGGCTTTGAAGCAGTAGGCAGATCAGATACGACGTCCAGGTGCTCGATCAGGCTGCCACGTCCGATTCGAGTTCGGCCTGGATGCCCGACTTCAAGTGACGGTTGATCGCGCTCAGGATGGCCTTGAACGACGCTGTCACGATGTCGCGGTCGATGCCCACGCCAAAACCTGTCTGTGAATCGGCGAGTCGCAGTTCGACGTAGCTTGCAGCGCGCACGTCGGTGCCGGTGCCGATGGCATGTTCGTGATAATCCATGATGCGTGCCGGCATACCCAGGGCGTTGACGAACGCCGAGATCGCTCCGTCACCGACTCCGTTCACGGTACGGCGCTCACCCTCGTTTTCCAGTTCGACCTGAATCGCGAAGTGCTGGCCTTCATCGGCACTGGGGTTGCCTTCGATCTTGTGGCGGATCAGCTTCCAGGGCGTGGTCTGCTTCAAGTATTCCGAATCGAAAATCTTGAACACGTCATCGCCCGTCACTTCGCTGCCCGTTTCGTCGGTCACACGCTGAATCGCACGGCTGAACTCGATCTGCAGGCGGCGGGGCAAGACCAGGCCATGCTCCTGCTCGATGAGGTATGACACGCCCCCCTTGCCGGACTGGCTGTTGACGCGGATGACGGCGTCGTAGCTGCGGCCGAGATCGGCAGGATCGATGGGCAAGTAGGGCACTTCCCAGATGGCATCCGGCTTTTGCTGGGCCAGGCCTTTCTTGATGGCATCCTGGTGTGAGCCTGAGAAAGCAGTGAACACCAGGTCGCCCGCGTAGGGATGACGGGGGTGTACCGGCAACTGGTTGCAATATTCCGCACAGCGACGCACTTCATCGATGTCCGAAAAGTCCAGTCCGGGGTGTACGCCCTGTGTATACAGGTTCAAGGCCAGCGTCACGATATCCACGTTGCCGGTGCGTTCGCCGCTGCCGAACAGGCAGCCCTCGATTCGGTCGGCACCCGCCATCACGGCAAGTTCCGCCGCTGCCACAGCCGTGCCTCGGTCGTTGTGCGGGTGCACGCTCAGGGTGATGCAGTCGCGACGTGCCAAGTGAGTGTGCATCCACTCGATCTGGTCGGCGTAGGCATTGGGCGAGGTGGCCTCGATCGTGGCGGGCAAGTTCAGGATCATCTTGCGCTCGGGCGTGGGCTGCCAGACGGCCGAGACGGCATCGGAAACCTCCAGTGCGAAGTCTGGCTCGGACGTGCTGAAGACTTCCGGCGAATATTGATAGTGCCAGTCGGTCTGCGGATACTGCGCCATCGTCTTTTTGATGAAAGCAGTGGAGGACACGGCGATCTGCTTGATCTCGTCGCGGCTCATGTTGAAGACGATCTTGCGAAATGCCGGCGCGATGGCGTTGTAGAGGTGCACGATGGCGCGCTTGGCGCCTGCGGCCGATTCGATCGTGCGGGTGATCAGCTCTTCGCGAGCCTGGGTGAGCACGATGATGGTGACGTCATCGGGAATGCGTTTTTCGTCCACGAGCTTGCGTACGAAATCGAAGTCGGTCTGGGACGCAGACGGGAAGCCCACTTCGATTTCCTTGAAACCGATCTTGATCAGTTGCTCGAAGAAGCGCAACTTGCGCTCGACGCTCATGGGTTCGATCAGGGACTGATTACCGTCGCGCAAGTCGGTACTCATCCAGATCGGCGGCTGGGTGATCCGGCGGCTGGGCCAGGTGCGCTCGGAAAAGTCGCGTTCGAAGGCGACGAAGGGGACGTATTTGGAGGCGGGGTTGGCAATCATCATGAAACACCTGTTGTCGGTCGTGGCTGTGCGGTGATGGCATGGCGGCCAGGCGGGTGCGCCGGCAAAGGCAGCATCAACGCAGAACAGCAAACTAATCGGGAAATATTTTGGGGAACTGCAGTGGCGTACACGGTTGCCGAGCTACCACGGGACGCTAGGCCCGGCGACCGATCGGTAGGCGTAGCGATAGCGCGCGAGCGGCGCTGGAGGCGGGAATGAGGGCGACTGCGCGTGTGCCGCGCGCCGGCATGCCATCGGACGTGCGCGCGCCTGCAGCAGCGCTGCAGCGGGACGTCAATGCGAAGGGCATGGTTGACTCAGACATATTCGAAGCAGAACACATTTCTGTTCGATGCGCAAGTCCGAAACCTACGGACTCGCGCTACAAGCGGCTTGTCCGTCATTCGTCGGACAGACGCGGTTCGATCGGGCGGCGTGGTTCGGTGTGGCCTCGGGTTTCCCCGGCTATACGAACTTCTGGTTCGCTGCGCGCGGGCGTGACAACTGGGCTGACCGACGGGGTTTGACGCACCTGAGGCGCGGGCGCTGCGACGGCCGGCACGGCGTCCAGTGAAGAGGGCTTCAGAATGGCTTCCTGCTCGCGTACTATGGCAATCTTGTCGATGCGGCCATGCCGGGTTTCTTCCAGGGTGCGGCGCAGATCTCCGATCGTGAATGGTTCTTCGTGGTTCAGCCAGCTCCAGCGCATGACATCACGCACTTCGGGGGAAAGCTCGGTGCACAGCATGCGAAACGATCCCAGTTCGACCGGCGCGGCCCGGCCCGCTTCGACGTTGGCGTTGAACCACGCACGAACACTGAAGAAGACGATCAGGCTCCACAGTGCCACCACTCCCCACCACAGGTAGGGATTGATCAGCATGAGCGTGTCGATAATCTGTTGTCCCAAGGACGCGAAGCTCTCATATGTGAGCCTTCGTCCAAACCCGAGAAGGAGTGAGCTGACCCATAGCCACAGGATTGCAGCCGCAACGATGACCACAAGGCGCAGCAAGATGCGAGGTGTGGACAATTTACGCAGCGTTTGAGAAATCAAACGGCAGTCGCCGCGAACGCGGTCGGTGGAAGTGGGATTCGTCATGCAAAATATTGTACCTATGAGTCGCCCTGCTTTAGAACTCCGACCAGGCCAACATTTGACGTTGACGCCACAATTGCAACAGTCCATCCGACTGCTGCAGCTGTCTACGCTCGACCTCGAGATGGAGATTTCGCAGGCATTGGCCGACAATCCCCTGCTCGAGCGTGCCGATCAGGGGGATGGTACCGGCGACGGCAGTGGGGACGGTGGGGACGGTTCATACGGCGACGCCCCGGTCGATGCTGCGCGCGACGATGCCGCTCCCGATAGCGAGTTCGAGCGCGGGGAGACCGAATCGCTGGGCGAGGCCATGACGATAGGCAGTCTGTCGGGCTCAGGGGCGGGCGGCAACGACTATAACGATGACGATCTTGGCAGGCCGGAGTCCGTGCAGGCCACGAGCTTGCGAGACCATCTGTTGGCCCAGTTGGGCGTCACCTGCGCCAGCGAACGCGACAAGCTGATTGCGACCCTTTTGATCGACGAGCTCGACCAGAACGGCTATCTGGCCTCACCCCTCGAAGAAATCGTCACCTGGTTCGACCCAGGGGAGGCGTTCGATCTAACCGCGGGCGACGCACCGGATCCCCCCGATATCGAGGAGTTGCGCGCCGTGCTGGCATTGGTGCAGTCCTTCGATCCTGCGGGCGTGGGCGCGCAGAATCTGTCGGACTGTCTGTGCCTTCAGTTGCGTACGCCCCCGCCAGGCTTTACGGCCAAGGCCGTGGCCCTGGCCCGCGAGATCTGTACACATCACCTGCCATTGCTGGCCACAGGCAACGCCATTCGCCTGCGCGACGCACTGCAATGCGATGAAGCGACACTGAAAGCGGCTCACACGTTGATCTTGAAGCTCGACCCGCGCCCCGGGCGGGCCTGGACTGTCCCGGCAGCCGATTTCGCCGTGCCGGACGTCGTGGTCAGGCGTACGCGTCAGGGATGGCGCGTCAGCCTGAACAATGCTGCAGTACCGCGTTTGCGGGTCAATGCGCTGTATGCCCAGATGCTGGGCAACCAGCGTGCGTCCCAGCACGTGGGCCTGCAGGCTCAATTGCAGCAAGCCAAGTGGATGATCCGCAACGTCGAGCAGCGCTTTGACACGATCATGCGGGTATCGCAGGCAATCGTCGACCGTCAGGCCGACTTTTTCAGCGAAGGCCCACAAGCCATGCGTCCCTTGATCCTGAAGGACATTGCCAGCGAGCTGGGCATGCACGAGTCGACGATTTCCAGGGCGACCACACAGAAATACATGCTGACGCCGTTCGGCACGCTCGAACTGAAGTTCTTTTTCGGCTCCAGCGTGGCTACCGACAACGGTGATTCGGCTTCGGCCACAGCGGTGCAGGCTTTCATACGCAAACTGGTGGAGGCCGAAAATCGGGCCAAGCCTTTGTCGGATAACCAGATCACCAAGAAGCTGGCGGAATCCGGCATTGTCATTGCCCGGCGGACCGTGGCGAAGTATCGCGAGTCATTGCGTATCGCACCTGCGGCGCTACGCCGAGCCCACGCCGCCGCCCGCTGAGTCGCCTGGCGCCCCACACGCCCAGATTATGGCGCGGGGGGGGGGGGGGGGGGGGCCCCCCCCCCCCCCCCCCCCCCCCCCCCCCCCCCCCCCCCC
>JAEYZR010000269.1 GCA_023427945.1 Pseudomonadota bacterium | reverse complement strand
CGTGCAGACGGCGGGAGGCCTTTTGCTTTAGTGGAACAGCACCACGGCTTTTTGCAGGGTGATCCAGATACCCCAGGCAAGTGGGATCCCGACCATGGCCCAGGCAAATGCCACGAGAAAGGCTGGTGTGGCCGAACCGCTGCCGGAGCCTCGGATTTCGGTAGCGGCGGCGCGTTCGTGGGCCAGCGTTTTTTCGTGCGCCAGCTCTTCCTCGCTCATGAAGTGCTTGGCATTCACGGGTCGGATGGCCAGGTTGCACAGGAAACCGACCACCAGCATGCCCGCCAGGATGTACATGGTGATGTCGTAGACCTGTGCGCGCGGCACACCGATGGACAGCTGGTATTCACGGATGTAGCCCACCAGCACCGGCCCGAAGATGCCGGCGGCTGACCACGCGGTCAACAGGCGGCCGTGGATGGCGCCCACCATCTGGGTGCCGAACAGATCAGCCAGATAGGCCGGCACAGTGGCGAAGCCGCCGCCGTACATGGAAAGAATGACGCAGAAGGCCGCCACGAACAAGGCCAGCATGCCCATGTGTGCCGACCACGGAATGGAGGCATACAGCAGGAAACCCAGCACGAAGAACGTGGCATAGGTCACTTTGCGGCCCAGCTTGTCCGACAGACTGGCCCAGAAAAACCGCCCGCCGATGTTGAACAGACTGATCAACCCGGTGAACCCGGCCGCAATGGTGGCGATGGCGGCCAGTTGCTGCGGGTTCAGCTCAGCGAAGCCCAGCTCGTTCTGGCCGATCAGGCGTCCGCCGAACACTTCCTGCAGCAGCGGTGAGGCCATGCCCAGGATACCGATGCCCGCCGTCACGTTCAGGCAAAGCACCAGCCACACCAGCCAGAACTGCGGAATGCCCCACACCTTTTTGACGTGGACGTGCCCGCGCGTGATCATGGCGTTGGCATTTTGCGGGGGCGGCACCCAGCCCTCCGGTTTCCAGCCGGTCGCCGGCACGCGGTATCCCAGAGCGCCGCACATCATGAACACGAAGTAGATGATCGCCATCGTCAGGAATGTCTGCCACACGCCCACCGAGCCGGGGCCGGCGAAATGGCGCATCAGCAGGTCGGCCAGGGGCGCACCTATCATGGCGCCACCGCCAAAACCCATGATGGCCATGCCGGTGGCCATGCCGCGCTTGTCCGGGAACCACTTGATGAGGGTACTGACCGGCGAGATGTAGCCCAGGCCCAGGCCGATCCCTCCGATCACGCCGGAGCCCAGCCACAGCATCCACATCTGGTGGGTATATACGCCGACCGATGAAATCACCAGCCCGCCGCACCAGCACAGGGCCGACACCACACCGGCCTTGCGCGGGCCAGCCCGTTCGAGCCAGCCGCCCCACAGTGCGGCCGAGCATCCGAGCAACACAAAGAACAGGGTGTACATCCAGCCCATCGTGGAAATGCGCCAGTTGCACGTCGTCGTGAAAAGCTCTGTGAATACGCTCATGCTGGCCGGGCAGGTCATGATGTCCGGGCCGGCCAGCGCTTTGGACAGCGGCAGCCAGAACACCGAGAAACCGTAGGCCATGCCGATGCACAGGTGGATCGCCAGCGCTGCCGGGGGAACGATCCAGCGATTGAATCCCGGTCCTGCAATGGTTCGTTCTTTGTCCAGCCATCCACCCGCGCCAGCAGGCAGATTCAGGGATGGTGCGGTGCTCATGTCGTCTCCTCGACCTTGCTCGTTGCGTTATGCACGGGCTTTATACGTGGTTGTTTCACTGCAAGCTACAAAATTCGACATGCGCGTCAGGCGGGCACCACCGGGGTGAGCCGCTGACGATAGCGGGTGACTGCCTCGAGCACGATCGGGCACAGGGCATGGTCGTCCTGCCTGCCGTCCGGATGCGCATCGAGCAGGTCGAGCAACTGATGCCGCATGCGCGGTTCCCAGAATTTGTGGATGTGGTTGGCGATACCGTCCAGGGCCTCTTCGCGATCGGGCATGGCGTCGAAGAAATCGCCGATCCGGTTGGCCATACGAATCAGATTGCTGTGGTCCATGTTGCCTGCCTTGGTCATGTCACCACCCGCTGCGGGTGGCTGTAGATCGAGAAATTCGCTTCGCGGAAAAAACCGAGCAAAGTGACGTTGCTTGCGTGAGCCACCCGGCACGCCAGGGCCGTGGGGGCCGAGACGGCGGCCAGTAGCGTGGCGCCCTGCGAGGCGGCTTTTTGCACCATTTCGAAGCTGGCGCGACTGGAAACCAGGACGGCGCCGGCGGCCGCGTCGATTCCGTCGCGTGCGAGCGCGCCCAGCAGCTTGTCCAGTGCATTGTGGCGGCCCACGTCTTCGCGCACGCATCGCACCACGCCGTGGCCATCCATCCAGGCGGCTGCATGGGTCGCTCCGGTCTGCGAGTGCAAGGTCTGCTGTGCGCGCATGGCGCGCATCCCGTCGGCCAGGAGCAGGGCGGGCCAGTGCTTGCCGGCTTCCACGGGCGCCACGTCGCGCAGCACTTCGGGCAAGGTCTCGACCCCGCACAGGCCGCAACCCGTGCGTCCCGCCATGGCCCGCCGCCGCTGTTTCAGCCGGTCCATCGGGGCGCCGGCAATATCCAGTTCGACGACCACGCCCTGGGACTGCACATCCAGCCGGATGTCCCGTATGTCGCGCACGTGGTCGACGATGCCTTCGGTCAGGGAAAATCCGACTGCGAAGTCTTCCAGTTCGGCTGGCGTGACCAGCATGGTCGCGTGACTGATCCCGTTGTAGGACAGCGCCACCGGGGTTTCCTCGGCCAGCACGTCCTGCGATTCGTGATGGTCGCCATGTCCGGCATGCATCCGCACGACGGTGCATGGCGCGGTCGCCGCCGGCAAGGCCGCGAACTCGTCGGCCAGCAACGCGGTGTGCCCCTGCGTCATATGACGTCCCGCTCGCGGGTGCGCTCACGCAGCAGCTGCAACTGCGCGTCGGAGAACCGCGACCAGGTGCGCTGCCAGGTGGAGGGCTGATTGACACGCACCAGTTGCACCGCCGTCACCTTGTACTCGGGGCAATTGGTGGCCCAGTCCGAGCTGTCGGTGGTCACCACGTTGGCGCCCGATTCGGGGAAGTGGAACGTGGTGTAGACCACGCCGGCCTGCACCCTGTCGGTGACGTCGGCGCGCAGCACGGTCTCACCCGAGCGGCTTTGCACGCCCACCCAGTCGCCCGTTTTGATGCCGCGATCTTCGGCGTCCTGCGGGTGGATCTCCAGCAGATCCTCACTGTGCCACATGACGTTGGGCGTGCGCCGTGTCTGGGCACCCACGTTGTATTGCGACAGGATACGTCCGGTGGTGAGCAGCAGCGGAAACTTGCGCGTGCTGCGTTCGTCGCTGGGCACGTATTTGGTGATGATGAACTTGCCCTTGCCACGCACGAACTCGTCGATGTGCATGATCGGCGTGCCTTCCGGCGCGGCATCGTTGCACGGCCATTGCAGGCTGCCCAGCCGTTCGAGCTTCTCGTAGCTCACGCCGGAGAAGGTGGGCGTCAGCCTGGCGATCTCCGCCATGATCTCGCGCGGATGGTTGTAGTGCATGGGATAGCCCATTGCATTGGCCAGCCCCATCGTCACTTCCCAGTCGGCCATTCCGTTCTTGGGCTCCATCACCTTGCGCACGCGCGAGATGCGGCGTTCGGCATTGGTGAACGTGCCATCTTTCTCCAGAAAGGACGAGCCCGGCAGGAACACGTGCGCATACTTCGCGGTCTCGTTCAGGAAAAGATCCTGCACCACGATGCATTCCATGGCCGACAGTGCCGCGGCCACGTGCTTGGTGTTGGGATCGGACTGAACGATGTCCTCACCCTGGCAGTACAGGCCCTTGAAGGTGCCGTCCAGGGCGGCTTCGAACATGTTGGGAATGCGCAGTCCGGGTTCGGCGCCCAGGGTCACGCCCCAGGCCTGCTCGAAGGTCGTGCGGGTGACCTCGTCCGAGATGTGGCGATAGCCCGGAAGTTCGTGCGGGAACGAGCCCATGTCGCACGACCCCTGCACGTTGTTCTGCCCGCGTAGGGGATTCACGCCCACGCCTTCGCGGCCGATGTTGCCGCAGGCCATTGCCAGGTTGGCGATGGCCATGACGGTCGTGGACCCCTGGCTGTGTTCGGTGACGCCCAGGCCGTAATAGATCGCACCATTGCCGCCGCCGGCATACGGGCGTGCTGCGCCGCGCACCAGCTCGGCCGGGACACCGGTGACGTCGGCCATCGCTTCGGGCGAGTTCTCGGGCAGGGCGACGAAGTCGCGCCACTGCTCGAAGGCCTGCGCTTCACAGCGTTGGGCGACGAAGGCTTCGTTGACCAGGCCCTCGGTGACAATCACATGGGCAAGCGACGACAGCAAGGCCACGTTGGTACCCGGACGCACCTGCAGGTGGAAATCGGCCTTGATGTGCGGCGAGTCGACCAGCTCGATACGTCGCGGGTCGATCACGATCAGCCGGGCACCGGCGCGCAGCCGGCGTTTCAGGCGCGATGCGAATACCGGATGGCCGCTGCTGGGGTTGGCGCCCATGACGACGATCACGTCGCTGTGCATCACGGAGTCGAACGTCTGTGTGCCCGCCGATTCGCCCAGTGTCTGCTTCAGGCCATAGCCCGTCGGGGAGTGGCACACGCGTGCGCAGGTATCGACGTTGTTGGTGCCGAACGCCGCGCGGATGAGTTTCTGTACCAGCCAGGTTTCTTCGTTGGTGCAGCGCGAGGACGTGATGCCGCCAATGGCATCGCGCCCGTGTGCCGCCTGAATGCGGCGAAACTCCGAGGCCGTGTGCGCCAGCGCCACTTCCCAGGTCACTTCCTGCCAGGGATCGTTGATGTTCTTGCGGATCATGGGGTTGAGCACACGTTCCTTGTGCGTGGTGTAGCCCCATGCAAACCGGCCTTTCACGCAGGAATGGCCCCGGTTGGCCTGCCCGTCTTTCCAGGGCACCATGCGCACGACCTGCTCGCCCTTCATCTCGGCCTTGAAGCCGCAGCCCACGCCGCAATAGGCGCAGGTGGTCACGACCGAGTGTTCGGCCTGGCCCATTTCGATGACGCTTTTTTCCTGCAGCGTCGCGGTCGGGCAGGCCTGTACGCAGGCGCCGCAGGACACGCATTCGCTTTGCATGAACGATTCGCTTTGCCCGGGGGACACGCGCGAGTCAAAGCCGCGCCCGGAGATGGTGAGCGCGAACGTGCCCTGGGTTTCCTCGCAGGCGCGCACACAGCGATTGCACACGATGCACTTGGAGGCGTCGTAGGAGAAGTATGGATTGGAGTCGTCGGTCGCGTCGTCCAGGTGATGCTTGCCTTCCTGGCCGTAGCGCACGTTGCGCAGGCCCACCACACCGGCCATGTCCTGCAGTTCGCAGTCGCCGTTGGCCGGACAGGTCAGGCAATCCAGCGGGTGATCGGAGATGTACAGCTCCATCACCCCACGGCGCAACTGATGCAGCTTCGGCGTTTCGGTGCGCACCACCATGCCGGCTTCCACCGGGGTGGTGCAGGAGGCTGGATAGCCGCGCCGGCCTTCGATTTCGACCAGGCACAGGCGGCATGAGCCGAAGGCCTCCAGGCTGTCGGTGGCACACAGCTTCGGGATGTTCACGCCGTGCTCGGAGGCCGCACGCATGACCGAGGTGCCCTCGGGCACGGTGACGCTCTGGCCGTCGATGGTGAGGGTGACCATCACTTCGGACGTTCTGGCAGGTGTGCCGTAGTCACGTTCGCGTTTCAGTACTGTTTCCAGCATGGTGATCTCCTGTCTGACTCAGGCCGCGTCTGCGGTTTGGGCGGTGGGGGCAGGTAAACCGAAATCCTGCGGGAAGTGATTCAGTGCCGACAGCACCGGGAAAGGCGTCATGCCACCAAGGGCGCACAGCGAGCCGCCCAGCATGGTGTCGCACAGGTCGCGCAACAGCGTGACCTGGTGTTCGCGTTGCGGACCGCCCGAGGCGATGCGTTCGATGGTCTCCACGCCCCGCGTGGAACCGATGCGACAGGGCGTGCATTTGCCACAGGACTCGATGGCGCAGAACGCCATTGCCCACCGTGCCATCTTCGCCATGTCCACCGTATCGTCGAAGGCGACGATGCCGCCGTGGCCCACCATCGCGGAAATCTTCATGTAGGCCTCGTAATCCAGAGGCACGTCCCATTGCGATTCGGGCAGCCATGCGCCCAGGGGGCCGCCGACCTGTACCGCACGCAAGGGGCGTCCCGATCGCGAGCCGCCGCCGAAGTCGTAGAGCAGTTCGCGCAAGGTCACGCCGAACGCCTTTTCCACCAGGCCGCCTTGCTGCAGGTTGCCGGCCAGCTGGAAGGGCAGAGTGCCGTGCGAGCGGCCGACGCCGAAGTCGCGGTAGGCTTGTGCGCCGTTGGCCAGGATGGTGGGAACCGATGCCAGCGAGATCGCGTTGTTGATGACGGTGGGCTGGCCGAACAGCCCGGCAATGGCGGGCAGGGGCGGCTTGGCACGCACCACGCCGCGTTTGCCTTCCAGGCTTTCCAGCAGCGATGTCTCTTCGCCGCAGATGTCGGCGCCGGCGCCGACGCGCACCTCCATGTCGAAGTGGCGTCCGCTGCCCTGGATGTCGCTGCCCAGCCACTGCGCCTGGCGTGCCGCGACGATGGCGTATTCGAGCGCTTCGATGGATTGCGGGTACTCCGAGCGCACGTAGATGTAGCCCTGGGTGGCCCCTACCGCAAGCCCGGCAATGACCATTCCCTCGATCAGGGTGCACGGGTCGCCTTCCATCAGAAGCCGGTCCGAGAATGTGCCGGAGTCGCCTTCGTCGGCATTGCACACGATGTACTTCTGCGTGGCCGGTGTGGTGGCGACTGTCTTCCACTTGATTCCGGTGGGAAACGCCGCACCGCCGCGTCCCCGCAGACCGGACAGGGTCACTTCTTCGACGATGGCTTCGGGCGTCATGGCCAGGGCTCGCCTGAGCCCCTCGAAGCCGCCGTGCGCGACATAATCATCGATGGAACGCGGGTCGATCACCCCGACGCGTGCAAATGTGAGCCTCTCCTGGCGCGCCAGGAATTCGATGGCCTCGGTCGGACCATGGCCCAGCGGGTGGTCCCCGCCTTGCAGAAATCCGGCATCCAGCAGGCTGTCGATGTCTTCGGCCTGTACCGGGCCATAAGCGATGCGGCCGGCGGGCGTCTGCACTTCGACCAGCGGTTCGAGCCACAGCAAGCCACGCGATCCGTTGCGCACGATACGCAGTTCGATGCCGCGTTGCGCCGCACGTGCCTCCAGTGTCTGCACGAGTTCATCGGCACCCACCGCGAGCGCGGCGGCGTCGCGGGGAACATAAACCGTGATGGGTGTCATGGGCGGGCCTCGTCGAATTGAGCAAACAGGCGATCCAGCTTGTCGCAACTGACTCGGGCGTACGGGCGTGAATCGATCATCATGGCGGGCGATTGCGCACACAGGCCCAGGCAGTACACCGGCGCCAGGGCGACCTTGCCATCCGGCGTCTGTTCGTTCATGGCACAGCCCAGTCTGTCCTGGGCGTGCTGCACCAGCGCGTCACTGCCCATGGCCTGACAGGATTCGGCCTGGCAGATCTCCACGTGGTGAAGGGCCGGGGGCGCTGTGCGAAA
Organism: Pseudomonadota bacterium; assembly: GCA_023427945.1. Classification (GTDB taxonomy): domain Bacteria; phylum Pseudomonadota; class Gammaproteobacteria; order Burkholderiales; family Burkholderiaceae_B; genus Schauerella. The sequence continues at coordinate 5,833 of JAEYZR010000269.1, read as the reverse complement.
GTGCGGATAGAACGTGATCACGCCATGCACTTCGGCACGCGACAGGTTCATGGCCTGCGCCAGGGTGGGTACGCATTCCGGCGGGATCCAGCCCAGGGCGTGTTGCAGGGTATGCAGCACAGGCAGCATCGCGCCTTTGCGCATGGCACCCGAAGCATCCCGATGCTGGGCAATCGCAGCGTGTGCCGCCGCGATTGCGGGGGTACAGGTGTCGGGTTCGGGATCGGGTGTGCGTACAGCCTGCCGGGCTGCCTGTTGGGCAAAGTGCTGCGTGACGTTGCCTTGAGTAGCGGCGTGTGCGTCACGACTGGCAGCGCTTGCCTGGGTAAGCGGTGCGACCATACGGCCTCCTTGATGCAATGTCTCTGTCGTTCTAATATGCAGCCGTTATTCGCTAAATATGTTTATATTTGCATAATAAAGCGAGCGTACGTCTGCAAGTCCTTGTTTTCAGCACTCTAATCTGCATGTTGATACTCTTCAATATGAAATAAATGACATATAAGTTCAGGGTCCGTCTGAATCACTCGTGGTCGCTCAGCGCCGACGGTGATGGCGAAGAGGTCGCCATCACCGATTTGCTGAGTGTGCTTGCCGCCATCGACGCCACGGGCAACATTGCGCAAGCGTGCAAGGCCTGCGGCATGTCCTATCGGCATGCCTGGGGCATCCTGCGCCGCTTCGAGGCCCTGTTCGACACGCCGCTTATCCTCACGCGGCGCCGCCAGGGCACGTCGCTGTCGCCATTTGCCGAAAAGCTGGTGTGGGCCAACCGGCGCATCGGTGCGCGCCTGATGCCGACCCTGGAGAGCATGGCTTCCGAACTGCAGGAAGAACTGGCGCGCCTGATGCCGGAGAACGTGCCGCATCTGCGCCTGCATGCCAGCCACGGCTTCGCGGTGGAAGCGCTGATGCAGCACATGGCGCGGGTCGAGCCCAGCGTCGAATTGCGCTATCGAACTGCCATCGAGGCCCTGGCCTCGCTGGCCAGCGACGAGTGCGACCTGGCAGGTTTCCAGGTGCCGCTGGGCCAGTTCGAAGTGCCCATCATGGAGCGGTATGCGCAGTGGATGAACGGGCAGGACGTGTTGTTGATCCACCTGGCGGTGCGCAATACGGGGCTGTTCGTGCAGCCGGGCAACCCCAAGCAGATTCTCGCCATCGAAGACGTGGCACGCCCGGACGTGCGCTTCGTGAACCGGCAGATCGGATCGAGCACGCGTTATCTGATCGGGCTGATGCTGCAGCGCGCACACATTGCCATCGATCAGGTGCAGGGCTACGAGTCCAACGAGTTCACGCACATGGCCATTGCGGCCCATATTGCCAGCGGCATGGCCGACACCGGTGTGGGTGTGGAGACGGCCGCCGTGCGCTTCAAGCTGGACTTCATTCCCCTGGTGCGCGAGCGATATTTCTTTGCCATGCGCCGCGAGGCGCTGAACACGCCGGCCATGCAGGCACTGCTGCGCGTGATGCGCAGTCAGGACTATCGGGATTTCGTGGGCACCCTGGTCGGCTATGACGCCTCGCAGACCGGGAGCCTGCAAACGATGGAGCAGGCATTCGGCGTGCGCAGCGGCGTGCGCAGCGGCATGCGCTGATGACAGACTATGAGCACGTGCCAACACAGACTATGATCGGCCAATGGACAAAGTGATCTTCCTGCAGGATCGCCGCAGCACAGCGGCTTTGCGCGGCCATGCGTTGGCCACGCCGTCGGCCCATGCCTTGCCGGCGCCGGGCGAGCCGTTGCGCGACGCGCGTGAGCGCCCGTTGCGCGATCTGCGTATCTCGGTCACCGACCGGTGCAATTTCCGGTGCACGTATTGCATGCCGCGCGATGTGTTCGATTCCAGCTACACCTTCATGCCGCATTCGGCGTTGTTGTCTTTTGAAGAGATCACACGCGCCGCCCGGATCTTTGCGCGCCTGGGCACGCAGAAGATCCGCCTGACCGGCGGCGAACCGCTGCTGCGCAAGGACCTGGACCGGCTGGTGGGCATGCTGGCCGAGATTCGCACCCCATCGGGCGCACCGCTTGAACTCACGCTGACCACCAATGCCAGTCTGCTGGCCCGCAAAGCCCGATCCCTGGCCGATGCGGGCTTGTCCCGCGTGACGGTGAGCATGGATGCGCTGGACCCGCTGCGCTTTGCCAGCATGAGCGACAGCACCTACACCCCCGACGATGTGCTGGCCGGCATACAGGCGGCCGCCGACGCCGGCCTGGGCCCCGTGAAAGTCAACATGGTCGTGCGCCGGGGCTTGAACGATGACCAGATACTGCCTATGGCGCAGCAGTTTCGCCATTCGGGCCACATCCTGCGGTTCATCGAATACATGGACGTGGGGGCGACCAACGGCTGGAACATGCAGGAAGTCCTGCCCAGCGACGAAGTGATTGCCGCGATTGCGCAGCACCACCCGCTCGAACCCGTGTCCGAGCCCCTGATGGGGCGCGTGGCCGAGCGTTGGCGTTATCTGGACGGTGGCGGCGAGATCGGCGTGATCTCCAGCGTGTCGCATGCTTTCTGCGGTGGCTGTACGCGGGCAAGGCTGTCGCCCGAAGGCCAGCTCTTCACCTGTCTGTTCGCTTCCCGCGGACACGATCTGCGTGCCAGCCTGCGTGACCATCCCGATGACGATTCGGTGTTTGCCCAGGCCCTGGCAGGCATCTGGAATGTGCGCGCCGACAACTACTCCGAGCGCCGGGGGCGTGCCAACGAAGGTGAAGCGCAGGACCCTCGTATCGAAATGAGCTACATCGGCGGATGACCATGGCGCGCATCGATGGCGTGGTGCTGGCCGGCGGCTATTCTTCGCGCATGCAGACGGCCGATGTGCCGTGCGACAAGGCCTGGCTGCGGCTTGCAGGCGTTCCGCTGATCGAACACGTTGCGCGCAACCTGAGTGTTCAGGTAGACACGCTTTATGTCAGCACGCCCTACGCAGAAGATCGTTATCGCGCCCTGGGTGTGCCGGTGCCCGATGACACGGCCGAGACCGACGAACGGCGCGGTCCTCTGGCCGGTGTGCTGGCGGCCATGACGGTCAGCACCGCCGACTGGCTGGCCGTCGCACCATGTGATGCGCCGTTTCTGCCAGCGGGCTGGGTGGGACGTCTGCACAAGGCCGCATTGCAGGCCGATGCGCCTGGCGCGCTGGTCGTTCACCGCGGTTGGCGTCAGCCGGTTTTTATGGTCGTGCGCTGCGAGCTGCAGGCACATCTGAAGGCGGCGCTGGCGGCCGGCATGCGCAAGGTGGGGCAGTGGCAGCGCGAGGTGGCCGTCATCGAAGTCGCCTTCGATGATGTGCCCGATCACACGTTTCTGAATATCAACACACCCATCGAGCTGGCGCAGGCGCAGGCGATTGTGGCGAGCGCTCAGTTCAGCCAGCGCGAGAACTCGTAATAGGCGACTTTCTCGCCGTCGTACACCGTGACGCCGGCGGGGATGCGTGCCAGACCGCTGGCCCAGGTGAGTGAGCTGACCACTCCGGAACCCTGGCGCTCGAACAGCGTGAGTTCGGCGTTGCTGCCGGTCACCAGATGCAGTTGCACGCGCAGGAATTCTTCCCGGGCGTCCTTGCACGGGTGGGCGGTGCGCAGCGTCACGTGGCTGACGTAGGGGAAGATATCCGTGCGCCCCTGCATCCGGCGCATCAAGGGCGTCACCAGCAGCGTGAATACGGCGTAGGCCGACACCGGGTTGCCGGGCAGCCCCACCACTGGCACACCGTCCAGATGGGCCAGGGCGACCGGTTTGCCCGGTTTCATGCGCACGCGCCACATGTCCAGCGTGGCGCCCAGCGCCTGCAGCGCAGGCTTGACCATGTCTTTGTCGCCCACCGACACGCCACCCACGCTCAGGACGAGGTCGCACTGTTCGGACAAACGCTTGAACGCTGCGGTGTGACTGTCCAGATCGTCAGGGGCGTGCAGGGCCAGGGCAACCTGTGCGCCCATGCCTTCGATCAGGGCGCTCAGCATGGGCGAGTTGGAGTTGTAGATCTGGTGGTCGGCGCGCGTTTCGCCCGGCACCACGAGTTCGTCGCCGGTGGTGAGAATGCCCACCCGCAGACGCGGGATGACGGCCACCTGCGCCACGCCCTGGGTGGCCAGCAAGGCCACGTGGGCGGCGTTCAGTCGAGTGCCTGCGGCAATCAGCAAGGCGCCGGACTTGGTGTCTTCGCCACGGCGGCGCACATGCTGGCCGGTCGTGTGCTGCCCCGTGACCGTGATCTGGTCGCCCTGGGCCTGCACGTCTTCCTGCATGATCACGGTATCGGCGCCCTGCGGCAGCAGGCTGCCTGTGAACAGGCGGGCGACCGTGCCGGGCGCCAGTCTGTCAGGTGCCTGGCCCGCGTAGATGGTCTGCGAGACCGTCAGCGCGTCGGCGTCGCGCAGGTCGCCGATGCGCACCGCATAGCCGTCCATGGCGCTGTTGTCCGCCGGGGGCATGTCCATCGTGGCATGCACGTCCTGAGCCAGGATACGGCCTGCCAGCTGACCGAGCGACACCGTTTCGTGTTGCGAGGGTGCGGGGGCGGCTTCGGCCAGGCGCCGTTGGGCCTCGTCAAATTCCATCATCATGCGGATTCCTTGCGTGGCGGCAGTGCGCCGACCTTGTTGGCGAAATTGCAGGGCTTCTGGCCGCTGTCCAATTGATCGCGAATAATGAATTCCCATGCCGTGTGGCAGGCGTTGTTGGAGCCCGGCACGCAGAACACCACCGTGCGGTTCGCATAGCCGGCAATCGCGCGCGACTGGATCGCCGCGCCGCCGATTTCGGCAAACGACACCTGCCGGAAAAGTTCTCCGAAGCCCTCGATTTCCTTGTCGAACAAGACGCGCACGGCTTCAGGCGTGGTGTTCTTCTCTGCAAAGCCCGTGCCGCCGGTGGTCAGGATCACGGCGACTTCGGGATCGGCGATCCAGTCGCTCATGATGCGTCGCACGTCATACAGGTTGCCCGACGATATGGCCCGGCGCACCACATGATGACCTGCCTGCGAGGCCAGGCTGTCCAGAAGGTCGCCTGCCGTATCGTCCTGCGCGGTGCGTTTGTCGCTGACCGTCAGGATGGCGATGGCCAGGGGTGTCCGACCTTGCGTATTCATTTTTTTGTCTCCTGTTCCCATGCCCGGATGCGCTGCATGTCGCTCTCGCGTGCTTCCACCCAGAAGCTGCTGCCATCGGCAAGGGTTTCTCGTTTCCAGAAGGGCGCCCGGGTTTTCAGCGCATCCATGATGAATTCACAGGCCGCAAAAGCATCGCCGCGATGGGCGCTGGCCACCGCCACCAGCACGATCTGCTCGCCCAGTGCCATCTCGCCGGCACGGTGCACGATGACCGCATCCTGCACATCCCAGCGCGCACGCGCCTGATCGGCGATGGCCTGCAGTTCCCGTTCGCACATGCCGGGGTAGTAGTCCAGGAACAGCGACTGCGTGGACGTATCGCTCGCATAGTCGCGCACGAAGCCGGTGAAGCTGACCATGGCGCCTGCGCGCCCGGCGGTGCGCTCGTGAACGCCCTGCAAAAGCGCGGCGGTGTCGAAATCGGCGTGGGTGACCTCGATCATGCCTCTAGCCTCCCGTGACGGGCTCGAACAGCGCCACTTCGTCGCCCGCTGCGATGTTCACGCCGGTGGGCGCATGTGTCTGGTTGACCGCCAGCCGGAGGTTCTTCACGCTGGCCAGGGCGGGATGGCGCGCCGTGATGGCAGTCAGCAGTGCATGGCCATTGCCGATGCCGGTGGCCGCGATGGTTTCCTGGCGCATGCCGGTCAGTTCGGCGATGCGGGCGAAATACAGAACGGTGATGTGG
>JAEYZR010000250.1 GCA_023427945.1 Pseudomonadota bacterium | reverse complement strand
GGCTGGAGATCAGCGCCTACGCGATGGTGGTGGTGCTTGGGCTGATGCTGGTGTGGCGCAAGGCGCTGCGCCCGCTGGTCAGGGCAGCGCGCGCGAACCGGGATCACGCACACGCCGCCGGACCGGGGCACCGCGACGATCACGGCCATGCCCATGCCGACGGCCGCGAGCACGAGCACGAGCACGGCCGCGACCACGAACACGAACACGAACACGGCCGCAATCGCGACCACGGCCACCACCACGACCATACCCACGGCCACCACCACGCCGACGGCCACGAGCATGCCCATCATCACGACCACGACGCGTGTTGCGGCCATGCGCACGTGCCGCCGCCTGAGATGATGGCTGGTGCACTGAATTGGCGACGCGCCTGGGTCGCCATTCTGGCGATCGGTCTGCGACCGTGCAGTGGTGCCCTGATCGTGCTCGTTTTTGCCTTGGCCCAGGACTTCTACCTGGCCGGGGTGGCCTCGGCCCTGGCGATGGGGGTGGGCACCGGCATCACGGTCGCCCTGCTGGCCGTGCTGTCGGTATGGGCCGGGAGCGCCACCACACGTTTGGGCGGGATGCTGTCCAGCCGGGCCGCTGTCTGGGTGCGATATGTCATCGAGGCCACCGCTGCGGTGCTCGTGCTGGCCCTGGGTGCATTGTTGCTGGGCGCCGCACTGGTGGGTGGGGCAGCGCCCCGCTGACGCGCTGTACGGTGCTCCGGAGTTGCCCGGTGCTGCCTGAGGTTCCCACTGCTGCCCGGTGTGGCTCAATGCTGCCTGATGCTGTGAGTGCTGCGGTTGTTGCGGTTGCTGCGGGTGCTGCGGCCCGGCGGTGCCCACTGGCGGGCCGGCCACCGTGGGGCGTCGATCAGAGGCCGGTTTGGCGGAAAACGGCCCGAACGATCTGTCCGCGCGTCTCGCCCTTCGGATAATCGGGTGTCACGGCCAGCACATACCAGCGCTCGGCCTGCAGATCCTCGAGCTGGGCGCTCGTCAGTCTGCTGCTACCCGACACCGTGTAGAAATCACTGCTTTCGGACCACTCCAGGGGTGGCAGCGGAAACGCCACACCGGCGTTCTCCCGCTTGGTGGCTGGCCCGTAAAAGGCCACGGTAGGCTTGCCGGTCAGGCGTGCCACCGTCACCTCCCAGGAAAACAGTTCCGTCTCGTGATCGTACCTGCCCGTCATGCTGCCGCCTGCAGGGAGTTTGAGGGCGGGCACAAGATGTTTCGCGTTGAGCCAGGCCTCGTAGTACCACACTGGCGGACCGGCAACGGCTTGCGGATCCGAACGGTTCATCAGCCGGCTACCCAGTGCACAACCTCCGAGAACCAGCCCTCCCACGGCGCCGGCGAGCAAGGCCCGTCGGGTAGAGGATTGTTTGGTGTCGAACATGCAAATTCCCTTTCACGTGACAAGGTGCCAAAGGATAGCGCCATAACCCCCTTTCTGGACGCCTGCATGCATAGTATGAAATAACATTCCAAAATAGAAGGATACGTTATATCATTTCGTTTCTCCTATTGTCTGGATTTCCTCATGCATTCCCGCCTCTCTCCCCTGGTTGCTGCGCTGGCAGCAGCGCTTCCCTTCTCTGTCTCGGCGCAGGTCGAGGACACGACCAAGCGCGATGTCCCCACCCTGGCGCCGATCACCGTGTCGGCCAGCGCGCTGGGCACGTCGCTGGAGCGGATGACGCAACCGGCCGTCGTGCTGGACGAAGAACAATTGATCGAGCGTCGCAAGACCACCCTGGGCGACACGCTCGACGGCTTGCCGGGCATTCATGCCGACACGTTCGGCGGCGGCGCGAGCCGGCCCGTCATCCGGGGTCAGACGGCGCCGCGCGTGAGGGTGCTGTCCGATGGATCCGAGTTGATGGATGCGTCCAGCATTTCACCGGATCACGCCACGACGGTCGAACCGTTGCTGGCTCGTGATATCGAAGTGCTGCGTGGCCCATCCACGCTGTTGTATGGCGGCGGTGCCATCGGCGGCGTGGTCAACGTGCTGGATCGAAAGATTCCCACTGCCGTGCCCGAAAAAGGTTTCGAGGGCGAAGCGGAGGTGCGCGGTGCCACCGGCACCAGGGAGCGTGCCGGGGCCGTGGGCATCACCGCCGGCACGGGCAACTTCGCGGTGCGGGTCGAGGGGCTGCGGCGTCGCGCCGACGATTATCGGGTGCCCGACTGGTCCGACTCTCACGTACCCGGCTCCTACAGCGAATCCAGCCAGGGCAGCATCGGCATGTCCTGGGTGACACCCCGCGGTTATGTGGGCCTGGCCTATACCTATCTGGACAGCAAGTACGGTCTTCCCGGCCACAACCACGAATACGAGGGTTGCCATCCGCATGGCAGCCACCTGCATTGCGGCGGCCATGACCATGGCCACGGGCATGACGACCACGGCCACGGCGATGAGCACGGCGATCACGACCACGGCCACGATCATGGCGACGAAGCGCCGCCTTATGTGAAACTGCGCAGCGAGCGGCTGGACCTGCGGGCGGAGTATCGCGATCCTTTCGCGGGATTCGAGCGTATCCGGGTACGCGGCGGGCTGACCGATTACCGGCATGATGAGATCGAAGATGGCACCGTGGGCACCCGATTCAAGAATCGCGGTTATGACGCCCGCGTGGAACTCACGCACAAGCCCGTGCTGGGCTTGCGCGGTGTGGTGGGTATGCAGGCGGCCCACAGCGATTTTCAGGCCGATGGCGAAGAGGCTTTCCTGCCGCGTTCGAAAACGCGATCAGCGGGCATCTTCCTGGTCGAGGAGTATGCGCTGACGGATGCATGGCGGCTGGAGTTCGGTGCGCGCCAGGACTGGCAGCGCGTGAAACCGCGCGGCAACCATCGCGACAGCAATCTGTCGGGCACGTCGCTTTCGGCTGCCGCCATCTGGGACTTTGCACCCCAGTACTCGCTCGCCCTGACGGCATCGCGCTCCCAGCGTCTGCCCAATGCACAGGAGCTGTACGCCGATGGGGTGCACCTGGCCACCAACACCTATGAAATCGGCAATCCGAAACTGAAAGAAGAAACCTCGCACAACATCGACCTGACGCTGCGCAAGACGGCCGGTGACACCACTTTCTCGGTGAGCGGTTTTCACAACCGGGTCAACAACTACATCTTTGCCAACACGCTGGATCGTTTCGAAGATTTCCGCCTGATCGAATATGCCCAGCAGGATGCCGAATTCACTGGTGTCGAAGGGGAGATCAAGCATCGCTTCACGCCCTCCCTGAGCCTGGGTGTCTTCGGTGATTACGTGCGTGGCCGGCTGACCGGGGGTGATGGCAATCTGCCGCGCATTCCGGCGGCGCGTGCGGGCCTGCGTGCCGACTGGCGCTGGCAGCAATGGTCGTCCGGCGTGGAGCTGGCACGGGTGTTCAGGCAGAACAGACACGCCGAATACGAACGCTCGACACAGGGGTATACGCAGCTCAACGCCATCGTCAGCTGGCGCACGCAGGTGGGCGAAAGCGCCTATACGATCTACCTGCGCGGCAACAACCTCCTGAATCGTCTGGCCTACAACCATGCCTCGTTCATCTCGCGTGCCGCGCCGCTGCCGGGGCGTACCGTGATGCTTGGGGTGCGTGCCGAGTTCTGAGTTCAGGACTTGCGGTTGGCCCGGGGATGTGCGCGGTCATAGACCTGGGCCAGATGCTGGAAATCCAGCCGCGTGTAGACCTGGGTGGTCGTGATATTGGCGTGACCGAGCAACTCCTGGACGGCGCGCAGATCCTGCGCCGATTGCAGCATGTGGCTGGCGAAGCTGTGGCGCAGGACGTGCGGGTGCAGATGCGTGGGCAGCCCGGCCTGCTGGGCAATGCGGCCCAGTTGCAGCTGCACTACGCGCGGCGAGATGCGTGCGCCACGTGCCCCCAGGAACAGCGCCGCCACGTCACCCGCATCGGAGCGGGCATTGAGCAGGCGGCTGCGCACATCGATCCAGGCCTGCAATGCGGCGCGGGCCTGCCTGCCCACCGGCACCGTGCGCCGCTTGGACCCCTTGCCCAGCACGACGACCTCGTTGTCGGGCAGATTGAGCCAGCCTTGCGACGTGTGCGCGGGTTCGCGCACGAAGACCACGTCCAGGCTCACCAGTTCGCTCAGACGCAGCCCGCTGGAATAGAACAGTTCGAGCATGGCCTGGTCGCGCAGCGCCACGGGGTCCTGGCTCACGGTTGCCTGCGGGCGGTCGAGCAAGGCCTGGGTCTGTTCGACCGACATGGCCTTGGGCAGACCACGCGGTGCCTTGGGCGCACGCAGTCCGGCAACGGGATTGCCCGGCATGCCTGCGCCGGGGGCATACCACTGATAGAAGCCGCGCCAGGCCGCCAGCATGCGCGCCAGGCTGCGTGAGCCCAGTCCTTTTTCATGCCATGTCGCCATGAACAGCCGACATTGGGCGGGGCTTATCTGGTCCAGCGCAGTGTCTGGCGCCAGTTCGACAAGCTTGGCCAGATCGCGCCCGTAGCCGTCCAGCGTATGGGGGGAATAGCGCCGATGCGCCGCCAGATGCGCCAGCCATGCTTGCATGGGCGCGGGCAGCGGCGTCACGTCAGCCTGCCGCTTCCGGCGTGACGGGGGTGGTGGGCGTGCGCAAACGTCCAAGCGCGGCCTGGGCCAGGCGCCCGATGGTGGTCAGGAAGGCCACACCCTTGGACGAGTCGAAGCGTTCCGGGTCTTTCGATCCCAGTACCAGCAACCCGATGCTGGCGCCCTCGGGCTCCAGACGCAGGGCGATCAGGGCCAGCGAAGCCGGTTTTTCGGGCAGCCACGTGGCGGCGTCGAACTCGGTATCGCGACCGCAGAACGGCACTTTCAGGCTGTCTGCAAAGGTGTGTGTGTCTTCGGACACCGGCTCGCCATAACCCGTTTCCGGCAGGCCGGGCAGGCCCCACACACGTAGTGCCACGGCATCCAGTTCAAAGGTCTCGGCCAGGCCCATCGCGATGGCGCCGGGGATGAGTTCGGCGTGAGCCTCGCCCAGCAGACGCTGGGTCCACGACGCAAGCGAATCGGCAATGGCTTCGTTGCTGCGGGCGTTGTGCGAGAGGGCGGAGAGTTGCCATTCGAGTTCGCGCGTGCGTTCGCGCAGCGTCACGATCTGGCGTTCGGACAACGATATGGCCTGTCCCCCGTGCGGATTGGGTACGCGCAGACTGGCGAAGACCTCTGGGTGATCAAGGAAGAACTGAGGATTGCTCGATAGAAAATCGGCGACGTCCTGGGGCGTGAAAGCAGAATTGGTCATGGTGTCATCGTTGAAAGGCGAGGGCGGCGACGACGGCGTCTACATCGACCTGGCCCGAGAATACGGAAAGGGCAGGTCCGGTCATCTTCAAGACCGAACCATCCCACGAAATGGCGAGCTTGCCCCCGCGGGTATGCACTGCCACGGGCGAATCCAGCAGGCCACGGCGAATGCCGGCCGCCACGGCGGCACATGCGCCGGTTCCACAGGACAACGTCTCGCCAGCGCCGCGTTCATAAACGCGCAGGGCAATGGTGTGGCGATCGATCACCTGCATGAACCCGGCGTTGACCCGGCGCGCAAAGCGCGGGTGCGATTCGATGAATGGGCCCAGCGTAGCGACGGGTGCCGCGTTCACGTCGTCAACGACCTGGACGGCGTGAGGATTCGAAATGGCGACCAGCGAGAGCCAGACGGGATCCGGCGCTGCGGCGAGCCCGTGGGGCAGGGCCCACAATGTGTCCTGGTGTTCCTGGCGGTTCGCCAGACCCGAGGTGTCAAACGGCAGCGCCGGTGCATCGAAACGGGTGCTGCCCATTTCGACGGTGACCTGATTGTTGTCGTCCTGGTCCAGAACGATCACGCCGGTGGCGATCTGCGCACGCAGGGGATTGCGCTCGGACAAGCCCTGTTCGTGTACGAAGCGCACGAAGCAGCGCGCGCCGTTGCCGCAATGTTCGACTTCGCTGCCGTCGGCATTGAAGATGCGATAGCGGAAGTCGGCCTCGGGCACGGTCGCAGGTTCGACCAGCAGGATCTGGTCGGCGCCCACGCCGAAATGGCGATCGCCCAGGGCGCGGGCGCGCTCGGGCGTCATCGTGATGGTTTGGCGCACGCCGTCCAGCACGACGAAGTCGTTACCGGCGCCATGCATTTTGGTGAAGTTCCAGATCATGAGGGGATTATCGCACTGCATCGTTCAATAGAGTTTCGGATCACCTGGCGGGCGGGTCTTGAAGCGCCGGTGTACCCAATAATATTGGGACGGATCGGGCCTGATCCAGTCCTCCAGCAGGCGGTTCTGGCGTGCCGTGGCCTCTTCGAGAGTATCGGTGCCGGGGAAGTTCTCCAGGGCTGGATGCACCCTCACCTGATAACGCCCCGTGGCCGGGTCCCAGGTTTCGGTGATCGGGATCACGCGGGCGCGCCACTTCTGGGCAATCATGGCGGTGGTGGGCAGGGTCGCGGCGGCAATGCCGAAGAAGGGCACAAAAACCGAACCCTGGCGACCGAAGTCCATGTCGGGCAGGTAATAGATCGGGTAGCCGTCGCGCAGGTAGCGGATCAACCCGCGCACCCCTTCCTTGCGGCTGACCAGGCGCGTGTCGTTGAAACGCGCACGGCCCTGGCGCACGATGTCGTCGATCACCGGGTCGCTCTGGGGCGTGTACAAAGTGGCGCCCTTGACCACGTAGCGTGTGAGGGCGGTTGCCGCCGCATCCAGGCCGACGAAGTGCGGCGCCAGCAGGATCACAGGCGTGTTGGTGGCGGTCAGGTCCAGAATGCGCTGCACGCCGTCGATCTGCACCATGTCTTCGATGGCCTGTTCCGAGCCGTACCACAGTACGCCACGATCCACGAACGACTGCGAAAGCGCCCGGATGTGCGCACGCACCCATTGTTCGCGCTGATCCGAGGTTTCGTCGGGAAAGCACAGCGCGATGTTGATGCGCACGATATTCACGCGTGAACGCGCCAGGTGCAGTGTCAGCCACGAGAAGACGGCGCCGATGCGCAAGCGGGTGCGCGTGGGGCAGGTGCCAAACCAGGTGAACAGGCGCACCAGCAACCAGCGTTTGAACCCGGTCATGGCTGGCCCCGTTCGGCCGGTGAGGCTGCAGGATCGGTCGCAGGCGGCTCTTCCGGGGAGGGTTCTGCCTGGTTGTGCTGGACGGGCCCCGTTTCGCGGTCGGCGCGTGTCCTGCGTGTCGTGTCGCGTGAATGAGCGGTCACTTTGTAGCGGTTGTAGCTCCACAGGTATTGCTCGGGAAAGCGTTCGATGAGCAAAGCCATGGCGGCATTGAATAGCGCGGCCTGCGCTTCAGCCTCCTGCGGCAGCGGTTCGGGCACGCGGACAAAGTGGATGCGCCAGCCGCGCCCGCGTGGCAGACGTTCTCCCGCCACCATGAACACTGCGGCCCCGGTCTGTGTCGCCAGCCGTCCGGGCAGGGTCACCGTGTAGGCCTCCCGCCCGAACACCGGCGCCCAGACGCCTTCGCCCCGGCCCGGCACCTGGTCGGGCAGCATGCCCACGGCTTCGCCGCGCCGCAGCGTGCGGACGAACTCGCGCACACCCTGCGTATTGGCAGGCACGGCACGCATGCAACTGTTGTTGCGTGCCTGCTCGACGACAGGGCGCAAGGCCGCCTGACGCGGTTCGCGAAACATGACGGTCAGCGGCATGTGCCGGGCCACCTTGCGCGCGCAAATCTCGAAGGACCCCAGGTGCGGGGTGAGAAAAATCAGGCCCCGGCCTTCGGCGATGAGCTTGTCGATGATCTCGGGGTCGGCGAACGAGGCGATTTCCATGCACGCCTCTTCCTGCAGCCAGATCTTGGGTGTTTCCATGATCATCGCGCCCGTCTGCGCAGCCGCCCGGCGCATGAACGCCGGGTCGGTATAGCCCGCCTGGGCCGCGTTGGCCTGCAGGCGCGAGCGGTAGCGACCGGGCAGCATATAGACGATCAATCCGCACCACCGACCCAGGGCGTGCAGCACGCAAAGAGGTAATCGGGCAAGCAGGCGGAGCAAAAACTGAATCATTCGAATACAGGATACGAGGCCAAGGAAATGCCGAAGCGCCTCCGGCAAGCTATTATTCTCTCTTAAATTGCTCTACGTCGCCCAGTTAACCGACAACTTGCGTAGCGACTGCATGGCCGGATCCGTCTGGCGCATGCAAGAATCCGCTAAAGCGTCGTACCCGAAGATCGGCCCGCGACGGCTGCAATTGGGTGCAGCGCGCCTCGTCAATTTTTAAGGACGTACGCCTTGGCCAACAACGATTTTCTCTTCACATCCGAATCCGTCTCCGAAGGACATCCCGACAAGGTCGCCGACCAGATTTCGGACGCCGTCCTGGATGCCATCTTCACGCAGGACCCCAACGCACGTGTTGCCGCCGAGACGTTGTGCAACACCGGTCTGGTCGTGCTCGCAGGCGAGATCACCACCACTGCCAACGTGGATTACATCCAGGTTGCCCGCGACACCATCAAGCGCATCGGCTATGACAATACCGATTTCGGCATCGACTACAAAGGTTGTGCCGTCCTGGTGGCGTACGACAAGCAGTCGCCGGACATCGCCCAGGGCGTGGACCGCAACTCCGAGGACTACCTGAACCAGGGCGCAGGCGACCAGGGCCTGATGTTTGGCTACGCCTGCGACGAAACGCCGGACCTCATGCCTGCCCCCATCTGGTATGCGCATCGCCTGGTCCAGCGCCAGAGCGAACTGCGCAAGGACGGCCGCCTGCCGTGGTTGCGCCCGGACGCCAAGTCCCAGGTCACCTTCCGCTACGTCGATGGCCGCCCCGCCGAGGTGCACACGGTCGTGCTGTCCACCCAGCATCACCCTGATATTTCCCAGTCGGACATCCACGAAGCGGTGATCGAAGAGATCATCAAGCCTTGCTTTCCCGAAGGCCTGATCACGCCCCGGACCCGTTTCCTGGTCAACCCCACGGGCCGCTTCGTGATCGGTGGGCCGCAAGGCGATGCCGGCCTGACCGGACGCAAGATCATCGTGGACACCTATGGCGGCGCCTGCCCGCATGGCGGTGGCGCGTTCTCGGGCAAGGACCCCTCCAAGGTCGACCGCTCGGCCGCCTATGCTGCGCGCTACGTGGCCAAGAACGTGGTGGCTGCCGGCCTGGCGCGCCAGTGCCAGGTGCAGGTCAGCTACGCCATCGGCGTGGCCGAGCCCATCAACGTGACCGTCTACACCGAAGGTACGGGCGTGATCCCCGACGAGCAGATCGCCCGTCTGGTGATGGAGAATTTCGACCTGCGTCCCAAGGGCATCGTCAACATGCTGGACCTGCTGCGCCCGATCTACACGCGCACGGCGGCCTATGGGCACTTCGGCCGTTCCGAGCCCGAGTTCACATGGGAAGCCACCGACAAGGTGGACGTGCTGAAGGCTGCCGTTCGTTGATCCGACGGCGCGGTCAGCGCCTCGCAACCTGCTGTTTGTTCTTATCCGGAGGATGAAATGAGGGATTGGAGGCGTTTGGCCGTCGCCGCAACGCTATGCGCCGCGGCCGTGGTGCCGGCCTGGGCGCAGTCGGTCATCAAGATCGGCGAAATCAACAGCTACAAGGCGCAGCCCGCTTTCCTGGGGCCCTACCGCAACGGCATGGAGCTGGCTGTCGAGCAGTTCAATGCGGCAGGCGGCATCGACGGGCGGCGCATCGAGCTGATCGTGCGCGATGACAACGCCAATCCCGGCGATGCCGTACGCGCCGCTGAAGAACTCTTTCAGCGCGAGCGCATCGACATCCTGACCGGCTCGTTCCTGTCGCACATCGGCCTGGCGCTGACCGACTATGCCCAGCAACGCAAACGCTTCTTTCTGGCCAGCGAACCGCTGACCGACAAGATCACCTGGCAGAACGGCAACCGCTACACCTTCAGGTTGCGCACCTCCACGTACATGCAGGCCGCCATGCTCGTGGATGAAGCGGTCAAGATGAACAAGAAGCGCTGGGCCATCGTCTATCCCAATTACGAGTACGGCCAGTCGGCCGTGGCCACGTTCAAGACCCTGCTCAAGGCGGCCCAGCCCGATGTGGAGTTCGTGGCCGAGCAGGCGACCCCGCTTGGCAAGGTCGATGCCGGCAGCGTCGTGCAGGCACTGGCCGATGCCCGGCCCGACGCCATCTTCAACGCGCTGTTTGCCACCGACGTGACGCGCTTCGTGCGTGAAGGCAACACACGTGGGCTGTTCCCGGCCACTCCCGTGGTCAGCATGCTGACCGGCGAGCCCGAGTACCTGGATGCCATCGGTGCCGAAGTGCCGGAAAACTGGATCGCCACCGGGTATCCCTGGTATTCCATCGACACCCCCGAGCACACGGCGTTTCGTGATGCCTACCAGGCGCGTTTCAAGGACTACCCGCGTTTTGGTTCGATCATTGGCTACAGCGCGATTCAGTCCATCGTGGCCGGCATCCGCAAGGCCGGTTCCACCGACAACGAAAAACTCGTGGAAGCCTTCAAGGGGCTGGAACTCACGATTCCGTTCGGCCCGATCACGTACCGCGCGCTGGATCACCAGTCCACGATGGGCGCGTTTGTGGGTCGCCTGGGCCTGAAGGACGGCAAAGGCGTGATGGTCGATTACGTCTACGCGCCCGGCGAGAAATTCATGCCCCCGGACGACGAGGTGCGCGCGTTGCGCCCTGCCAAGTGACGCACTTGCGCCTGGACGTCAAAGCATGAGTCTGGACGCCCTGGTCGTGCAGCTCTTGAACGGGCTGGCCGAAGCGTCGTCGCTGTTTCTGGTGGCGGCCGGCCTGTCGCTCATCTTCGGCGTCACCCGCATCGTCAATTTTGCCCACGGCTCCCTGTATATGCTGGGCGTCTACGTGGCCTGTTCGCTGGCCGGGCACATGGGCGCCACTGCGCTGGGCTTCTGGGGCAGCGTGGTGCTTGCCGCCGTGGTGGTGGGCGTGCTGGGGGCGCTGCTGGAAATGGTGCTGCTGCGCCGCCTGTACCGGGCACCCGAACTTTTCCAGTTGCTGGCCACTTTCGCCCTGGTGCTGGTGATCAACGACGCGGCCATGTGGATCTGGGGCGCCGAGGATCTGCTCGGTCCGCGCGCGCCCGGACTGGCCGGTTCGGTGACCATCCTGGGCCGGCAATATCCGACCTACAACTTCGCATTGATGGCCATCGGCCCGTGCGTGCTGGGCCTGTTGTGGCTGCTGCTCACCCGCACCCGCTGGGGCCGTCTGGTGCGGGCGGCCACCCAGGATCGCGAGATGCTCGGCGCACTCGGTGTGAACCAGGCCTGGCTGTTCACCGGCGTGTTCGCGCTGGGCGCCTTGCTGGCAGGCCTGGGTGGAGCGGTGCAGTTGCCGCGCGAGCCCGCCAGCCTGTCGCTGGACCTGCGCGTGATCGGCGATGCGTTCGTGGTGGTCGTGGTCGGGGGCATGGGGTCGATCACGGGCGCTTTCGTTGCGGCACTCGTGATTGCCATCATCAAGGCCCTGTGCATCGGCCTGGGCACCATCGATCTCTTCGGCCTGTCCATACCGCTGTCGCGCTGGACGCTGATCGTGGAGTTCGTGGTCATGGCGCTGGTACTGGTGTTCCGCCCCTGGGGGCTGTTCGGACGGGCGCAGGCGCCGGTCCGGCACGCGGGCCTTGCCCAGGCGCCTTTCGTGCTGGCGGGCACACCCTACAAGGTCGCGATGCTGGCTGTGGTTCTGTTGCTGGTCAGCCTGCCGGCGGCAGGGGACATGACGGGTTACTCCCAGGTCCTGCTCACCGATATCTTCATTGCCGTGCTGTTTGCCCTGAGCCTGCACTTCATCATGGGCCCGGCAGGCATGCACTCGTTCGGCCACGCCGCCTATTTCGGGTTGGGGGCTTACGGTGCCGCCTTGCTGGTCAAGCAGTGGGGCGTGCCTGTCGAGGGGGCATTCCTGCTGGGGCCGCTGGTGGCTGGCGGTGCAGCGGTACTGTTCGGCTGGTTCGTCGTGCGCCTCTCCGGGGTATATCTGGCCATGCTCACGCTGGCTTTCGCGCAGATCGTTTGGTCGGTCGTATTCCAGTGGGACGGCTTCACGGGCGGCTCCAATGGGCTGATCGGTTTGTGGCCGCCCGCATGGCTGGCATCGAGCACGCACTATTACTACCTGACGCTGGCGTGCGTGGTGGTCGCCGCCCTCGTATTGCGGCGTGTGCTGTTTTCACCCTTCGGCTACGCCATGCGCGCGGCGCGCGACTCGCCCTTGCGCGCCGATGCCATCGGCATCGACATCAGGCGGGTACAGTGGCTGGCCTTTGTTCTGGCGGGTCTGTTTGCCGGGCTGGCGGGCGCGCTGTTCGTTTTTTCCAAGGGCGGCGTCTCGCCCGATGTTATGTCGGTGGGCAAGTCAGTGGACGTCCTGGTGATGGTATTGCTGGGCGGCGTGCAGACGCTGACTGGGCCCATCGTGGGGGCTGCTGCGTTCGGGCTGCTGCAGGATACGGTCATGCGCTCGACCGAATACTGGCGCGCTCTGCTGGGAGGCATCATTTTGCTGCTGGTGCTGGCCTTTCCGCAGGGCCTGGCTGCAGTGGCAAGGCTCTGGCGTCCCGTGCCCAGGGCGCAGGGAGGGGCGCCATGAGCCTGCTGCGCGTGCGTGGCCTGGGGCGCTCCTTCGGGGGCGTGCAAGCGGTGGCCGAGATGGATATCGACGTGCATCCCGGCGAACTGCTGGCCTTGATCGGCCCCAATGGGGCAGGCAAGTCCACGACCTTCAACATGATCAATGGCCAGTTGCGGCCCACCACGGGCAGCATCGAACTGGCCGGCCAGTCGCTGCTGGGTCGTAGCCCGCGCCAGATCAGTCGACTCGGCGTGGGCCGCACGTTCCAGATCGCCGCCACGTTTGCATCGCTCACTGTCGTGGAGAACGTGCAGATGGCCTTGCTCTCTCATGCGCGTCGCACCTTTGCGCTGTGGCCGCTCGCCACGCACATGCTGCGCGATCAGGCGCTTGCACTGCTGGACCAGGTGGGCATGGTCGAGCAGGCGGCCCGCCCCTGCAATGAGCTGGCGTATGGCGACGTGAAGCGTGTGGAGCTGGCCGTGGCGCTGGCCAATGAACCACGCCTGCTGCTGATGGATGAGCCGACCGCTGGCATGGCGGCCACCGAACGCCTGGCGCTCATGGCCCTGACACGCGATCTGGTGCGTGAGCGGCAAATGGCGGTGCTGTTCACCGAGCACAGCATGGATGTGGTGTTTGCCTATGCCGACCGGGTGATGGTGCTGGCGCGTGGGCGCATCATCGCGCAAGGCGCTGCCGCCGACATCCGGCGCGACCCTCGTGTGCAGGAGGTGTATCTGGGTACGGGACGCACGTTCGAGTCGGCACAGCCGGCACCGCACGAATCTGCGCCGTCGGCAGCGCACGAATATGCACCGTCGACGCCACACGAATCTGTGCCGTCCGCGCAGCGCGCGCTCGGCCCGGCTGCGCCAGAGGCAGGCCTCAAGCGGCACTCGGCAGGTTCGGGCCCGCACGCCACAAACGTGTCCACGCCATCAGTCTTGGCGAGCACGGCTGAAACAGTCCTTTGCGTAAACAGGTTGAACGCCTGGTATGGCGGGGCCCATATTCTGTTCGACGTCGGCCTGACGGTTCGACGCGGCGAGGTGGTCGCCCTGATGGGGCGCAATGGCGCGGGCAAGTCCACCACGCTCAAGAGCATCATGGGCATGGTCGAACGCCGCCGTGGCGAGGTCAGTTTTCTGGGGCAGGATGTCTCGAACTGGGCGCCGCACCGGGTGGCGCGCGCCGGGCTGGGATTCGTGCCCGAGGAACGCCGCATCTTCACCGACCTGACGGTGCTGGAGAATCTGCAGACCGGCGAGCAACCGCCACGATATTGGCCCGACGGCAGGCCGGCGGTGCACTGGAGCGTCGAACAATTGTTCGAGCTGTTTCCCAATCTGCGCGAGCGCCAGCACCATCCGGCGGCGCACATGAGCGGGGGCGAACAGCAGATGCTGACGGTGGCACGCACCCTGATGGGCAATCCCTGGCTGGTGCTGCTGGACGAGCCTTCCGAAGGGGTGGCACCGGTGATCGTCGAGCAGATGGCGCACGCCATCCTGGCGTTGAAGGCCCAGGGGGTGAGCATTCTGCTGAGCGAGCAGAACATGCATTTCGCCCAGTGGGTGTCCGACCGTGTCTATGTCCTGGAGAAGGGCGTGGTGCGTTTCGAAGGCAGCATGCAGGCGCTGGCTGCCGACCCGGCACGCCAGCACGCCTATCTGACGGTATAGGGCTCAGGCGGCGCTGCGCGCCGTGGCAAATGCTATGCTGCAAGCATGAATGCCGAGTCGATATCCTTCGTGCGGGCCACACCCGACGAGCCCGGGCAGAGTGGCTCGTCCGCGCCTGCTGCAAGCCCTGCCTCGCCGCCGGTCGCCGCTGTCGTCAAGGACAAGGCGTTCACGGCGACCGATTCGCCCTGCGTGGCCATCTGCTCCACCTTGTTTGACGATATCTGCCGCGGGTGCGGCCGTACCGCCCTGGAAGTCTCGAACTGGGTCTTCATGACCGAAGACGAAAAAAAAGCGGTCTGGACCCGCATCCTTGCACAAGGGTACCCACGGCGCTGACGGGTGAAGGCACCCGTACCCCGATCATTTCGGCCAGGTGCCGCCCAGCGCCGCACTGGCTCGTGAAGCCGCCTGCTGGACCTGCTGCGACATGCTCTGGATGGCTTGCGGCGTGAACCGCTCCTTGGGGCCGGACAACGATATGGCCCCGCACATTTCCCCCGCGCTGTCGAACACCGGACTGGCCACGGCGGCGCAGTTGGGGTCGCGTTCGCCCATCGACAGCGTCACCAGTCCGGCCTGCTGCGCCGTGGCGTGCTCCACCAGGTAGGCGGTCAGCAGCTTGCCGGGCGCACCCCGGTCCAGCGGCAGCAGATCACCGGCACGGATGCGATCCAGCGTCGAATGATGGGAATCCACGCGCAGCAGGCAGACCCTGCTGACCGCGTCGTGGTAAGCGTGAAACGAGGCGCTCTCGCTGCCGGCCTGGACCAGCTCGTGCAGCAGGGGCTCGATCGTATCGGTCAGTCGATAGGCATGATCATAGGCACGGCCCAGGCGGTGCGCGTAGGGGCCTAGCGCATACTGCCCGTCGCCACGGCGCACGATCATGGCGAATCGTTCGAGCGAGGCGAGCAGGCGCAACAAGGTGCTCTTGTAGTAACCCGTGGCACGCGCCAGATCGGCCAGCGAAATGGGTTGGGCATGCTGGGCGATCGCCTCGACGATGGCAAGCGCGCGTTCAACGGCGGCAACGCCATCACTTGAGGTGTCCGGGGCGGAAGTACGGGTCATAAGTGCGTCAAGAGTGTGTGGGTGCTCCCGGTTCGGCATCGATCACGCGGCTGACGACAGGGAAATAGCGCTCGCCCAGGCCCTGGGCAATCGCCTGCTCGAACCAATGATCGACGTTTGCGGCGCCACTGGCGTGCACTCCCGTCTGTTCAGCCAGCGCCAGGGCGTAGCGCAGGTCCTTGCGGGCGTATTCCACGGGAAATGCGCGTTCCGGAAATTCTCCGGGCAGGATAGCTTTTAGGCCGTGGTTGCGCAACGCGAAACTGTCGGCCGAGCCGCAAGTGAACGTGCGCAGCAGGACCTCGGGGTCCACGCCCGAGCGGCGTGCAATGGCCCGTGCTTCGGAAAGTGCCACCACGGTTTCGAAGAGCACCATATTGTTCAGGATTTTCACGACCTGGCCACTGCCCACCGCGCCGCACAGCGTCACCTCGGTTGCGAACATCCGGATCAGGGGCTCGATTCTTTCGAAATCGGCGGTCTGCCCGCCCACCATGACCGACAGTGTGCCCGCCTCGGCGGCAGCGCGCGTGCGTGCCACCGGGGCATCCATGAACGTGGCGCCATGCGCTTCGAAAGCCTTGGCCAGGGCGCGTGTCGTGTCCACCGGCGAGGTGCTCAGATCGACGATCACCTGACCTGCGCGCACATGGGCGAGCAGGCCGTCCTGTCCCTGCGCGAGCGCTTGCACTACTTCACCCGAAGGCAGCGAGAGAAACACGATGTCGCATGCCTGTATGATGGCGGGCACTTGCGCGGCCGTCACGCCGTCGGCCTGCAGCCGTTCGAGCGCGGGCTTCTGGGTATCGCAGCCCAGTACCGGCAGACCGCTCTTTTTGGCCAGGTTGCGGCAGATGGGCTCGCCCATCACGCCCAGTCCGATGAACCCGATGTGTTTGAAACTGCTCATGTGTGATGTCTCCATGACGGCTACATGCCGAAAAAAATACCTTTTGACTGCTGGTACAGCCGGAAACCGCTGATGCCCTTTTCCCGCCCGATGCCGCTTTGCTTGAAGCCGCCGAAAGGGGTGGAAATCGAGAGCTGTTTGTAGGTGTTGATCCAGACACTGCCAGCTTCCAGCCGGCGGGCCACGCGCCAGGCGCGGCGATAGTCGGCGGTCCACACGCCCGATGCCAGGCCATACACGCTGTCGTTGGCCTGGGCGATCAGGTCGTCCTCGTCGTCGAAGACCAGCAGGCACAGCACCGGTCCGAACACTTCTTCTTTCACCAGATGCGCAGTGGGCGGCAGATCGGCAACGATGGTGGGCAAATAGAACGCGCCCGATTGCAGCGCGCCTTCAGGGCGGCAGCCGCCGGTGATGATGCGCCCGCCTTCGTCGCGTGCCCGTGCCACCATGCCTTCGATTTTTTCGCGATGGGCGAAGGAGGCGATCGGACCCATTTGCGCACCTTGCGCATCGGGCATGTCGATACGGATCTTTTCGGTGCGGGCCAGCAGTTTTGCCGTGAACGCCTCGGCAATGCTGCGCTGGACGTACAGCCGCGAGCCTGCCACGCAGGACTGTCCGCTGCCTTCGAAAATGCCGCCGATCACGCCCTCGACAGCGGCGTCCATGTCGGCATCGGCAAAGACGATGTGCGGCGATTTGCCACCCAGCTCCAGCGCCACGGGCATCAGTTTTTCGGCAGCGGCGTGAGCGATGGCGCGTCCGCTTGCGGTGCCGCCGGTGAAGGAGACCATGCGCACGCCCGGGTGTTCGACCAGGCGGCGGCCCACGCTGTGACCAGGGCCGGTCACCACATTCAGGATGCCTGGCGGCAGGCCTGCTTCGAGTGCAATGCGGCCCAGTTCGAGCGCGGGCGCGGAGGTCACCTCGGAGGGTTTCAGAATGACGGCATTGCCTGCGGCCAGCGCGGGTGCGAGTTTCTGTGCCTCCATCGTGAGCGGCGAATTCCACGGCGTGATGGCGACGACCACGCCATAGGGGTCGTAGTGCGTCATCGACAGGTAGTTGCCACGCGGCGGGGTGACCTCCGCGGCGACGGTTTCGCACACGCCAGCGTAATACCGGAAGGTCGCTGCGGCACTTGCCACCTGAGCGCGGCACTCGGCACTGACTTTGCCGTTTTCGATGCGCTGCAGGCGTGCCAGTTCGTCCGCATTCTCGTCGATGCCTTGGGCGATGCTGCGCAGCAACTCTGCCCGGCGGTGCGGCAGCATGTCGCTCCAGGCGGGCTGGCGCTGCGCCCTCCAGGCAGATTCCACCGCGTGATCGATGTCGGCGTCGGTGGCGGTGCTCAAGCGGTGATTACATGCCCCGGTAGCAGGGTTGATCGACTCGAAGGCAGCGGACTCGCGAATGATCCATTGACCATCGATGAGCATGGGCTTGGGCGCAGCGCGCGTATCGGACATGACAGACATTCCTCGTTGACTGAAGGGACAGGCGTCGGCTTGGAGTGGGCGTGCGCCGCACGGGGGCTGCCTTGACACCCAAATTCAAAAACGACTATAAAATAGAATAAACGTTCTGTCTAGAAGAACAAATACAATGAAATCATCACCGAGAGGCATGGAGATAGCATGAAGAACTTGAAAGGGTGGGCATGGTTGGCATGTGCGGCAATGATGTGCTCGGGGGTGTCCAGTGCTGCCGCCTGGCCGACACGACCCGTCACGATGGTGGTGCCTTATCCGGCAGGCGGGGCAACAGATGTGGTGGCACGTGCCTTGTCGGAGAAACTCACGGCGAAGTGGGGCCAGACCGTCGTGGTGGAAAATCGCGCCGGGGCTGGCACGACCATCGGTGCGGCATCGGTTGCGCGTTCAGCGCCCGATGGCCAGACACTCTTCATGACGACCTCGGCGCACACCATCAGCCGCTATCTGTACAAGAACCTGAGTTATGACCCGGTCAGCGACTTCGCTCCCATCACCCTGGTGACCAAGGTGCCGCTGGTGCTGGTGGTCAATCCGGACGTGCCCGCCAAGGATCTCGAGTCGTTTCTTGCCTACATCAAGAAAGGCGGCAGTGGCGTGAACTTCGCCTCCCCGGGCAATGGCACGGCGCAGCATCTGAGCGGCGAACTCTTCAAGATCGCCTCGCAGTCCGATATCGTGCACGTGCCCTATCGCGGCGATGCGCCCGCCATCACGGACCTCATGGGCGGGCAGGTGCAGATGATGCTGGCCACCATCACGGCAGTGCTGCCCATGATCGAATCGGGCAAATTGCGCGCACTGGCGGTTGCCAACGACAAGCGCGTGTCAGCACTGGCCGAAGTGCCCACCTTTACCGAAGCCGGCATGCCCGGCTTCCAGGCCGCCACCTGGTTTGGCCTGCTGGCACCTGCAGCGACCGACCCCGCCCGCATCGCCCAGATCCATGACGATGTGGCGGGCATCGTGGACACGCCCGAGATGCGCAAGCGGCTGGAAAGCCTGGGTGGCGAGGTGATGAACAGCACCCCGCAGGCATTCGGCGAATTCATGCAGGAGGAAACCCGACGCTGGGGCGAAGCCGTCAAGGCTTCGGGCACCACCGCGCAATAAGCGCCCCGCGCAGACTCGAAACAAAAGCTTTGGAGGGTAGTTCGAAGTATAAAAAAACGAGGAGACACGTCATGCAAAAGCAAAAAAAGACGGTTTTGAAAACAGGCCTGCTCGCCATGTTCCTGGCGACATCGGGCACGGGTTTCCCGGCAGGGACCGCCCTGGCCGGCGAACCCGCCACGGCGTACCCGCAAGCGCCCATCAAGTTCGTCGTCGGCTTCAGTGCGGGCAGTACCATCGACCTGGTGGCGCGCATGCTTGGCGACGCGCTGGGAACGTCGCTCAAGCAGCCCATCGTGGTGGAAAACCGCACGGGCGCCAACGGCATGCTTGCCGCCCGTACAGTTGCCCAGGCGGCGCCCGATGGCTACACCATCCTGATCAGCAATTCCAGCTCGATCACCGTGAACCCCTTGCTCTACAAGGATCTCCAGTACGATCCCCTGAAGGATTTCGCACCTGTCTCGACCGTGGTGTCGGTGCCTTTCGTGCTGACGGTGAACCCCGACAATCCCAAGATCAAAGGCGTGGACGATGTGAAATCGCTGATCGATCTGGCGCGTCGCAAACCCGACGCACTGAGCTACGGCTCGGGCGGCAACGGCAACCTCATGCACCTGGCGGGCGCCCAACTGGCCACGATGGCCGAGGTCAACATGGTGCACGTGCCTTATCGGGGCGCCGCGCCGATGGAGGCCGGTCTGCTGGCGCGCGAGGTCGATCTGGGCTTTGACACGCTGTCGGGCATGCCTCTGATCAAGGCAGGCAAACTGCGCGCGCTGGCGGTGTCCACGGCGACGCGCTGGCATGACCTGCCCGACGTGCCGGCGCTGGCCGAACTGGGCTATCCCGATTTCGACATTTCCTTCTGGGTGGGTGTGCTGGCGCCGGCAGGCACGCCGGCACCCGTGGTGCAGCGCCTGAACAGCGCGATTGCCAGTGCCACGCAGGATCCGAAAGTGCGTGCGCGCCTGATGCAGCAGGGTGCACCCATGACCCAGACACCCGCACAGTTCCGGCAGAAGATCGAGGAAGAACTCCAGCAGAACGCGACGCTCATCAAACGTGCCGATATCCGTCTGGAGTGACGCGCGCCGGTGCGGCCATGGGGCTGTCATCTTTGCGGCTCACAATAGGCAAACGCCCGAGGCGCCCGCCCGGGTGCGGCAGCAGCCTTTGTCGGAGCGTGCATGCATATCGTCCTGGTCACTGACGCGTGGTTTCCTCAGGTCAATGGTGTCGTCAGAACCTGGAGCACCATGCGTCATATTCTGATGCGCTGGGGCCATACCGTGACAGTGGTGCATCCAGAGGGCGGGCTGACCATGCCAGCGCCAACGGAACCCTCTGTGCGGCTGAGCCTGCGGCCACGCCAGCAGCTTTTGCGTGCGCTGGGCGGGCGGGTGCCCGATGTGCTGCACATCGCCACCGAGGGGCCCCTGGGCCTGGCGGCCCGCCGCATGGCGCTGCAGAGCAACTGGGCCTACACCACCTCGTTTCACACCCTGTTTCCCGAATACCTGCGCGCCCGCATGGGTATCCCGCGCGCGCTGACCTGGCGCTACCTGCGCTGGTTCCACGCGCCGGCTGCGCGTGTGCTGATACCCAACCGGAAACTGGCCGACTACGCGAAGGCGAAAGGCCTGCGCCGGCTGAACGTCTGGGCGCGCGGCGTGGACGCCACACGCTTTGCGCCTGGCCCACGTACGGCGCTCGATCATTTGCCGCGCCCGATCTTCATGGCGGCAGGCCGTCTGGCCAAAGAGAAGAATCTGGATGCCTTTCTTGAACTCGATCTGCCGGGTTCGAAAGTGGTCGTGGGCAGCGGGCCCGAACTCGCTCGTTTGCAGCGCACCTACAAGCAGGCCCTGTTTCTGGGCAACCACGCCGATACGCTTCTGGCCGCCTATTACAACGCCGCCGATGTGCTCGTGTTTCCCAGTCGGGCCGACACCTTCGGCCTGGTCATGCTGGAGGCCATGGCTTGCGGAACGCCGGTGGCGGCCTTCGACTGCGATGCGCCGCGCGCCGTGATCCGCCCGGGCGTGAGCGGGTGCATCAATGACGATCTGCGCCAGGCTGCCCTGGACGCGCTGGCACTGGAGCGCAGCGCCGTGCGCTCGCAGGCGCTGGCCTATTCCTGGGAAGACATTGCCCTGGACCTGCTCGATGCCCTCGTTCCCTGCGCCCAGCCGCAGTCGCTTTCCCATCGCGTGCCAACCTATTACAATACGCGCCATACCTGAGGAGCGTTGCGACGGCGCCAGTGTCCCCGACACGGCAGGCCGCCAGGCTCAGGATCTCGTGTTCCGCTGCCCCGTTCAGGCTGGCAGGGAAACAACGGCGCTCACCCCAGTCGTCCAGGCGATTGTCCGGGGTGCTCGCGCCACTCACAGGTGGGTGCGAACCTCGGCCGTCGTCCTGATGCGCCGTTCGAAACCAGGAGCTCACCCGCATGAATACCGTTACCGACAAATCCGTTGCCGATCACATCGTCGCCGACCTTTCGCTGGCCGAATGGGGTCGCCGTGAAATCGCCATCGCCGAAACCGAAATGCCGGGCCTGATGGCCACGCGCGAGGAGTTCGCCGCCAGCCAGCCCCTGAAGGGTGCACGCATCGCGGGCAGCCTGCACATGACCATCCAGACCGCCGTGCTCATCCAGACGCTGGAAGCGCTGGGCGCGGAAGTGCGCTGGGCATCGTGCAACATCTACTCCACCCAGGATCACGCCGCCGCCGCCATCGCCGACGCGGGCACGCCGGTGTTTGCCGTCAAGGGCGAGACCCTGGAGCAGTACTGGGAATACACCCACAAGATCTTCGAGTGGCCCGGCGAGCAGGCCAACATGATCCTGGACGATGGTGGCGATGCCACCCTCATGCTGCATCTGGGCAGCAAGGCCGAATCCGACATCTCGGTGCTGGCCAAGCCCGGCAGCGAAGAAGAAACCATTCTTTTTGCGGCCATCAAGAAGCAGCTGGCCAAGGATCCCAAGTGGTATTCCACGCGCCTGGCACAGATCAAGGGCGTGACGGAAGAGACCACCACGGGTGTGCATCGCCTCTATCAGATGTCGCAAAAGGGCGAGCTGGCCTTCGCGGCGATCAACGTCAACGACTCGGTCACCAAGTCCAAGTTCGACAACCTGTATGGCTGCCGCGAGTCGCTGGTCGACGGCATCAAGCGCGCCACCGATGTCATGGTGGCCGGCAAGGTCGCGCTGGTCGCAGGCTATGGCGATGTGGGCAAGGGCTGCGCACAGGCACTGGTGGCCCTGCGCGCCCAGGTCTGGGTGACGGAAATCGACCCCATCTGCGCCCTGCAGGCCGCCATGGAAGGCTTCAAGGTCGTCACGATGGAAGAGGCGGCCGCGCATGCCGACATCTTCGTGACGGCCACCGGCAACTACAACGTCATCACGCGCGATCACATGGCGCGCATGAAGGACCAGGCCATCGTCTGCAACATCGGGCACTTCGACAATGAAATCGACGTCGCCGGCCTGGCCGATTGCACCTGGGAAGAGATCAAGCCCCAGGTCGATCACGTCATCTTCCCCGACGGCAAACGCATCATCCTGCTGGCGCGTGGCCGCCTGGTGAACCTGGGTTGCGCAACCGGCCACCCCTCGTTCGTGATGTCTTCCTCGTTCACCAACCAGACCATTGCGCAGATCGAGTTGTTCACGCGCAACGAGGCCTACACCTCGGGCCAGGTCTACGTGTTGCCCAAGCATCTGGACGAGAAAGTCGCCCGCCTGCACCTGAGCAAGCTGGGCGCCAATCTCACCGAACTGACGCCCGAGCAGGCCGCCTACATCAGCGTGACTGTAGAAGGTCCTTACAAAGCCGACCACTACCGTTATTGATCTTGTCGCACAATTAGGGACGGGTGCTCATGGTGAGTGCCCACACCCTTTTTGTTTCTCAGGAAGACCGATATGACTATGATCCTCGTCTGGATTTTGAACGCGGTGGCATTGCTGCTGGTGGCCTATCTGCTGCCTGGCATTGCCGTGGCAAGTTTCGGCTCGGCATTGATTGCCGCGCTGGTGCTGGGTCTGCTGAACATGTTGGTCAAGCCTGTCCTGGTGCTGCTGACCCTGCCGATCACCATCGTGACCCTCGGACTGTTCCTGCTCGTGCTCAACGCCTTGCTGTTCTGGTTCGCGGGATCGGTCCTCAAGGGCTTTCAGGTCAATGGCTTCTGGTGGGCCGTCATCGGTGCGTTGCTCTACAGCCTGATCTCGGGCCTGCTTTCCAGAATCATTGCCTGACAACGTGTCGCCAGACTGAGTCCAACGTCGTGAATACAAAACAAAAAACCGCACTTAGTCTGGAATTTTTCCCGCCGCGTGACATCGCCGCTCAAGAGCGGCTGGTGCGCGCGGCCAAACAGATGCTGGCCATCCAGCCCAAGTACGTGAGCGTGACCTTTGGTGCCGGTGGCTCCACCCGCGAGGGGACGGCAGACACCATACGCACGCTCTCCAACATGGGTTGCGATGCCGCGCCTCACCTGTCATGCGTAGGTTCCTCGCGCGAACAGCTGCGCGACATCCTGGCGGCCTACAAGGCCGAGGGTATCCACCGCGTGGTTGCCCTGCGTGGCGATCTGCCTTCGGGCATGGGGGGCGGCTCGGGCGAACTGCGCTATGCCTCAGACCTGGTTCGCCTGATACGCGAAGAGGCCGGCGACTGGTTTCATATCGAGGTGGCTGCCTATCCCGAGATGCATCCACAGGCATCCAGCCCGGCGCAGGACCTCGCTCACTTCGTGGAAAAAGTGCGGGCCGGTGCCGATGCGGCCATCACCCAGTACTTCTTCAACGTGGATGCCTATTTCGATTTCGTCGATCGGGCGCAGGCCCGCGGCGTGACCATCCCCATCGTGCCGGGCATCATGCCCATCACCAATCACTCGCAACTGCTGCGCTTTTCCGAGATGTGCGGAGCAGAGGTCCCGCGCTGGATCCGGCTGCGCCTGGCAGAATTCGGCGATGACCGCGCATCCATACGCGCCTTCGGTACCGATGTCGTTGCGCAGATGTGTCAGGACCTCCTGGACGAAGGGGTTCCTGGCCTGCACTTCTACACGCTGAACCAGTCCGAAGCGATCATGAGCATTTACAGGCAGTTGGATCTGGCGGCCTGACCGGCCGCTGCATGAGCAATTTGAGCAAGTGGTGCCTCCCTGGACGGCGTATCTTTCGTCGCCCAAGGAGGCACCACTTATGATTCCCACCCTGCACACGGCTTCTGTTGGCGATATGGCAGCCAAGGCCGCTCGCCTGATGCACGAACATGGCCAGATCGAGCGGGCGCGCCTGCTCGCCGATTCCCCGCTCGTCCAGCGTGGAAACGATGTTTTCGAACGTGCCGTGCAGCGCGGTTCATGCCATTTCCAGAGTCGCGACCTGAAGAAACTGCTGCACGAACTCAGGCAGTTCCAGGCACGGCCTGACGTGGTGAACACGTTGCGCATCCAGCGGGCCCTGGCCCGATGGGCAGACCACCACCCCAACGAAGTCCATGCGCGTGTCCGCGACGAAGGTCATTCGCACCTGGACGCCCTGCGAAACGCTGTGGATTCGCGCCATGCCCTGAACACCCTGACACCCGCTCACGCTGTCACCGCTCGCCACTGCGTCAACGACGCCCTGCGCCATCATCCCGACGTCGCGGGCTGGGATCGCCTGTGCCCGGGCGGCACCTTCGAGGCACACCAGAAAGTGCTGCCCGACTTTCATCGCAAGACTGCGCTCGCCTTGCTGGTGCATCGCGCAAGTTCGGACTTGCGGGCGCGTAGCGCCTATGTCCTGGCCGATGCACCGGTATTGCCCGCTGGCACCCCGGCCCGCAAGACGATCCAGAAGTTTCGCCACAAGGTCCTGTCAATGGCGGACAACAGACGCACGGCGCTCGAGGCCCATCGACTGGCCCTGCGCATGCGTGGAGCGAACAACGATCAGGTCCCCGACGCGCAGGCGCTGGCCGACATGCGAGGCCTGATGGACGCCGGCCGTGCGGCCACCAGTCTGTGCATGGCCTACAGCGCAGCCGCCAGCCTGCTGCAACACAATACGGATGGCATGCGTGTGGAAATCATCGCTTCGCGCGGGCAGGACTTCGGTCCGCCAGGGCTGACGGCAATGCAAGTGACCTACAAGGTATTGCTGGGGCGCGCCCAAGGCAGTCGCCTGGACGATTCATCCACCTGGGGGAGCGACGTGAAAGTGCTGGGCGAATGGAAAGGCGTGTCGCCCGATGCCCCGGATATGGCTATGCACACGTCGGTGTTGGACACGTGTGCCCAGGTCGATGTCCCGGATCTGAACCTGATGAACAAGGCCATGCGGCGCAGGGCCGACGTTCGTGCTGCGCTCAACGAGCTGGGTCTGGACCTCACGCCGGATGTCGCCCGTCGGTCCTTGGCCCGACTCTGAAGGTTCTCGCTCCGTGTTTGACCTTCTGATTGCCGATCTCGTGCGCGACGCGCAGTGGGCCGAGGCCATCGTGCATGCTGAGGGGCTGGATGCATGCATCGGCCCGTTCAGCCTGCACATTCGCCAGCGTGAAGGCCTGCTGACGGTCTTCGTCCCGCTCTCTGGCGTCGAACCGTGTGCGCTGGCCGACTTTTCGGACTGGCCCGTGCTGAATCTGAGCCGCCTGAGCACGCAGGGCGAAAGCATGTTGTGGGCGCGCGACTGGGTGGATCGCCTGAACCCCGCTACGCTGTTTGCGCTGATCGTGCGCCTGATTGCCGAAGCCCGGGTGCAAGCAGCCGGCGTATCCTGAGCGTTGTCATCCGATGGCGCGCCGTCGGGGCGGCGAAGCGCCGGGGCCTGACGGGCGGTCGTGTGATCGTCCAGGCGTAAACTCTCGTTTTTAGTCGCTTCTCTCGATCATGAACACTCGTGCCTGGCTCGAAAAGCTGGTGTCTTTCGACACCACCAGCCGCAACTCCAATCTTGCACTCATCGAAACCGTACGCGATGCACTGGCTGCGCATGGCGTGCAGGCCCAGCTTTCGCACTCTGCCAGCCGCGACAAGGCGAATCTGTTTGCGACGCTGCCCGCGCAGGATGGCCAGACACAGGGCGGCATCATTCTGTCCGGCCATACCGACGTGGTTCCGGTCGACGGGCAGAACTGGAGCAGCGATCCCTTCACCCTGACCGAGCGCGAAGGCCGGCTGTACGGTCGAGGCGCAGCCGACATGAAGGGCTATATTGCCGCTTCGCTGGCGCTGGTGCCGGAGTTCATGGCCATGCCCCGAAGCAAACCGATCCACCTGGCCTATTCCTACGACGAGGAAGTCGGTTGCGTGGGGGCACCAGTCATGCTGGCCGACCTGAAGGCGCGTGGCGTGGTGGCAGACGGCTGCGTGGTGGGCGAACCCACTGGCATGCAAGTGGTGGTAGCGCACAAGGGGATCAACCTTTTCACCTGCAAGGTGCACGGTCGTGCCGCGCATTCTTCGCTCACGCCGCAAGGGTGCAATGCGATCGAATATGCCGCCAGGCTGATCTGCCGTATTCGCGACCTGGCCGATCATTTCAAGGCGCAAGGCCCTTACGACGATCTGTATGACGTGCCTTTCACGACCGTGACCACCAACCTCATCAAAGGGGGCATCGCGGTCAACACTATTCCCGAGCTGTGCGAGTTCTCCTACGAATTCCGCAATCTTCCCGGCATGTCGCCCGAGAGCATCCAGTCCCAGGTTGATCAATACGTGCGCGACGACCTCGTGCCGCGCATGCGCCGCGAGTTCGCCGATGCCGATGTCGAGATCCTGAAGGGGGCGTCGGCGCCCGCGCTGCAGGCCTGCGAGCAGGCGGCCGTGACGGAGCTGGTGCGTGCACTCACCCGCGACAACGACACACGCAAGGTGGCCTATGCGACCGAGGCGGGCCTGTTTCAGGAAGTGGGCATTCCAACGGTCGTGTGCGGCCCGGGCCATATCGAGCAGGCACACAAGCCCGATGAGTTCGTGGCGATCGACCAGCTGGACACGTGCGAACAGTTCATGCGCAAGCTGGGCCGCTCGCTGGCCTGACGTCAGGCGCTCATTCTTCCAGATCCATCCCGAACCGCTTGAGTCCTTCAAGGTCCAGTACCCGTACCCCGCCGTACTCGGCCTTCACCAGCCCGGCGCGCTCCAGCGTTTTCAAGGCCTGGTTCACGCGCTGGCGCGAGACGCGCGCGAGAAAGCCGATTTCCTCCTGGGTGATGGCCAGGCGCATGCCCATGCCGGGATAGAGCAGGGGGTTGAACAGTTCGGTCAGACAGCGTGCGGTGCGCGAGTCCGGGTTCAGCAGGCGGTCGTATTCAGCCTTGCCGATGAACTGCGCCACGCGCTCGTTCAATTGATGCAGGAGAAAGCGGTTGAAGGCGATACTGTTGTCCAGCAGCCATTCGAAGGTGGTGGCAGGCAGTCGGGCGATGACCGAGTCGCGCAAGGCGACCACATCGTATTTGCGCGCCTCGTGCTTGAGCAGCGATCCCTCGCCTATCCAGCCGCCTGCAGGCACGCCGGTCAACGATGCGGTTCGTCCGTCGGACGTGCCGACCGACACTTTGATCAGGCCATCGATCACGCCTATCCATGCCAGGGCGAGATCGCCTTTGCGTACGATGATCGAGCCAGCAGCCACGTGCGAGACCACGACGTCCTGCGTCACACGCTGTTGCTGTCCGGTATCGAGCAATCGAAACCAGGCGGCTGCAAGGTGCAGGGAGTCGGTAGTCTGCATTGGTACATACCCTCAATCGGATGCAAATGTCATGCTGACGACAGTTGGCGTCAATTGAACCTTATACCGTAAGTGCTGTAGTCCTTTCCAAAAAACACGACCGGGCGACGGGCATGACCCGAAACGACCACGGATCGAGGAGACAACGTGGTTGATGCTTCGAAGGCCGACAGGGCGAATGCGCCTGTTCCGAATACCTTCCCGGCGCTGCTGCAGGTTCACGAGCGCGAGCGCGGGGCTCGTCCTGCCATCCGGGAGAAGGATCTCGGTATCTGGCAAACGCTGACCTGGGCAGAAGTGGCCGCACAGGTGCGCACGCTTGCGCACGGGCTGGCGCATCTGGGCATTGAAGCGGGCATGCACGTGGCCGTCGTGGGGGAGAATCGTCCGCGTCTGTACATGACGATGATGGCCGCGCAGATGCTGGGCGCGATTCCCGTGCCGCTCTATCAGGACGCGGTGGCGCAGGAGATGGTCTATGTGTTGCAGGACGCCGATATTTCGGTGGCCGTGGTCGAGGACCAGGAGCAGGTCGACAAGATGCTCGAG
>JAEYZR010000313.1 GCA_023427945.1 Pseudomonadota bacterium | reverse complement strand
CAACCTGAAGCCTTGAGCGGCCTGGCGCACGGGCCGGCCAGCAGGTCCGTGCGCCCCTGTCCACCTCAGGCAGAAAAAGAGTCCGTGCTCAACTGTTCCTTCAGATAATCCAGGAATGCACGGGTCTGCGGCGGCATGTAACGGGTAGGCGAGGTAATCGCATACAGCGCGTTGCCGGGGGAAGGCGCCAACCTGTAGGGTTTCAGGACCTGTCGCAGCGACCCCTGCCGCAGTTCATCCCGCGCGGCATAGGCAGGCAACACGCCCACACCCAGGCCCGCCATGATGGCCTTCTTCAACACCGCATAATCCGCGCACTGCATGCGCGCGGTCAGCATGATGCGTGCGTGTCGTGCGCCGCGCACGAAATCCAGGCTCATCCGGCTTCGTACGCCGCACCAGCTGTGCCTGGCCAGCGCCTGGGGATCACGCAACGCATCGGCCTGCAATAGATAGTCGGGGCTGGCGCACACCACCCAGTCGATGTCTGCAAGCCGGCGCGCCACGAAGGCTGCGCCGGGTTCGTTGGTGATGCGCAAAGCCACATCGATGCCCAATCCGACAAGATCGTCGACATTGCCGTTGAGCGTGATCTTCATCGAGACCTTCGGGTAACGCATGCAAAACGAATTGAACACATCCACCAGATACAGCCGACCCATGACGGGATGGCATGACACGTGGATAGGCCCGCGCACCGACTCAGCCGGAGACTGCACCACCAGCCGTGCACGATCCACCTCGGCACTGATGGCATTGCACCGCTCGTAGAGCGCCTCGCCCAGTTCAGTCAACTTCATCTGCCGTGTCGTTCGCCGCAGCAATTGCGCACCGACATCCAACTCCAGCCGCATGATCCGCCGGCTGACGTTGGAGCGGTCGATACCGAGTTTGCGCGCAGCATTGGAGAAACTTCCTGCCTCGACCACGGCAGCGAAAAACAGAAAGGACTCCAGCTCCATGCGTGTCTCCTGCGACTGTCGTCGAACCCGCTTGCATTCTAGGGGAACCGCGCCTTCGATTGATGCGCTTATCGCACCAATGCTATGCGCATGCACGGGCTTCCGCAACGTGCGCATCGATGCCAAGATTCAAAAAAATAGAACGACAACAAGGAGACAACATGACTCACTTTTTTGCGCGCGCAGCATGGGTACTCATGAGCCTGTTCACCGCCTCAGGCGCCCTGGCGGCATATCCCGACAAGCCCATTGCACTGGTAGTCCCCTTTCCTGCGGGCGCCACCACCGACACCATTGCCCGCATCGTGGCCGAAGGGATGTCGCAGGAACTGGGCGCGGCGGCCATCGTCGAAAACAAACCGGGCGCCGAAGGGCAGATTGCCGCCCAGGATATCGCCCGGGCTCAACCCGACGGTTATCGCGTCATGCTGGCCACCTCGGGCAATCTGTCGGTATTGCCCGCCCTGCGCAAGACGCCGCCTTTTGACGTGATGCGCGACTTCACACCCATCGCCGACGTGGGCCGCTACGCCTTCTTTTTATACGTCCACCCTTCCGTTCCAGCCCGTTCGGTCAAAGAGTTCATCGACTACGCCCGAACCCAGTCGGGCAAGCTCAACTACGGCACGGGAAACAATACCGGCGTGCTGACCTTCGCCAGTCTGGCCGCGGCATCGGGCCTGAAGCTCGCGCACGTGCCCTACAAGGGTGAGCCGCCTGCCATGCAGGATCTGGTGGCCGGCAACACCCAGGCAATGATAGGCACCGCCATCGGCATGCCTCATGTGAAGGCAGACAAGCTGCGCGTGCTGGCCACGCTGTTGCCCGAACGCAGTGCACTGGCACCCGACGTGCCGACGATGGCCGAAGCCGGGGCAAAGAATCTGGACGCGAGCGCCTGGGCAGGGATCGTGGGTCCAGCTGGAATACCCAAGGCTGTCGTCGACAGGCTCAACAAGGCCGTCAATGCCACGCTAAGCAAGCCCGATGTCCTGAAAAAGATGGAGCCGATCGGTTTTGCGCTCACGCCATCAACGAGTGCCGAGTTCCGCACCCTGGTGCAGACGCAGCTCAAGGTTTATGCCGACCTCGTCGCAAAAAGCGGCATGGAGCCGCAATAGATCAACTGAAAGAACGGCGTCATCCCGCCAGGCGTGGCGCCCAACCCTCGTATCGTCTCTGGAGCTGTTTATGTTTGCACCCGACTTGTTTCACGGCCATCGGATCCTGGTGACAGGAGGTGGGACCGGGCTGGGCAAGGAAATCGCCGCGCGCCTGCTCGAACTGGGCGCTGAACTCTGTCTGTGCGGACGGCGCGAGAGCGTGCTGCTGGAAGCCGCCGCCGAACTGAAGCATCAGTTCGGTGGCCGCGTGGATACTTATGCGGTAGATCTGCGCGATGCGCAGCAAGTCGAACGCATGATCGAGACACTCTGGGCCGAAAAACCGTTGACCGGGCTGGTCAACAACGCGGCCGGCAATTTCATCAGCAAGACTGAGAACGTGTCGGCCAACGGGTTTGACGCCATCGCCAACACCGTGCTGCACGGCACGTTCTACATCACCAATGCCGTGGGCAGGCGCTGGATCGCATCGGGACAGCCCGGCACCGTGCTGTCTATCGTGACCACCTGGGTCAAGACCGGATCGCCCTTCGTGGTGCCTTCGGCGATGTCCAAGGCAGGGGTCGATGTCATGACCAAGTCGCTGGCCACCGAATGGGGCCGCTACGGCATTCGATTGAACGCCATTGCGCCAGGAATCTTCCCGACCGAAGGTGCCACGGCACGTCTTCGCCCCGGCAAGGATGCGCATGTGCGCGAGACGGCCGACAATCCCTGGCGTCGTCTGGGCAAGATGAGCGAACTGAGCAATCTGGCGGCGTTTCTGATGGCCGACGGCTGCCAGTGGCTCTCGGGCGAGACCATCGCCCTGGACGGTGCCTACCACCTGGCGCAAGGCGCCTATTTCACGCAGTACATGGACTGGACCGACGAACAGTGGCAGACGGCGCGCGCGGCCATCCAGGCGCAGACCGAGAAGGACAGGCGCCTGCGCACCACCGACGTGGCCAGACCCGCGGAGTCCGGCCAATGACGGTGCTTGCACCTGCGCCCGCCACACATGCAAACCTTGCGGGCTGGCTACATAAACGCGCACGCATGGCGCCTGACACCTGCGGCCTGGTCTACTGGCACACGCCGGATACGGCCGAGCGCTGGACCTACGGCGCACTGGAGCGGGAAGTGATGGCCCTGGCGGCATGGATGCATGCACAGGGTGTGAAGCCGGGTGACCGCATCGCGTTTCTGGATTTCAACGACGCCCGCTTTGCCATCACCCTGTTTGCGGCGGCTCATCTTGGCGCGCTGTTCGTGCCCTTGAATTTTCGTCTCTCGGTGCCGGAGTTCATCGATACGCTGAACGATTGCGAGGCCGCACTGCTGATCGTCGGATCATCGTTTGCCGCACATCTGCCCGCGTTCCGGCAAGCCTGCCGCTGCCCCCGCTACCTGCTCTCCGACCGGGAAGGCGACGACGCCTTTGCCCGGGCATGTGCCACCCCGGCCTTGCCGCCCGCGCCCCCCATGAGCGAGGTGGGCTGGGACGACACCGCCTGGTTGCTGTATACGTCCGGCAGTACTGGCCGGCCCAAGGGCGTGATGCTCACGCATGGCAACGTATTCTGGAACACACTGAACACCATCCTGGCCCAGGGCGGCCTGCAGACTGACCGCGTGCTGGTGTCCGCGCCCCTGTTCCATGCCGCACCCGTGTCCACCTTCATGGAAAGCTTTCTGCGAGGCGCGCAGCTTCATCTGGAGCGCAGCTTCGATGCCGACCGGCTGCTCAGGCGTATCGCCGACGAACGTATCGCCATCGTGGCGGGCGTGCCGTCCATGTACACCATGATGGCCGCAAGCCCGATCTTCGACACCACGAATCTTGCCAGCCTGCGTGCCGTGATCATCGGCGGCGCGCCCCTGCCACAGGCATTGATCGCACGCTACAACGCGCGCGGCATCAAGGTCATCCAACGCTACGGGCTGACAGAAGCCGCACCGCTGGTGAGCGCGCTGGCGCCCTCCTCTCCTGAAGAAAAAGGCATGACCGCGGGGCACGCACCGATCTTCTCGGACGTGAAGATCGTCGATGCGCACGGGCAGGCAATGCCACCGGACAGCATCGGCGAGATCACCATGCGCGGGGCGAACGTGATGGCGGGTTACTGGCGCAAGCCGGCAGAAACCGCCGCCGTGCTCAAGCAGGGCTGGCTGAGCACGGGCGACCTGGGTGCGATGGACGAAGAGGGCTACCTCACGATCCACGGCCGCAGCAAGGACATGATCATCAGCGGCGGGGAAAACGTCTATGCCGTCGAAGTGGAAGCCCGGCTGGCCGAAAACCCCTGCGTGCTGGAGTCGGCGGTGATCGGCGTGCCCGATCCAAAATGGGGTGAAGCGGTCTGCGCCATCATCTGCCTGCGCCCCGGCCTGACGAGCGATGCTCACAGCGTGCTGGCCGACCTGCAGGGACGCCTGGCGCGATACAAACAACCCCGGACCGTCATCTTTCTGCCTGCGCTGCCCAAGAATGGAGCAGGCAAGATCGACAAGCTCGCGCTCAGGCAGCGCTATGCACAGGAATCATTGTCATGACAGTGCCTCACATTGCCTCCATCGGAGAACGATTTTTCACACCCGAACACCGGATGTTCCAGGCAATGGCGCAGCGTTTCGTGCAACGCGAGATCCTGCCCCACCGGCAAGCATGGGAAGACGCCGGCACGGTGCCGCGCAGCGTCTGGCTGCAGGCCGGAGAGGCCGGACTGCTGTGCTGCGATATGCCGGAAATCTATGGCGGCGCCGCGGCGGACTTCCTGTACAACGTGATCGTGACCGAGGCGATGGCCGAAGCCGGTGGCGCGGGCCCCTTGCTTGCCGGCCATGTGGATACCGCGACGCCCTACCTCCTGCACTATGGCAGCGAGGCCATGAAAGCACACTGGCTGCCCCGGGCCGTGTCCGGCGAAGCGATACTGGCCATCGCCATGACCGAGCCGCACGCCGGAAGCGACCTGAGGGCCATGCGCACGCGTGCCGTGCGCGATGGCGACGACTACGTGATCACGGGCCAGAAGGTGTACATCACCAACGCCCAGCAGGCACACGCCGTGGTCGTCGCCTGCCAGACCAGCGACGCCGATGGCCAGGGAATCAGCCTGTTCCTGGTTGAATCGGACCGTCCTGGCTTTTCCCGAGGTGGGCTGATGAAGAAGATCGGCCGACGCGCGCAGGACACGCTCGAACTGTTCTTCGATCAGTTGCGAGTACCCGCCACGCACCTGATCGGCCAGGCCCATGCAGGCTTGGGCTATCTCATGCACGTGCTGGAGCAGGAGCGGCTGAGTTCGGCCATCCGATCGATGTCCATGACCAATCTTGCACTGAAATGGACACTGGATTTCACACGCGAGCGCATGGCGTTCGGCCAGCGCATCGCAGACTTCCAGAACACCCAGTTTGAACTGGCCGATATCTGGTCGCAGTCCCGAGTGATGCAGGTGTATGTGGAAGAGTGCATCGCCCGCCGCATGGCGGGCACGCTTGACGGCATGGAAGCGGCGGCAGTGAAGCTGCGTGCCTCCGAGCTCGAGGGCAGCGCGATCGACCGCTGCCTTCAGTTGTTTGGCGGCGCGGGCTATATGTGGGACTCGCCCATTGCCCGCGCTTACGCCGATGCACGGGTGAACCGGATCTCGGCAGGCAGCAATCCGATACTCAAGCTGCTCATCGGGCGAAAGCTGGTCGGACGACAAGCCGCCTGAGCGGAATCGCCGTCCAGCCTCACATGCTATTTTGCCTCGCCCGCCAGCTTGTCCTGGGTGCGGGTGTCGAAGTCGGACGCATCGTGCCGTTCGTGCAACTGGCTGGCCAGGTCGCCATTGACCCGATTGACCATGCGTCCGCGCTTGACGGCCGGACGGGCACCTACTTCGTCGGCCCAGCGCTTGAGGTGCTTGTAGTCCTGCACCGACAGGAACTCCGCCGCGCCATACTGGCCAAAATTGACCAGCCCGCCATACCAGGGCCAGATCGCCATGTCGGCAATGGTGTAGTCGCTGCCGGCAATGTAGGCGTTGGACGCCAGGCGCTTGTCCAGCACGTCGAGCTGACGCTTGGCCTCCATCGTGAAACGGTCGATGGCGTACTGGATCTTCACGGGTGCGTAGGCATAGAAATGGCCAAAGCCACCGCCTATGTAAGGCCCGCTGCCCATCTGCCAGAACAGCCACGACAGGCACTCGGCGCGCGCAGCGGGTTCGGTGGGCAGAAAGGCGTTGAACTTCTCGGCCAGGTACATCAGTATCGCCCCGGATTCGAAAACCCTGACAGGCTGTGCACCGCTACGATCCATCAGCGCCGGAATCTTGGAGTTGGGATTGACTTCGACAAAACCGCTGCCGAACTGGTCGCCGTCGCCAATGCGGATGAGCCAGGCATCGTACTCGGCGCCTGTGTGGCCTAGCGCAAGCAACTCTTCGAGCAGGATGGTGACCTTCTGGCCGTTCGGTGTGGCCAGCGAATACAGTTGCAGCGGGTGGCGCCCGACAGGCAGTTCCTTTTCGTGGGTGGCGCCCGATTCCGGGCGGTTCAACGCGGTGACGGCGCTGCCGCCACCTTTGTCCTTGTCCCACGTCCAGACTTTTGGCGGTGTGTAATCAGAGGATTGAGTCATACGTCGCGCTCCTGGTTATCGGACAATAATAACCACACTGGCGCGCGCTGCCTACGCGAGCCCGAACCTCAGGCGGCATCCTCACGCATGAGATCGGCGGCGCGCTCGGCGATCATGATGGTGGGTGAGTTCGTATTGCCCGACGTGATGCTCGGCATGACCGAGGCATCCACCACCCGCAGACCAGTCATGCCGTGCACGCGCAGACGCGCATCGACCACTGCGCCGGCGTCGGGGTCGGTGCCCATGGCGCAGGTGCCCACGGGATGGAAGATGGTCGTGCCGATCTTGCTCGCTGCCGCCATCAGTTCTTCCTGCGTTTGCGCCTGCGCGCCGGGCAGCCACTCCTGCGGCTGATGACGTGCCAGGGCGGGCGCCTGAAGAATCCGGCGCACCAGCCGCACCGAATCTGCCGCCACCTCGCGATCCTCCCGGGTGGCCAGATAGTTGGGGGCAATCTCAGGCGCGACATCGGCCTGTGCACTGGTCGCGTGCACACTGCCGCGTGAACTTGGACGCAGGTTGCACACGCTGGCGGTGAAGGCGTCGAAGGTGTGCAGCGGTTCACCGAACGCACCGAGCGACAACGGCTGTACATGGAACTCCACGTTCGGGCGTTGCTGCGTGTCGTCGGACATGGCGAAGGCGCCCAGTTGCGAGGGAGCCATGCTCATCGGGCCGGAGCGGCGCAGCAGATATTCCATGCCGATGCCGGCGCGCCCCCACCAGGTGGATGCGATGCGGTTCAGTGTCTTGGGCCCTTTGACCTGCGCGACCACGCGCAACTGGAGATGATCCTGCAGATTCTCGCCCACACCAGGCAGGGCATGACGCACCGCGATACCGGCGGCGCCAAGAATATCGGGATTGCCTATGCCGGAGAGCTCGAGCAGATGCGGCGAATTGACGGCACCGGCGCACAGCACCACCTCGGCACGCGCCTGGAATGTCTGCCCGTCCAGCAAGGTCACACCCGTGCAGTGCCTGCCCTCGAA
This sequence comes from Pseudomonadota bacterium, assembly GCA_023427945.1. GTDB lineage: Bacteria > Pseudomonadota > Gammaproteobacteria > Burkholderiales > Burkholderiaceae_B > Schauerella. The sequence goes on along the minus strand of JAEYZR010000313.1, from coordinate 9,057 downwards.
GTTCAGATGCTTGACCTGCGCCCCCACGCTCACCCGCAGATTCTGGCGCTTGCGCACCGGACGCAGAAAAGCCTTGGACGTGTTCCAGCGCCAGCCCGCCTTCTGGTTCACCTCGAAATACCCGACCCCGAAGTTGTTGCCGCGGTTGAAGTCCTCGGTTTTCGGGATGCCGCTCTGCACGGCAGCTTCGGCAAAGTCTTCCAGAATGTCCCAGCGCAGGCGCTGGCGTTCCACCCGCCATTCTCCGCCCGCACCATGCATCTCGTCGGCGCCACGGTGATAGTCTTCGCTGCGTTTGAAGTAGGGCAGAACGCTGTCCCATGACCACCCCGGGTCGCCCAGCCGTTCGGCCCAGCCGTCGTAGTCCTCGCGCTGGCCACGCATGTAGATCATGCCGTTGATGGACGAGCAGCCCCCCAGCGTGCGGCCGCGCGGGTAGATGATCGAACGCCCATCCAGCCCGGGCTCGGCGCGGGTACGGAACATCCAGTCAGTGCGGGGATTGCCGATGCAGTGCAGATAGCCCACCGGAATGTGGATCCAGTGGTAGTTGTCGCGCCCGCCGGCCTCCAGCAGCAGCACCTGTTTGCCAGGGTCGGCGCTCAGCCTGTTGGCCAGCGCGCAACCGGCTGAGCCGGCGCCCACGATGATGTAGTCGTATGTCTGCACGAATGTCTCCTGTCTTTGCTGCCGGGCACGTCGCACGCGTACTGGCGTCATGGATTGCACCACATGACCGCAGATCTGGTGTCGCACTTTGTCCTCTTTCGGGCGCGCCGTCCATTGACTTGTTCAAATCAACGTTATAAGTATGTCTAATATCACTGCCGATTCGGCCTGCGACATGGACGCCAAACATCTACGCACTTTTCTGACGGTCGCCCGCGAAGGCAGCCTGACGCGCGCAGCAGACAGTCTGCATCTCACTCAGCCGGCCCTGAGCCTGCAACTGAAGGCCTTGCAGGCCGCTGTAGGCGTTGCGCTGTTCACGCGTACGCCGCATGGCCTGGCACTCAACGACGACGGTCGTGCGGCCTTGCCCGCCGCACAGCGGGTGCTGGACGCACTGGAGGCCTTCGAGCGTCAGGCCGGCACCCTGGGCCAGGCCTTGCGTGGGTCCTTGCGCATAGGCACCATACTCAACCCGGAATTCATACGGCTGGGCACCACACTGCATCACCTGGTCTCGCGTCACCCCCACGTGCGCACGGTGCTCTCGCAAGCCATGTCGGGCTCGGTCGAGCGGCTGGTGGTCCAGGGTGGACTGGATGCAGGCTTCCATATCGGACCCTTCACGCAGGCGCGACGCCGCACGCCGCTGCAGATCGAACCGCTCATAGTATTTTCGTACAACGTGATTGCACCCAAGGGGTGGGCCGCCCAGGTACAGGGCCTGGGCTGGCGCGAGATCGCGGCCCTGCCCTGGATATGGACGCCGCCGGATTCGGCCCACAGCCGGATGCTGCAGCGCAAGTTCGACGCACTGAACGTGCAGGCCCACACGGTGGCGGAAGTCGATCAGGAATCTTCCATGCTCGACCTGGTGCGTTCGGGCGTGGGGCTGACGCTGGCCCGTGACGCGGTGGCGTTGCGTGAATCCCAGGCTCACGGTCTGGTGCTGGTGAAAGGGCTGTCCCTGCGTTGCGAACTGTCCTTCATTGCCCAGCGCAGCCGCTACGAAGACCCGCTGGTGCGTGCCGCTTTCGATGCCGTGCGCCAGGCTTTCGCCTAGATCAGGCGTCAGGTGCTGCCGCGCCGGATGACCTCGAAACCCATGTCGACCTTGCGCGGCTCGTTCTCGCCCCGTTCGGCACTGCGGGCGATGATGATCTCGGCCGCGCGCACGCCGATTTCGTAGCGTGGAAAACGCACGGTGGTGAGCGGCGGCAAGGTGTGCTGCATCAGGTCATTGTCGTCGGAGGCCGCCACCGCAATCCGCCCTGGCACGTCCAGGCCGCGGCGCTGGCATTCGAAAATGGCGCCGGCGGCCAGCACGTCGCCCGCGAAGAAAACGGCGTCCACCTCGGGATCGGTCTGCAGGATGTGCGCCAGCGCCTGCGAGCCGCTGGCCAGCCCTGGGCCGACTTCCAGTACCAGCGCTGGATCGACCGGACAGCCCAGTGCCCGCAGGCGTGTGAGAAACCCACGGCGGCGCTGCAACAGACGATCATTGCCGCGCACAGGCAGGCTTGCAAAACCCATGCGGCGATAGCCGAGCCCCACCAGGTGATCGGCCATCGCCGCGCCCGCTGCGTGATTGGAATAGCTGACGGCCACGTCCACCGGGTCGCATTCCAGGTCACCGGTCTCGATACAGGTGATGGCATTGGCAGACAGGATCTGCGCGGCCCTGGGCGTATGGCGGGTGTTGTGCAGGACGAGCCCGCAGACGCGCTGCGCTGCGTGGGCGGCGATCAGTTCTTCCTCGCGCTTCAGGCTGTAGCCGCTGTCCGAAATCATCAGGTGGTAACCGCGTGGAGTGAGCACGTCGGAAAGCCCCTGGATCATTTCCACATAAAGTGCATTGCGCAGACTGGGCACGATCAGCGCGACCAGCGTGGTGCGGTTGGACGACAGGTTGCCAGCCACCCGATTGGGCACATAACCACTGCTTTCGATGGTGGCCTGCACACGCGCAAGCACCGCAGGCGAGACCAGATCGGGCGAACGCAATGCGCGCGACACCGTCATGGGCGACACGCCAGCCAGGCGTGCCACGTCCTTCATCGATACGTCAGAGTTGTTCGTCTTTCTGCCCACACACCATCCCGCGCTGCGATGGCCACCCCGGCGACAGGGCGGCCTGTTTTCGTGCCGGGATTCTACGCTGAACGACGACGGCGCGCCGACCCGCGCCAGCTTACTGCTGCTTGAGATGGCCTGCGAGACGATCCACTGTTGCCTGGGCGCGCTTGACGGTTTCCTCGAACTCTTTCTGAGAGCTTCCGACGGGCTGGATCAACAGCGGCTGCAGGACCTTCAGCACGCCCGGGTCCTGGGCCGCCAGCTTCATGCTCTCGGCAATGTTCTGCACCACCGCATCAGGTGTCTTGGACGGCACGAATATGCCATACCAGTTCTGGGTGAAGTCCACATCGCCCAGGCCGGTCTCGGCATAGGTCGGCACGTCGGGCACCTGCTCCATGCGCTTGTCGCTGCTCAGGGCAAGAATGCGCATGGTGCCTGCCTTGTGGTGCGGCACGACCGAGGACAGACCGGTGACGACCATCGTCACGCGTCCGCCGATGATGTCGTTCACCGCGGCCGAGGTGCCGGCATAACGCACGTTGACCATGTCCTTCAAGCCCATCTTCTCGACCAGCCCGGTTCCGGCCAGCAGGGTGAACGGCTCGCCGCTGGCCCAGCTGCAGTCGGCCTTGGGTTTGCTGCACTCGCGTTTCAGGTCATCGATGGACTTGATGGCAGTATCGCCCTTGACGACGATGCCGGTGGGCCCCGAGGCCAGCATGCTGACCGCACGCAACTCCTTCAGCGGGTCGCTCTCGGACGTGGAATTGTTGATGTACTTGAGCGCGGCGATGGCGGGAATCGAGATCAGCATGGTGTAGCCGTCTGCCGGCGAGCGGTACACCTGGCGCGTGGCAATCATGCCGTCAGCGCCCGGCCGGTTTTCCACCACGACCGTCTGGCCCCAATGCTTGGACAGGAAGTTTGCCGTGGCACGCGCGATGTTGTCGCTGCCTCCTCCGGGCGAATAGGGCACGACCAGCGTGACGGGCCGATCGGGAAACTTGGCCGGCTGAGCATGGGCCGACAGGCTCCCCAGTGCGAACACCGGGGCAATGAGCGCTACGCGAATCCATTTCTTCATGTCTTGTCTCCATTGGGCACCGTGATCCGACGTATACCGCCGGTACCGGTGCCGCTTTTTTTGTGGAAAAACTACGTGTCAGACGGCGTACTTCGACTCGTACTGGGTAATGCGGTCCAGGCCAACGAAATGGTTGAAGTCCTCGAAAGAGGTCAGGCGATCGGCGATCGCCTCGGTGTTGCAGCCCTCGCGCATGAAGGTCTCCATCATTTCCTTGACGGCCTTGTGCATGGCGAGCATTGGTTCGACGGGGCACAGCGCGTAGTCGAACCCGATGTCATAGACCTGCTTGAGCGAAAGAATCGGGCTTTTTCCCGAGCGCACCATGTTGAACAGAATGGGCAATCCCAGGGGCTTGAGCCGGCGCACGATCTCCTGCATCTGCTCCACGCTTTCGGGTGCATCGGCATACAGGCCATCCACACCCATTTCCGCGTACGACTCGAGGCGATCCAGCGCATCGCTCAAACCGGTCACGCCTATGGCGTCCGTGCGGGCCACGACGAAGAAATTGGGGTCGCTGCGCGCATCGAGCATGGCACGCAGTTTCTGGCGCATCTCTTCCTTGGACACCAGTTGCTTGCCTGCAAAGTGACCGCACTTCTTGGGCACCGCCTGGTCTTCCAGGTGCAGCACCGAGGCACCGGCCTCTTCCCACAGTTTGATCGTGCGCTGCGCATCGAGCACACCACCATAGCCCGTATCGGCATCGGCAAACACGGGAACAGTCGTGACGCGGCAGATGCGACGAATGTGCTCGAACATTTCGGTTTGCGAGAGCAGGCCGACATCCGGTTTGCCTGCGACGATGGCAGAGGCGACGAAGCCGCTGACGTAGATGGCAGGCGCGCCGGCCTGTTCAGCCAGCATGGCCGTCACCGCGTCGTGGGCACCCATGCACACGAACGGCGGTTTTTTCAACAAGTCGCGGAATTTCTCGGAACGGTTCACTACAGTCTCCTGGCTCTGAATGAAGCCTTGCGGATCGACCACCCGCAAAACCTTTTCGAGTTATGGTATCGATACCATTGTCGAACGGCAAGAAGTATTTTTTAGCGTTACACACGCCTTTTCGAAGCAGCCGCCTGCGTTCGCATGTACAGTCAAGGCCCTGATGTGCCCCCCCCTAAAACCAGAACATTCGAAGGAGATCAACATGGCCAGTTATGACATCGTCACACTCGACGGCGACGGTATCGGTCCGGAAGTGTGTCAATCGGCAATTGCAGTGCTCAAAGCCGCCTGCGGCAACGACACGCTCAATTTCCAGAGTCACGAAGGGGGGGCCAACCATTACGCCAAGACCGGTGCCGTGCTGTCGGAAGCCACGTTTGCTGCCTGCAAAGGCGCCCACGCCATCCTGCATGGGGCGGCAGGCATCCCGGGCATCAACTATCCCGATGGCACCGAAGTCGGCAACGACCTGCATCTGCAACTTCGATTCAAGCTGGACCTGTACGCCAATGTACGGCCGATCAGGCTGTATCCGGGCGCCGAATCGCCGTTGAAGCGCTGGCAGGCCGGGCAGATCGACTATGTGATCGTGCGCGAGAATACCGAAGGCCTGTATGCCAGCCGTGGCGGCGGCATCGTGCTGCGCGGCGAAGTGGCCACCGACACCATCGTGGTGACACGCAAGGGCATCGAACGCGTCGCACGCTTCTCTTTCGATCTGGCTCGCAAGCGCAACGGCGCACCACGTGACGGCAAGCGCCGCGTCACCGTGTGCGACAAGGCGAACATACTGCGCACCTATGTCTTCTTTCGTTCGGTATGCGATGAGGTCGCACAGGACTACGACGACGTGGAGATCGACTACGCCTACGCCGATGCCATCACTGTGCATCTGCTCAAGCGTCCCGACTTCTATGACGTGATCGTGGCCGAGAACATGTTCGGCGACATCATTTCCGACCTGGGTGCGGCCACCATCGGCGGCATGGGGCTTTCTGCATCGGCGGAACTCGGTGACCACCACGGCCTGTTCCAGGGCGCGCACGGATCGGCCCCGGACATCGCAGGCAAGAACATCGCCAGTCCGCTGGCGACCATTCTGTCGGGCGCGCTGATGCTGCGCTGGCTGGGCGACGGCCACGGCGATCAGGCGATGAGCGAGGCAGGCCTGCGTGTGGAGGCTGCCGTCGAAAAGGTACTCGCCGAACGAGTGCACGTTCCGGCAGACCTGGGCGGCAAGGCGTCGTGCACCGAAATGACCGCGGCGGTGATCCAGGCACTGCAATGATGGGTTGCGTGGTGCGCAGCGCCGCGGCCTGAGCCGGCGCCGCTTATCCCATCACGGGCAGGCGTGCGCCCGGATCATCACGAGCCCGGCAGGCGTCCGCTCTTTTTCAGCTCGGCAGCCAGGCGCGTCATCGGCTCTTTGGCTTCGTCGATCTCGGCCTGCCACTGCTTGCCCGGCTGGTAGGCCAGGATGGCCGAGAATGCCTTGGCTGCCTCCAAGAAGCCGGGGTCTTTCAGGGCGTCCTCCAGCGCAGCCTGCAGTTTTTCGCGAATGGCCGCAGGCACCTCCTTGTGAACGGCCAGGCCGCGATCCGAGGGCACGACTACGTCAAACCCCTGCTCCCTGGCGGTCGGCACGTCCGACAGGAAAGGTGCCCTGTCCTGCATGAATTGCGCCAGGATGCGCAGCCTGGTCTGTTCGCCCGCCGGATTGGGAACCGCCGTATGGCTGGCAAAGATCATGTCCACGTGCCGGCCCATCAAAGCGATCTTGGACTGCCCCGTCCCCGAAAACGGCACCTCGGTAAACGAAGCGCCGCTTTCCAGCATGAGAATGTTCAACGCCACCCCGCCATTGCTGCCCAGACCGTTCTGACCGATCGACACGCTTTCCGGCTTGGCCTTGACTGCAGCGACCAGTTCCTTGAGCGAGGTGTAGGGGCTATCGTCGCGCACCACGAGCAAAGTGGGGTCGCTCACGACACGGCCCACCAGCGCGAACTGGTCCGGATCGTAAGTGGTGGACTGCACCAGCGGCATGAAGTTCATGGGCGGCGTATTGACCATTGCCACGGTGTAGCCGTCCTTGGGCGCACGCTGGACATAGGTGTTGGCAATCGCACCGGAAGCGCCGGGTTTGTTCACGATGACGATGTTGGCCGAGCTGGAAAGGTGCTTCTGTATGAAAGGCCCCAAAGTACGCGCCAGCACATCGGTCTCTCCACCCGCGGCGAACCCGACGACCAGTTCGATGGGTTTGTCGTCGGGCCATGCGGCCCATGCGGAACTACAGAGTCCGGCACCGATCAACGCTGCGGCACTCATCACTGCACGAATGGAATGGTTCATGATTACTCTCTCCTTTGGATCATTTATTGTTGTGTCTAGCCGGTCGTGCGCGCCCTTCTACAGCAAACAATCGGGCTGTTCGCGCACGACGGCGTCGTAGATGGGTTGGAAGTGCAGCCATGCCATGAAGGGCGTCGCCAGATGTTTCTTGGAGTGCAGCGCGGCTTCGCGGTCGATCATCTTCAGTGGCGATCCGGTGGCCTCGGCCTTGAGCTGAATTTCGCAGGCGCGTTCGGCAGCGATGAACCACCAGGCCGCTTCTTCGACTGAGTCCCGTCCAGCCGAAAACAGACCGTGATTCTGGTGAATGGCAATCTTTGCCTGACCGAAGGCGCGCGCAACGGCATGTCCTTTCTCGTCATCGACCACAACGGCACCTGCCTCTTCCGTGATCAATGCCTGGTCTTCATAGAAACCGCATGCGGTTTGCGTGATCGGATCGAGCATCCGGCCCAGTGCTGCCCAGGCCATACCATGGGTGGTGTGCGCATGACAGGAGGCGACCAGCTGCGGATTCGCTTCGTGGATGGCGGAGTGCAGCACAAAGCCCGCACGATTCACTGCCCAGCTGCCCTGGAGCACGGTACCTGCGTGGTCGACCAGCAACATGTCGCTTGCCGTGACCCGGCCAAAATCCATTGCGAACGGATTGGTCCAGTACAGGTTGGGATGCTCGGGGTCGCGCACGGTCACGTGCCCGGCGAAACCGTACTCGTAGCCAAACTTGGCAAACACACGACAGACCGCGGCCAGCCGTTGCCGGCGATGCCAGCGCTCGTCCTCCACCGATTCAAAAGTGGGATACTTGGGAAAGTACAGATTCTCTTGTTTCGGACGGTATACCGTTTCCGTTGTCGACTGCATGATCACTCCTGTCGAAGTCCTCGCGAGCCACCGGGCCCATGCGCAGGAAGGCATCGATTCTAGGTAGCGACCAGGCAAGCGGCCAATCACATAACCGTTGCCAGCCATAAGCCTGGCTTATAAGGACAGCCTCTTACATGCTTGCGCGGATTCAACTGCGTCATCTGGAATCGTTCCATGCCGTGATGGTGTCCGGCTCCATCACGGGTGCGGCCGCGCTGCTGCATGTGACGCAACCTGCCGTGAGCGCGACCATCAAGCATCTGGAGCAACGCCTGGGTTTCGTGCTGTTCAAGCGTCAGAGCGGACGACTGGTGCCCACGCCAGAGGCACGCTCGCTTCTGCCCGAGGTCCAGGACATTTTTGATCGCGTGTCGGCACTGGAGCGCTTCAGCCATGACCTTGCCGAAGGCATACACGGATCGCTGTCCATCGCCGCAAGCTCGCCGATTGCGAATGTGTGGCTGGCCCGAAAGGTCGCCGAGTTCGTACGCACACGCCCCAAGGTGCGTATCTCGCTGCAGTCGATGGATTCCAACCTCATCGCGCAACGGCTGGTCAACGAACAGGTCGATCTGGGGGTCGCATTTTCACCGGACGAACATGAAGGCATTCAGTCGCTGCCGTTGGGGCATGCACAACTGAGCTGTATTTTTCCGGCGACCCATCCCCTGGCCCAGCTGGCATCCATTTCGATCGATGACTTGGTGCCCTACCCGGTCATTACGTATGTCCCGCAGGCGATACTGCGCAGACGCCTGACGCCGTTCCTGAATCGCCCTCTGAACATACAGATCGAGGTGGCGACATCCATGACCGGGATCGTGCTGGCCTTTCACGGCGCCGGCGTGGCGCTGGTGGAGTCCAGCCTGTTGAATGCATTGCCCGTGCAAGGACTGACCAGCCGCCCATTGACGCCGGATGTTCAGGTTCACAGCCATCTCCTGTGGAGTGCGCTGCGCCCACAGACTGAGCTGAGTCGCACATTCATGCAGCATTTGACCAGCGGGGCCGACCCCGTCTGATCACCCGTCGGCGCCGGGCTCGAAGGC
>JAEYZR010000228.1 GCA_023427945.1 Pseudomonadota bacterium | reverse complement strand
TGACTCCCGGGGCCGGGGTCCGCTGGGTCACCCACGACGATGCTGCCAAACCAGGATAGATCGGAAACCAGGATAGATCGGTGCATGGGAGCCGGCGGCATGGCACACGCGCCCGCCCGCTCTGCGTGCGCTCAGACAGCGCTGTCGGTCATGACGGATCGCAACCGTGGCACACGATCGACCAAAATCTCAACGAATTCCGTCAAGTCCTTACAGACGGCGGTGCAAAGCTTCAAAGTGTCTGCATCCGGGCCATTCATATCGGGAACCATATAAGTAGACATCCCTGCCCGGCTTGCGGCCAGCACCCCTGCTGCGGAATCCTCCACTGCGACGCAATGACGCGGTTCGACGCCCAGCAGCGCTGCTGCGCGCAGATACACCTCGGGATCCGGCTTGGCCTGCGCCACATCGTCCACAGTCACCACCGTCTCGAAACGCGAGCGAATGCCGGCAATGCTCAGATGCTGCTCTGCAGCCACGCGCGACGATGACGTGGCTATGGCTGCCGGAAACTGCGCCTGGCCCAGCAAGTCGAGCAGCGTCAAGGTGCCCGGCTTGAGCGCGATACCTGCCTGGACGCGAGCGGCACGACCGGCCCTGAAGATGTCGTGGTACTGGGCGAGCGGGAACTCAGGACCCAGACGCGCGACCAGCAAGGCATCGCACTTGGCGCTGGACAGGCCCACCATGTCGTGGATCAGGTCGAACTGGTCCGGCCAGCCCAGTTTGGCAAGCGTATCCAGCGTGCACGCCTTGTACACCGTTTCGGTATCCAACAAAGTACCGTCCATGTCGAGAATGACGGCATGAACCGCAGGCAGTGGAAGTGAGGTTGTGCTGACAGGCGGGATGATCATGAGGCGGTCGCGATTAAAGGCGGACAACTCCAGAGCTTAGCATCGCCGTGGTGTCGGAATGATCCTCGCGCCACGGTCACACAGGGGGTTAATGTAGGGCTTGCTGTGATTTTCGCGACAGTCTGTGCGCCTGATGAACAGAATAGCGATTTAAAACGTTACAACGTACCAGTTTTGCAGTACAACTTCGCATTATCAGCGATCAAGGACGCCAATACATGTCATCGACCCAAGAACAACGCATCAAGGAAATCGAGCAACGCCAGGCACAGGCTCGCACGAGCTATGAACGTGCACGAGCCGAAGGCCATGACGGCGCGTGCGAACATTACAAGAATCAACTCAGTGAACTCGCAGCCGACCTGGTGCGCGCGCGCAGTAGCTGACACTCACGTCAAGACCGACTCGCAAGACTTGGCTTGACCATTTCCGCCCGGAAAAAAAGATGCACTATTGCTATTTTTACGGCGGCGAACTCGACGGGTGGGTGTTCCCTCACCCCAATCCTGGCGAGACATTTCCCGCCCCAGGCTTTTGCCAATCTGGCACGGTCCCCCCTTCCGACCCCGCACAGGCCAGCTACCGCCTGTTTCAGCACTGGCCAGGACCCACCCAGGCCACACCTCACTGGTACGTCTACGTGCATGTCCAGGCGGAGCGGCCTGCGCCCGAGGTACTCTGGCGCCGAGTGATGCCCCACGTGCTGGGTACGAAAAACAGCCGGACACGCTGACGCTCTGGTGTCATTCATTGCCCAGGGATGCTATAGCAGCGTTCATCTCGGCTTCACCGGCGGGCTCGCTACCGGGAAGAGGATCTGCATTCCCTACACGATGAGCAGTGAACGTCCACGGTGCCGTGGCGGTTGCGCTCGATTCCCCGGCATCCATTCTGGACCAGGGCCGCACCTGCACCTGCATCACATTACCCTCGATCGTGGCCCGGGCCTGCTGGCGCACGCCCTGAAGATCCGTGAATCCAAAGCTGAGATGGGACCCTACCAGCGCGGGTTCGAGCAGGGACGCCTTCACATCGCTCAAAGCCAACACGCCTTCGACCATTTGATAACGTTGGGTGAATGTCAGCTCATCGATCGGTGATGCCACGTTCGCGGCGCCGCCACCGGCCGCGGCACGAGCGGGCTGCACTTGCCAGGTGCCGTGCACATTGGCCGGCACGACCCAGAGATAGCCGGGACGATTCTCGACCTCAGTCGTTTCATCGGCTTTCCATTCGCCCATGTCGAACCAGTGCGTCACGATCCGCGTGCCGGGTTTCATCGCCAGAAGCGTCGGACGCAGGCGCAGGTTGAGCTGCGGCAACAGGTACATGGCCACCACATCGACATCCGAGAAGTCGGCTTCGAAGATATCGCCCTGGATGAAACGTGTCCTGGAATCGACGCCGGCCTGCTTTGCGGCGGCTTGCGCCACGTCGATCAGACGGGGATCGTATTCCACCCCACGCGCCTGCGCACCGAAATCCCGCGCCGCAGCGATGACGATCTTGCCATCGCCGGCCCCCAGATCCACCAGAGTATCTGCAGAGGTCAGTTGCGCCATTTTCAGCAGACGCGTCACGAGCGCATCGGGCGTCGGCAGCCACATGACATCCTTTCCAGACTGGCCGAGCTTAGGCGTGAACGCGGCGGCGTGCACACCAGGGCTGCAGGCCAGTACGCCTGCCATCGACAGCGCGATGAAGATAAAGGAACGGCGCAGACGGGATAGGAAACAAACCATGATCGACAACTGAGAAAGATGGAAGTGAAAGCCGCCAGAGCAGTGGCGACGACCAGAGGCGAGCACGCTCGCGGCTACCGATGATAGCAACTGTGCCGCGGTATGATGTGATCTTCATCTCCTGCACGCGCCGAACGCGCACGACTGAACAGGTTTCGCATCATCAAACGCCATTCTTCCAGCACATTGGTCTATTCCACCGATCCGGCCACGCGGCTGGCAGCAAACAACGCTGCGGCCCAGGCCGGTCCTCAGATGCCGCCCACATCAGGTGGCGTGCGTCTGTCCTACGAAACCAAAGGCCGCAAGGGCAAGGGCGTGACGATCGTTCGAGGCGTGCCCCTGCTGCCGGCCGATCTCGAGGCGCTGGGCAAACAACTGCGCAGCCAGTGCGGCTCTGGCGGCACCGTCAAAGATGGCGTCATCGAAATCCAGGGCGACCACCGCAGCCGCGTCGAGCCCATCCTGCAGGCGAAAGGCTGGCCGGTCAAACGCACAGGAGGCTGACCAGCCTTCTACTACTCACGCCCGCACCAGCCTCAGGCAGGTAATTTCCGATGGTGCCCCCAGTCGCTTGGGCGGCCCCCAATAGCCCGTACCTCGGCTGGTGTACACCCACATCGACCCCAGGCGGTGCAAGCCTGCGGTAAAAGGTTGCTGCAATCGCACGAAGAATCCCCAAGGAAAGAACTGTCCACCGTGCGTATGGCCCGAAAGTTGAAGGTCGTAGCCAACCCGCTCGGCCTGGGCCGCCGAGCGGGGCTGATGCGCCAGCAACAGGCGCAACCCAGCCTGTGCAGGCGCGCCCGCCATCGCGGCGACGGGATCGCTGGCATGCTCGGCAAACACGGTCCCGGCGTTGTAGTCCGTCACCCCTGCCACCACCACGGTGGCCCCTTGGTGCAAAAACGTGACGTGTTCGTTGATCAGCACATGCATGCCCATCTGTCTGAACGCCTGCACCCAGGCCTGCACACCCGAGTAGTATTCATGATTACCCGTGACCATGTAGATACCGCGTCTTGCACGCAGTTGCGCTAGCGGCGCCGTGTGCTCGGCCAGCGTGCTCACGCTTCCGTCCACCACGTCCCCCGTGATCGCCACCATGTCGGGCTCGATGGCATTGACGGCATCCACTATCGCCTGCACGTAGCCGCGCTTGATCGTCGGTCCGACATGGATGTCGGTGATCTGCACGATGGTGAAGCCTTCCAGCCCAGCTGGCAGAGCCGCAATCGGCACTTCGACTCTCACCACACGGGCACGGCGCCGGGCATTGAAAAACCCAGCCAGCGACGCCACTGCTGCGAGCACGGGCACCGCCTGGGCACTCACGCGACGCAGCACGCCCATATCCAGTGCCGGAACAAACGCGTTGACGGCCCAGGCCAGCAACAACACGATCTCGCGCGCCAGGGTCAACACAAACAACGACGAGAAAAAACCCATCGCCAGCAGTCCTGCCCAGGCAATGTGATCGCTGGCCGCCGAGCCGTGCGACCGTCGCAGCATGCCTTGTGGGATGGCAATACAAATGATCGCCAGGCACATCGCAGCCACCAGACTCTGGGCAAGCGTGAGTGCAGCATCCGGTATCAGGCGCACGCCCACATAGACATGCGCCAGGACTCCGAGCATCAAAAAGCGTATGAAGAAAGAAGAGCGTCGCGCCACGATATATCCAAAGAAGTAGGCCCTGTGCCTAGAGTAGTCTCATTACCTGGGTGCAACCTGACAAATTGCCGTACGGAGCCAGGGGTGTCAGAATGCCCCCTTGCCCTTCTATTGCCCGCGTCTACATGCCTGACACACCATTCAGTCTGAAGAAAATTGCAGTATCGGCCTTCGGACCTTCTGTACTTTACGGTGTGGCCAACGGCGCGATCCTTCCGGTCATCGCGCTTACCGCCAGAGAGCTGGGCGCAACCGTTGCCATGTCGGGACTGATCGTGGCGCTCATCGGTGTGGGCTCGCTGGTCAGCAATGTGCCCGCCGCCCTGATCACCAGTCGTGTCGGAGAGAAGCGCGCCATCGTAGGTGCTGCACTGTTCAGCGCCCTCGCCCTGCTCATGTGCATCTTTGCAGTGCATCTGTGGATGCTCGCCACAGGGGTACTCATGGTTGGCATGGGATCATCGGTGTTTGCCCTTGCCCGCCAGGCCTACCTGATCGAAGCCGTACCTGTAGAGATGCGTGCCCGCGCCTTGTCCACTCTGGCAGGGACGATGCGCATAGGCGTTTTCATTGGTCCGTTCGCAGGCGCGGCAATGATCTACCTGATGGGACTGTCCGGCGCTTACTGGGTGGCTGTCCTGGCCATGTTCGCCGCCGCCTGGCTTGCCCTGACCCTTCCGGAACTGGTCACCCGAACACGCAGCGCCTCCCCCGGACAGACCAGCGCACCGCCGCGCCTGTTGGACATCATGCGCAGCCATGCCCGTGTGTTTGCAACGCTGGGACTGGGCGCCTTGCTGGTCAGCGCCCTGCGTGGGTCGCGCCAAGTCGTCATACCGCTGTGGGCCGACCATCTCGGCCTGGATCCCGCCGCCGCCTCGTTGGTGTACGGGCTTTCCGCCGCCATCGACATGGCGGTGTTTTATCCCGCCGGTAAAGTGATGGATGAGCATGGCCGTATCTGGGTCGCTCTTCCTTGTACCCTGCTCATGGGTCTGTCGCTGCTCATCATGCCCCTGGCCTCGGGCGTGCCCGCCTTCCTGGCCGTCTCGCTGGCCATCGGCCTGGGCAACGGCATCGGCTCGGGCATCATCATGACGCTCGGTGCCGACGCGTCTCCGCCCGCTGGGCGTCATGCCTTTCTCGGCATCTGGCGCATGCTTGCCGACGTGGGCACCGGCGGCGGCCCCCTGCTGCTGTCGGCGGTAACGGCAATGGCCAGCCTGAGCGCCGCGATTGCTGCCACAGGCATGCTTGGCCTGATTGCTGCGGGCGTCTTCTGGCGCTGGATTCCACGCAAGGAAAAGGCCCTGAAGTAATCCGTCGGCCCGGGCGCCGGACATCACCTCGTCGGCATCACATCCCCGAGGGATCGCCAGGAACTCGTCCCAGGACGCATACAGGCTCTCCCATAGAAAAAGCCCGCTGGGCCAACGCCTGCGGGCTTTTTGCTAACAGCAACCCAGATGCTGAGATCTGGATCGGCGTAATCTGCGATCAGAGAACCTGGATCTGTGTGGCTTGTGGGCCTTTCTGGCCTTCAGCAGCAACGTAGGAAACGCGCTGGTTTTCTTCAAGCGATTTGTAACCGGTACCCAGAATTGCGCTGTGGTGAGCGAACAAGTCTTTGCCACCCGCCTCAGGCGTGATGAAGCCAAAGCCTTTTTCGTTGTTGAACCACTTCACAATACCATTTTCTGTTTTCATACTTCTTTAATTCCTGAAATTGGAGCGACTTACTCCGACGGCGATATTCAAGTCGAGACCAATCAGGGCAACGAGCACAACGCACGGCACTTATTGAACAGCTCAGACGAGCTTGAACATCTACCTCCGCATAGTAGGCGTTTCTCCCCTGCCGAAGCGACAGCGAAAATGTAACTATGAGCTACATTCACTACAATGCGTTGACATGACGAGCAATAGCCGGCGGCCGACCCACGGATCATTGCATCGCGACACATGCGCGACTCCTGGGTTCCTGTAATCTGCTCGCTGCGGCCTGACGCTACCCGCTTGAGCCGCATTGATCCGTGACCTTCCAACAAGGACGCTATGAGATTAGTTTCAACCGTTGTGTTCGTCCTGGCCCTGGGTGCTGCCATGCCGGCATCAGCACAATATCGATATCAGGGCGTAGATCCATCAAGCCAGACCGGTGCTGTGCCAGGCCACCAGCCGCTGAACACACCCAGAGCGGTGTCCCCGGGATCCACGGGTTCCAATAGTGGGACAGCGCAACAGTCGCAACAGCAACATTCACGCTCCGGCCAGGGAATCCGCGCGCCCGGCGCAGACACCCGGGCGGGCGGATTGCGCATGCCTGGGCCGTCGTCCTCCGGTCCTTTGAAAGGCCAGGGAACGCACGCGACTCCTGATCCAGGATCGTCACGCTTGGGGCGCTGAGCACGGGCGCGAAAATCTTCGAGGCCAGGCACTGCGCTCAATCAACGCGCATCTCTTCCAGGCGACGCTCGCCGGCGCGCCTCGCCTCGGCCTCCGAGGGGAATGACTGGGTTGATCGCTCCACACGCGGCATTGAACCAATATCCCCCTCTACGGCAGTGATGATCCAGTCATAACCGCCTTGTGCGTTGGCCTCGGTAGATAAGGCTGCCCTGATCTTTTCAGACATGATGTCTCCTCGATGTGATTTGGGGCATTACTGTGCAAGCAATATGCCCGCCCGGGATCACATGGCCGGCCCGTCCGAAAGCGACGGGGGAATATACGGTGTATAGCCACATACGTTGCAAACAAATCCCACCCGCCAGCCGCTACCGTCATGGACACCGACGCCCACCGCCGCACGAACCAGCCATCGCGTGCGGCCCACCATGAAACAACGGGGGCACGGTACGTTGCAGTCGTCGGCATGGGCGCCGTATGCGGCTGGCCATAACTCGCAGTAAGCATCGATTTCATCGGTGGTGGCGCCCGCGGTGGCCAACATCTCCAGCGCCGCACGGAAGTATCCCTGGCGAGATTCAGTCCAGGAATAATCTACCAGGTATCTTTCGAAACGCTTAAGAGGATCGATCATAGGTTCATGAGTGACTTTGGTTAAACCAGTCGGCCGACTAAGCAAGCATCACTGAAGTATTTCGCATCATTGCGATATAGATATATTTGAAACCTATTCAGCACACTTTGTCAGAAATACAGGCCTGTTGGTGATCCTTTCCCAGTTACGCTGGGATAGTTGCATAGGTTGCGCACATGCAGACCCAGCGCTGGGTGGCTGGATTGACTCATTGGGTACCCCACCTTCGCATGTTCGATCAGCCGTTGACTGGCGGGTAGTCCCAGCATGATGGGGCGGTGACCCTCAGCCCTCAGGCACGCCCCTTGAGTTGCACACGTTCCTCGATCATCAGGTTATTCATGAAAGTTTATAAGCCGGTAAACAAAAACCATATTTCGCTTTGTGACGCACCATCGCTGATCTGTGCGGCCCCATGAGCCGCCTCCGATCGCCCTCGCTTTCGACAATGCTGGATCGTCTGGATGAACTGGCGTCCAGTCGACACTTTGTCTCCATCGAGCAAATGCTGCAGACCACCGGCCAGACCTCGTTCGGCCCATTGCTGCTCATTCCAGGATTGGTTGTGATTTCGCCCCTGGGCGGCATGCCAGGCATACCCTCACTCGTCGCCCTGTTGGTGGCCATCTCTGCCGTGCAACTGGTGGTGGGCCGCTGTTATATATGGTTGCCGCGATGGCTCTTGAAACGCAAGGCACCTCAAAAGCATCTGAAACGAGCGATTGTCTTCATGCGCCCGATAGCCACGTACAGCGAAAAGATCTTTCGAGAGCGCATTCGCTGGATGACTGGCACGATGGGTACCCGTGTTGTGGCCGCCTGCTGTCTATTCATATGCGTGCTCATGCCGCCGTTGGAAATCGTACCGTTCGCCAATTCCATGTGTGGTGTCGCTCTGGCCTTGTTTGGCATGGCGTTGATCGCACGCGACGGCATCCTGGCATGCCTTGCACTTGTTTCTTCTCTGACTGCGTTGGGCGCGCTTGCAGTAGCGGTGTTCTAGGGACCGGCGCAGGGGTTTGAACATAGGTCGGTGGCGCCGCAGGTCGTAGGCCCCAGCCCACAGGGAAATCTAGACTACGGTATGTGGGGCTGAAGCGGCAGGCCGCTCGCCGATCTTCGCAGAAAAGCGCAGCAGATAACCATCGGGGTCCTGCACCAAAAACTGCCGTACGCCTACTTCGATGGCGTCTTTGCGATACCACGCTTCCTGCACGTCGCGAAACAGAGGCACGGCCGCAGTTGTCAGCCGCTGAACGATAGGTTCGACGGCGCTGACCCTGATCTCGAAATTGATACCGCGCCCCAGCGGGGCCTGCAACGGACCGGTAACCCAGTAGTTTCCCCCGCGCATCTCTTCCAGCATGAACTGCGCGCCATCCAGGTCGAGATAGACAAAACCTTCTGCCTCTCGACGATAGGCAATATCAAAGCCACAAAGATCGATCCAGAAGGAGAGACTGCGCTCCAGGTCGTTGACCAATAGTTCAGGGACCACTGCTGCGTGAACCAGTTCACTCATGCGACGCCTCCAATCCAGCGACCTGCCGCGACGCAATGCTCCAGCGGCAGAGAAAATGAAAACCGGTTTGCGACCAGGCAACACCCGTATGAATACATGCAAGCCCTTTCCGAGTCGAACACGGCACCAATGGATTATGAGTCAATTGCAACAATGCAAGAGAAGCCCTTGCCATTGATTTATAAGAACTTTATTGTTTAAACAACGTATCAAGACGGGTCTTTTACATCCAGTTTGGCAAAAAAGTCACCCACATTTTATGGCTTTTATGTGAATGACGAAGCCAAATCCAGTTTACGTTGTTGCAATCACGCGGTTTTCCCTCATCACTCAATCCACGTTAAGCAACTTCACGTCGACTATAGGTGACCTGCCCCCAGACTTAATACGGCATCGACATAGAGTCCAGGGTTAAAAACCTTTGTTGCCGATGCGCCTGAACAAACTGCTCCGGCGTTAAATATCCAAGCGCAGTCTGCGGCCGCTCGGTGTTGCGCTCGACGCGCCAGTCTTCGATCAAGGATGTGGGATGCCGCAATGATAGGAACCAGTGCTCATTCAAGCATTCATCGCGGAATTTTCCGTTGAAGCTCTCGATGTATGCATTTTCCACGGGCTTTCCTGGCCTGATGAACGACAGCTTCACGCCGACCTGATAGGCCCAGGCGGCCAAGGCCCTGCCGGCAAATTCCAGGCCATTGTCTACATTGATAGACCGAGGCAACGCATGCAGTGCCGCAAGCCGTTGCAGCACCTGCGCCGCCCGCAATTCCGGTAATGATGTATCGGCTTCGACGTATCAAACAACCGGACCAACGCTCTCCTCGTCCGCCAGCATGGTGACCATCACTCGGCGCACGACGCTGGTCAGGCGATTGCGACTCTCGTTCTCGAACAGCCCGATGATGCGGTGTGCATCAAGATCATCGAAGCGCGTGACACGCAGCCCTGGGTCGCTCTCCCAGCTCGAGTACTTCGGCAATGGCACGACCGTCACACCAACGCCCTGTTGGACCAGTTCGACCATGGTGCGCAAGGAGTTCATTTCCAGATGCTCGGCGACGGCGAGGTTTTCACGGCGCATGAATGCCTGGATCAAGGAACCTGTGTCGGTTTGCATGGCCGATTTCAGGAACAGCCGTTTGTCCAGGATCTGCTGCAACGGTGCATCGCCATCGATGGCGCGGTTGGAAACGAACACAAAGGGCTCTTTATAAAGGGGTGTCCATTGCGAACCCGCGGGTGCTTTGTGCTTGCTTTTGACCGCGATTGCGGCATCCAGCTCCTGATCACGCACCCGTAGCGCGAGGTCGCTGGAATAATTGATCGATGGGCTCACGACAAGCTTGGGATGGCTGCTGCGCATCAGAAGCACGGCACGCGTGAGGAGCGCCATCGAAGTAGAAATCGACCCGACCGTCAGGCTCCCCACGAATTGCGTCGGGTCATCGGTGTCATAGCGCAGCTCTTCATAGAGCGCCAACAGCCGCTCCGCCCGTGGAATCAGACGATGGCCGGCGTCACTCAACACCACGACCTTGCCTGATCGGTCAAACAGCACCTGGTCGAGATCCAGCTCCAACGAGCGCATTTGCAAGCCGACTGCAGCGGGTGTCAAAGAGACTCGTTCGGAGGCGGCCGCGAACGATCCAGTGCGCGCAACAGCGACGAACGTCCTGAAAAAACGAATGGAACTCATGGCACTCTGGCGCTAGGTAAAGGAATTCTTTACATCGTAAATAGATATTATAGTTTTACTTATGTTTTGATTCATATCAAAGTGTCGCCTTCATTTACGGCTCGAGTCTTCATCTGGTCACATAAACCCGGTAAAGGCCCCTTCCCATCGTTAAGGATGGCACATGTTTCGCTTTGCTCTGACGCGAATAGGCATGGCGGTCCCCACCCTGCTCATTGTCGCGGTGACCGTCTTTGTCCTGATACGCATGATCCCGGGCGATCCCGCCCAGCTTCTGCTTGGGGATCTGGCAGATCCGATAAGTCTGCAGGACATGCGCGAGCGCATGGGTTTGAATCACGCCTTGCCCACGCAGTTCGCAATCTGGTTCGGCAACCTCCTGCAGGGCGACTTGGGCGTGTCGATCACGACCGAGCAACCTGTCCTGGCGCTCGTTTGGGACCGCTTCTGCATCAGTGCCCCGATCGTATTGATGGCCGTTTTGTTCGCCTCCCTGGTTGCCGTACCTGCCGGCATCGTGGCCGCATGGCGCCAGAACCGGCCAACTGACCTGGTGCTGGTGGGGTTGGCCACGTTGCTGGTGTCGATCCCGACATTCTGGATGGGGCTGCTGCTGTTGCTCTTGCTGGGTCTCAAACTCGGTTGGCTGCCGGTGGTCGGTTATGTGTCGCTGAACGAGAACCTGGTCGCCGGACTGCTTTATCTGGCCATGCCGGTGCTCACCCTCTTCCTGCATGAAATCGGAGTGTTGTTGCGCATGGCACGCGCCAGCGCGCTGGAGGTGCTGCGCCTGGATTATGTGACCCACGCCCGCGCCAAAGGGCTGAGCGAAGCCGCCGTCTTGAGTCGCCATGTGTTCAAGAACTCTTTCGGTCCGACCTGGACGTTGATCGGCCTGGTGCTGGGCAACCTGCTGGGCGGCATTGCAGTGGTGGAAACCGTATTCACCATTCCCGGCCTGGGCCGGCTGCTGGTCGACTCCATCTTCGCCCGGGACTACCCGGTCATACAAGGATGCCTGCTATTCATCGCAGTGATCTACGTCCTCGTCAATTTGCTGGTCGACCTTCTGTACCCCGCGTTCGACCCACGTGTGAGCGCCGAGTGATCCCATGACTGTACATACAAAATCCAACGACCCGCTGATCGATCCTGCCGCCCTTGCGCCCGCCGCAGCGCTCGCCGGCCCCCCGCGGCGGCGTGCCATGCGCGCCAACGAAATCATCGGCGCAGTCATTCTCGGCATCATTGTGCTGGCTGCCCTGGTCAGTCTGTTCTGGACCCCATACGATCCTTTGGGACTGAAGTTCGGCGCCCGGCTCAAGGCGCCCAGTGCCGTCAATTGGCTGGGCACCGACGAGTTCGGCCGCGATGTGATGAGCCGACTGATGGTGGGTGCGGCCAGCAGCATGATGATCAGCATACTCACCGTGGGTTTCGCGGTCGTGATCGGAACGGCGATCGGCGTGCTCACAGGGTTCGTGCGCGGGTGGACCGACCGCGTCATCATGGCGTTCAACAACGCGTTGCTGGCATTTCCCGGGCTGTTGCTGGCGCTGGGACTGCTGGCGGTGGTCGGTGCGAACAAATACGGCATCATTCTCGCGCTCGGCCTGGCCTACACGCCGTCGGTGACCCGAATCGTCCGGGGCACGGTACTGTCGTTGCGCGAAAAGGAATTCATCGAATCGTCGCGGGTCCTTGGAAATTCCGAGGCCTACACGATGTTTCGCCATATCTTGCCCAATTGCATAGCGCCCTTGACGGTGCTTGCTACGTCGATGTTCGGCTGGGTGATCCTCTCGGAAAGCGCCCTGTCATTCCTGGGGCTCGGCGTACCGCCTCCCGCGCCCACCTGGGGCAACATGCTGGCCTCCGCGCGGCCTTTCATTGCCCAGGCGCCCTACCTGAGCATTTTCCCGGGCATCTGTATTTCGCTCACCTTGCTGGGCATCAACCTGCTGGGCGATGCCGTACGCGACCGCCTTGATCCCCGCATGCGGGGAGGACACTGAAATGACGCAAGCCATGAACGCAATGCACGCTGCTCCCAAGGATAGCGGCCTGCTGGTCGACGTACGCAACCTGAGCCTGACGGTGAATACCGGTGGCCGGGAGATCGTCAAGAGTGTCTCGTTCTCGGTGGCGCCCGGTGAACTGGTGGGCATCGTCGGTGAGTCGGGTAGTGGCAAGACTCAAGCGGCTCGGGCGATCCTGGGCCTGACCCCTCCCCCGCTCGTGCGCGCCGGCGGCACGATTCAATTCGAAGGCGTCGAGCTGACCACCGCCCCTGCCGCGGAACTGCGCAAGCTGCGGGGCGCACGTATCGGGATGGTCTTCCCGGAGCCGATGACCTCGCTGAACCCGTCCATGAAGATCGGGCAGCAACTGGACGAAGGTTTGCGTCTGCACCGCACCGACTTGACGGCCCGGGCCCGCGAAGCGCTGGCCCTGCAGATGCTGGCGCGTGTAGGCATCCGCGACCCCAAGGCTGCGCTGCAGGCGTGGCCACATGAGTTCTCCGGCGGCATGCGCCAGCGCATCATGCTCGCGGCAGTGATGATGCTCGAACCTGCCCTGCTGGTGGCCGACGAGCCAACCACGGCGCTGGATGCCGTCGTGCAGCGCGACGTGCTGGAGTTGATGGTTGAACTGACCCGAAGCAAGAACACGGCGGTCCTGATGATCAGCCATGACCTGCCCATGGTTGCACGCTATACCGAGCGCATGATCGTGATGCGCCATGGTGAAATCGTGGAGTCCGGGCGCACCGAAGATCTCCTGGCGCGCCCACAGCATCCGTACACACGCAAACTGCTGAGCGCCATGCCACAGCGCGTGCCGGCACGCCTGCCCGCCACGCAGTCTCCCGTGATCGAAGTCGCCGATCTGGAAGTCGAATATGCGGGACGCAGTCGCATGTTCGGCCGTACTCCCAAACACAAGGCGCTGCATGGCATCAACCTGGTCGTACGCCCCGGCGAGGTGGTGGCCGTGGTCGGGGGCTCAGGTTCGGGCAAGACCACGCTCGGCAAAGCGATCGTCGGCCTGATCAAACCATCGGCCGGCACCATCCGCTACAAGGGCCGCTCGATTGCACGCTCGGACGAGGCCTGGAACGACTACCGGCTGAATTGCCAGATGGTCTTCCAGGATCCCTATTCCTCGTTGGACCCACGCATGACCGTAGGCGAACTTGCGGGCGAGGGGCTACGCCGCGTAGCGGGCCTGACTACCGCGCAGAAAGCGCATCGGATCGACGAGGTGCTGGACGAGGTAGGCCTGGGCAGCGAGTTCGCCAGTCGTTTCCCGCATGAGCTGTCTGGAGGACAGCGCCAGCGGGTGGCCATCGCACGCGCCATCGTGCGCCGACCCGCTTTCGTGATCGCCGATGAGCCGGTGTCCGCCCTTGACGTGACGGTGCGCGCCCAGGTGCTGGCGCTGTTTGCGGAACTGCAAAGAAAACATGGCTTCTCCTGCCTGTTTGTCAGCCATGACCTGGGTGTCGTGGAGCAGGTGGCCGACCGCGTGGTCGTCATGAAAGACGGACGCATCGTCGAGGAAGGCCTGCGCGACGACGTGTTCGACTCGCCGCAGCACCCCTATACACAGCAACTGCTCTCGGCCATACCCGTACTCGATGTGAATGGGCAAGGAGGCGTGTCGCTGCGATGGCGCTTCGACACGGAGGACGCGCGAGCGGCTCGCGACACCGTCGCCCAGGCGAGCGCATCGGCGCGCTAGCGGCTTTCATATGCGAGGCGCATGTCGCCTCGCGGTCTTCAAAGGATCGTTCATGCAAGACGACACCCATTTTCCTTTGGTCGAAGTTTCCGGCAGCCCCTACGAGCGAGGCCGTCAGCACGGGCTGGCAGTGCCCCAGCGCGTGCGGCGCAGCGTCGATATCTACGCCCAGGCATTGAGCGAGCTGGCGTTTTCACAAGCGGCACTGTCACGGCTCATCGACGAGTTCACCCAGGCCATCGTCGCGTTTGAACCGGCCTATGTCGAGGAAATGCGGGGTATAGCCGCCGGTGCCGGCGTGAGCTACGAACAGGTGTTGATGATCAATGCGCGTACCGAGATCATGGCGCGCGCGCGTGCCCACGGCAACCAGGCCGATCAGGCAGGCGACACCGCCTCTGAAGACGAGTGCACCGGCGTCGCGGTACTGCCCCAACGCAGTGCCACGGGTGCCTATATCCAGGGCCAGAACTGGGACAACCGGATCGACTGCGCAGAGACGGTCATCATCTTGCGCGTCCTGCGCGAAGACGGCCCCGATGTGCTGACGTTTGTCGAGGCAGGTGGCCTGGCACGCTATGGCGTCAACTCGGCCGGGATCGTGCTGACGGGCAACGGGATGTCGTCTTCGCGCGACTACCAGCAGCCTGGCGTACCGCTGCCGCTGGTTCGGCGCAAGGCGCTGGAGCAAACACACTTTGCCATTGCCCTGCAGCTCGTCATGACCACGCCCAAGGCCTGCTCGTGCAATGTGATCCTGGGGACATCGGACGGTTTCGGCGTGAGTGTCGAGTGCGCGCCGGATGAGAGCTTTCTACGCTATCCGATCGACGGCGTCGTGGTACATGCCAACCACTGGACCAGCCCGGTCGCACTGAAAAAACTCGTCGATGTCAGCCTTGCGGGATCACCCGAAAGCCAGTTCCGCCATGCCCGCGTACAGGCATTGATAGACGGCATGCCGAAGGTCTCGATGGAAGACTTGAAGACTGTTTTCGCAGACACGGCGGGCACCCCATTTTCGGTGTGCCGCCCCGCACGCACCAGTGGTCAGGGCTACCCGTCGTGCACCACCGCCACCCTGCTGGTCGATCCGGCAGCGGGGAGCATGTCGGTGGCGCGTCTGCCGTGGCAAGGCGGCACCTACGCACATTACAGCGTGGCCAGAGGCAGTGAAATCAATTCCCATTTGAATAACGTCGAGGAGACAACATGAAAAGGCGTCACAGTATGTCCAGGGCACTTCCGAACTATCTTTTGGCCTGCCTGCTGGCGACATTTGCGGGGGCCGCTGCGGGACAATCGGTGCTGCGAGTGCACCAGGATGCCGACATCCGTAGCAGCGATCCGGGTGTGAACCGCGACGCCAATACCGACTATGTCGTACTGCACGTGGTCGAAGGCTTGGTCGGCTACAACGCCAAAGGCGAACCCCGGCCATTGTTGGCCGAGAAGATCGACTTGTCCGACGACAAGCTGACCTACACCTTTCACCTGCGCACCGGCGTGACTTTCCACAATGGCGAACCCCTGACTGCGCAAGACGTCGTCTGGAGCTGGAACCGCTATCTCGATCCCAAAACGGGCTGGCGGTGCATCGCCGACTTCGACGGCCGGGTCGGACTGAAAATCGAAGAAGTGACGGCCATCGACCCCATGACGGTTGCCATACGAATCAA
>JAEYZR010000206.1 GCA_023427945.1 Pseudomonadota bacterium | reverse complement strand
ATGGCGGCCATGCCTGCGTAGCGTCATCGGCGCCGCGCGCGCCAGCCCCTGTGGCTGAGCGCCCCAACGGCGCGGCGTGCTTCACTGCTGCCCATCATTCGTGAGTCCCAGGCGATCGTGCCACTGCGCAATCGATTCCTCGGGGTATTTCTGGAAAAACTGGTCCTTGGGAGCGGCCTGCACCTCGACCCACGCGGCCTTGGAATCGAGAAGCAGATGCGTGTGTTCGGGAGGCACGGGTAGCGCCGTGTCGATGGCGCAGGCGAAGGGATGTATCAGCTCAGGGTATTCAGGACTGAACAGCCAGAGCGCGCTGCCGCAATGGCGGCAGAAGTTTCGCTCGCCCGAACTTTGCGTTTCGCTGCCGTCATCCTTGCGCATCTTTGCGCGATACGCCGTCAGCGCTTCACGTCCGCTGACCTTCAGCGTCGTGGCATCGCCTCCAAGATTGATGGCATAGCCACCTCCGCCCTGCGTCTTGCGGCAAATGCTGCAGTAGCAGCGTTGATAAGGGTAGGGGTGGGCACTTTCGAGGCTGAACCGCACGGCACCGCAATGACAAGAGCCTTCAAGATGCATGATGAGTCTCCACACCCGCGCTGCAGGGGCGGGATCGCCGGGCGCGCTGCAGGTCTCATGCCCGTGACCCTCAGTTCGGGCGTGTTCCCATGACTTGAAACGTGCCGCTGGCGTGGCCGATCTTCTGGCCGTTGCACCAGAACATGCATGTGGGAAAGCCCACTCTCTTGCCGATTCTGACCATTTCGATCCGGGCTTCCACCCAGTCGCCCAGCTGGGCACCCCACGCGATCTGCAGAGTGATCCCCGTTGTGAGGGTGCGCACCGGCGGCTCGGTGGCCTGGCTGCAGCCGAAAGTGAGCGCGGTGTCGGCCAGCATGCACAGCATGCCGCCATGAAGCACCTTGCCCAGGTTCAGATGCTGCGCAGCCACGCGCATGCCGACGGTCGTCTGTCCCTGATCGTCCACCTTGAAGTAGATCGGACCGACATGCTCATGGAAAGCTCCATACGGTTTCATGACCGTATAGCCTTGCGGCGGGTCCTGTGCGAGCTGGGCGGTGTGTGCACCGGAAGTATCTTGTGGGGCGGCGGCCGCCGCTGTATTGGATGTGGTGTCGGTACGATCATTCATGTCTGTCGAGTCTTCCGTGAAATACGTATGGCGAACGCTGCCCGTCGAGACGTTCAGGCGATGTGTGCGCGAAAATGTCGGGCTGCAGGCGCGTCCGGAACATGCCCGGTGGCCGGATCGTCCGAAAGAATACTAGATTGCCCGGGCGCGTTACGATGATGACTTCAGTGCGCCCAGGTAGCGCGTTTTGGTGCGTCCAGGTCTCCTGGCGCCGGCATAAGGATGTTCATGTCTTCTCATATCGATTTCGCGAAGCGTCACCAAGCCCCGAAGAACGCATCTGGCCGTCATGGCCGTGCATGTGCAGGGCTGCTCTCGGGCCTGCTGCTGGCGGCGTTGGCACTGCCCGCGCAAGCCCAGTCTGCATCGGCTTCCGCTGCGCCTGACATGCCGGCGCTGGCGTCCTGCCTGTCGTCGCTGCGACCCGCTGCGCCAGCCAATGGGGTGTCCGCAGCCGACTTCGACCGCTACACGCAAGGGGCGTCGCTGCTGGTGAGCACGGTCAGTTCGGCCCGTGGACAGCCTGAAGGGCGCGAAACGTGGTGGGACTACATCGCCAAGACCGTGGACGAAGAAAGGGTAGCGCAGGGGCGCGACATCCAGAATCAGTACGCCTCGCAGCTCACGCGCGTGGCGCAGCAGTATCGCGTCGATCCCGAGGCGCTGGTCGCCATTTTTGGCATCGAGACCAACTACGGCAAACAGATCGGCAAGACGCGGGTGCTGGATGCCTGGCTCACCCGTGCCTGCACGGAAAGCAACCCGCTCTGGAAAAAGAACGTGTATGCCTCCATCCGGTTGCTGCGTGATGGTGTGGTCGATCCCGAGACTTTCGTCGGTTCCTGGAGCGGTGCGTTTGGCATGACGCAGTTCATTCCGACTTCGTTCTATGAACTGGCCGCCGATGGCGATGGCGATGGCAAGATCGATCTGTATGGTTCGCTGCCCGATGCCATGGCCTCGACCGCCAATCACCTGCTCAAGCGACGTGCCAAGTGGAGCCACGGCATGCCGGCTGTCGTGGAGGTGGCGCTACCGGCAGACATCAAGGCCACACTGCCCGCCGATCCCATGACGGAAGTGTCGGCCACCCAGAACCGCCTGACAGCGGCTGCCTGGGCGCAGCGTGGCCTGCGCCAGCCGGGTGGCAAACCCATCGTGTCGCAAGCGACCGGCCTGCAGGCTGACACGACGGCGTATCTGTTTGCCCCCACGGGCGCCAATGGCCCGGTGTTCCTGGCCACGCCCAACTTCGACGCCATCCTGCATTACAACCAGTCCAAGAAGTACGCATTGGCCGTGGGCTTGCTGGTGGAACGACTGCGTGGACATCCGGGTATCCAGACGCCCTGGCCCACCGACGACCCTGGTCTGTCGCGTGCGCAGGTTCGCGACGTTCAGACCTTGCTGAACGCCAAGGGCTACGACGTTGGAACGCCTGACGGCATCCCCGGGGCGAAGACGCGGGCAGCCGTTCAGGAAGAGCAGCGACGTGCCGGCTTGCCGGAAAACGGTCGGGTCGGGAAAAAAATCTACGACCTGCTCAAGCGGCAGTAAGGCCGGCGTTGCGATGACCCAGGCGTTGGTCCGTCCGGTTCTCTACAGCTTTCGTCGCTGCCCGTTCGCCATGCGCGCCCGTCTGGCCATCGACATCGCGGGGGTGCAGTGCGAGCTTCGCGAGGTGGTGCTGGCCGACAAGCCGGCCGCCATGATCGCAGCGTCGCCCAAAGGCACTGTGCCGGTCCTGATCGACCCGCAGGCAGGCGTGATCGATCAAAGCCTGGCGATCATGCGCCATGTCCTGGCGCGCTCCGGTTGCGCGCCATACTTGCCGCATGCCGATCCGGGGCACGTCACCCACGGGTGGGTGCAGACCTGCGATGGCGAATTCAAGCACCATCTGGACCGCTACAAGTATGCCTCGCGCTATCGCGTCGGGCACAAGGCCGATCACGGTGCGGTGCATGCCCCGACCGTGGCGCAAGATCCGTTGTCGAACAGCCCGCAGCACGATGACCAGATGCGGGCGCTCGTACACCGGGCGCAGGCCGCCGATTTCGTCAGCCTGCTGGACCGTCACCTGCGCGTGCACGCCCATCTGGCGGGGGCCAGGCAAGGGTGGGCCGACCTGGCCATTGCGCCGTTCCTGCGGCAATTTCGGCTGGCCGGTGCGCAGTGGTTCGACACCCAGGACTGGCCAGGCGTGCAGGCCTGGCTGCACGCATTCACCAGCGATGAGCGGTTCATGCGCATCATGCAGAAATTTCCGCCCTGGCAGGAAGACGCGCCGATCATGCTTTTCCCATAGGGTGCCGTGCAGGCACGCCTGATGCTATTTCGAGGCTTCGGTTTCGATGCTCCCGGGATGACTGCGCTGCCATGTATCAACAATCCTCCATTCAGTCTAACCATTCTGCTCAGGCAGCCCTGGGTGCAGCGCTCAGTCGTTCGAGCGAGGATGATGCGCGCATGCATTGCGATGCCGGTGGCCTGCGTTATGTCGATGACACGCTGCCTGGCCTGACGCGCCGCAAGTTGCGCGGAAAATTCGTTTATTTCGATGCGGCAGGCAGTCGAATCAAAGACACTTGCGTGATCGAACGTGTGAACGCCCTGGCCATCCCGCCGGCCTACGAGCAGGTCTGGATCTGCCCCGACGAGACGGGCCACATACAGGCCACCGCACGCGATGCGCGAGGCCGCAAGCAGTACCGCTACCACGAGCAGTGGAGTGTCATTCGCGATGCCAGCAAATACCAGCATCTGCTCGAGTTTGCCCAGGCGCTCCCGCGCATCCGTCGTCAGGTCAAGCGCGATCTCGCGCTGGCCGGACTGAAGCAGGAAAAGGTGCTGGCCGTTGTCGTGCGTTTGCTGGAAACGACGCTGATCCGCGTGGGCACGCGCGAATATGCGCGATCCAACAAGTCATTCGGATTGACCACTTTACGCAGGCGTCATACCTCGCTGAAGGGAGGCAAGATCCGGTTCCGTTTCCGGGGCAAGAGTGGCGTGGAGCACGATGTCACGGTGAACGACCGGCGCGTGGCCACCGTCGTGAAGCGTTGCATGGAGATTTCGGGTCAGCAGCTTTTTCATTATGCCGACGAAGAGGGGCAGCCGCATGTCATCGATTCGGGTATGGTGAATCTGTACCTGCGCATGGCAGGCAAGGGCGATTTCACCGCCAAGCATTTCCGTACTTGGTTCGGCACCGTTTTCGCACTTCGTGCGCTGCAGGACGAACCGTGGGTGTCGCAGGCGCAGGCCAGAAAGAAAATCGTCGAGGTCGTGAAGGCGGTCAGTGCCCGGCTGGGCAATACACCATCGGTCTGCCGCGCCTGCTACATCCACCCGCGGGTGCTCGAAGCCTACGAAACAGGCGAGCTGGCGGCACGGACCCCGTGCGCGACGCCAGCAGGGCTTTCCGCCGACGAACGTCGTCTGGTCCGATTTTTAAGTAGTGCAGGCTGAAGGGTTCGTGCCTCGCACGACATTCAGGCAAAATAGAGGGTCTCTACTCTCTGTTTTGGCACTATGTCCGACGTCATTGCGCTGATATTCGATTTCGACGATACGCTTGCGCCTGACAGCACGACAGGCTTTCTTGCCAGTATCGGCGTAGACACCGCCAGGTTCTGGAAAGAACAGGTCGATCCGCTGCTGTTCGAGCAGGACTGGGATCCCGTTCCTGCCTATCTGCACCGCATGATCGAACTATCGCGTGAGTCCAGCCACGGCCCGATCACGCAGGATCGCTTGGAAGCATGGGGCGCCACACTGCCCCTGCACAACGGCGTTGACACCCTGTTCGATCGCTTGCGCCGGGCGGTGCGTGCCACCCACCCGCAGATCACGCTGGAGTTCTACCTCGTCAGCAGCGGTATCGGCGACGTATTGCGTGCCACGCCCATTGCCCAGGAATTCACCGATATCTGGGCATCGGAATTCGTCTACGACGACGCGTCCGACGGGGGCGGCATCCGCTTTCCGCGCCGCATCGTCAGTTTCACCGACAAGACACGCTACCTCTTCCACATCCAGAAGGGAATCATCGGTCGCCAGATGCGCAGCAAGCCTTTCGAAGTCAATCGCAAAGTGCCTGAGGACCGGTTGCGTGTTCCTTTCGATCAGATGGTGTTCGTGGGCGACGGTTATACCGACATCCCGTGTTTTTCGCTGGTACGCCAGGGCGGGGGCGTGGCCTTTGGCGTCTGGGACCCCAGTCATCGCAACAAGCGCTCGCGGGCGTGGGGCTTCATCGAGGATGGCCGTGTCTCCAACCTGAACCAGGCGCGCTACGACGACAGCTCCGAACTGTATCAATGGCTGGAGGCGGCGGTCGACAGCATGGCGGCGCGCATCGTTCTGAAGAATCGGGTGTACCGTGGTTGACATCGAATCAGCGGAAAAATGCTGCGTGCAACCGGAACAGGATGGCCAGACTCTGCAGGACGAAGCCTTCATGCGTCTGGCTTTCGATCAGGCAGAGCGGGCAGGCGAGCTGGGTGAAGTGCCTGTGGGGGCCGTGGTGGTCAGTGCGCAGGGCGAAGTGATCGCCCAGGGCCACAACCGGACGATCACCGATGCCGACCCCACCGCACACGCCGAGATCGTCGCATTGCGCATGGCCAGCCGCGCTTCAGCCAATTATCGTCTGCCCGGTGCCTCGCTCTATGTCACGCTGGAGCCTTGCGTGATGTGCATGGGAGCCATCCTGCATGCGCGCCTTGCCCGCGTCGTGTTCGGTGCGATCGACCCCAAGACCGGAGCCTGTGGCAGCGTGGTGGATGTCGGTGCCATTGCCCAGCTCAATCATCACACGGCAGTGTCGGGCGGGGTGCTGGCCGAGCCGTGTGGACATCTTTTGCGTCAATTCTTTCGTGCGCGTCGCGCCAAGGACAAATCCGTATGAAACCCGGTATTTATTTGATCTCTCCTTCCTCTGCCGTTGCGCCAGAAGGCGTCGAGCGGGGGCGGGCGCGGCTTCAGGCCCTGGGTTACACGACGGAGCTCGACAGCGACGCCCTGGCGCAGGACATGCGTTTTGCCGGAACCGACACCCAGCGGGTGCAGGCCATCGAACGTGCCCTGGCCCAGCCGCACCCCATCGTCATGGTCACGCGGGGTGGCTACGGTCTGACACGCATCCTGCCGCAGATCGACTGGGCGGCCGTGGCCGACAGTGGCAAACGGTTTGTCGGATTCTCCGATTTCACGGCGTTCAATCTCGCCCTGCTGGCTCAAACAGGCGCTGTCAGTTATTCAGGCACCAGCCTGGTAGCCGATTTCGGTAGCCCCGAACCCGACGAACTCACCGAAGCCTTGTTCGACGAAGTCATGGCAGACGAACTCGAGGTTTTGAGC
>JAEYZR010000146.1 GCA_023427945.1 Pseudomonadota bacterium | reverse complement strand
CGCCTTACTCAACAAGGGCCTGACGCCCGTGGTGCTGGGTGAGGGTTCGGTGGGCGAGGCGGACATCACGATCCTGCCCCAGATCGGGCTGGCCATGATGGGCGAGGGTGAGATCGAGCTCGACGGCAAGGTCATGCGCGCTGCCGATGCCTTGCGCCAGGCCGGCGTGCAGCCGGTCAAACCGTACGCCAAGGACTCCTTGTCCATTCTAAGTTCCAACGCCTATGGCGCGGCCCTGGCCATTCTGGCTGCTCACGATGTCACGCAGATTCTCGATCGCGCCGATGAGGTCGTGGCGCTGTCGCTGGAAGGTATGGATGGCAACGTCGCGCCGTTTCTGGGCGTCACCCAGGCGCAGCGGCCCTATGCCGGCCAGCAGCAGACGGCCGCACGATTGGTCGAGTTGCTGCGTGGCAGCGCGCTCTGGCAGAAGAACGACTCGCGGGGCCTGCAGGATCCGCTCAGTTTCAGAACGGCCAGCCAGGTGCATGGCGCCGTGCGCGACATGCTGGACATGTTGCATGCGCAACTGGCCATTCAGATCAACAGCTCGGATGACAACCCCACGGTGGCTCTCGATGTGGCGGCGCCCAAGGACGCTCCCCCGCAAGAGCGTCGCTATTACGTGACGGAGGGCGACGTAAAAGGGGCCATCGTGCCGAGCGCAGGGTTTGACCCCCTTGCCTGGGCGCTGCCCTTGCAAAGCGTGAGTGTCGGTCTTTCGCATGTGGCGCAGTCGTCGGCGCAGCGCATCCTGCGCATGGGCGACCCCACGTTCTCGCGTCTGCCGCGCTTTCTGTCGCCCGATGACCGTACGCTGGCCTACACCACCATCCAGAAACCGGTGTCCGTGCTGGTCACCGAAATCCGGTCGTTGTCGCATCCGGTATCCAGCGATGCGCTGGTCATGGCGGGGCATATCGAGGACGTCGGCACCAACGCACCGGTGACGGCGCAGCGCCTGTACAAGCAGGTCGCCTACCTGCGCACGCTGCTGGGAATCGAGCTCATACATGCTGCCCAGGCGGTCGATCTGCGCATGCGCGCCGAGCCGCAGCGCACCCTGGGCGCAGGCACCCAGCCGTTGCTGAAGGATTTTCGTGAATACGTTGCCTTTTTGTCGGCTGACCGGCGCCTGGCAACCGACATCGCTCAGGCCGACCGTTTTCTTCAAAAGGCCCGACCATTGAACAAATGATGGCGAGCCATTTCTTGCAGTGAGACTTTCAAGGGGAAAAAAATGAATACGTCTCTCGCTTTACACCGTACCGCCAAGTCGGTACTCAGGACCGCAGCATGGCTGGTTGGCACGACACTGGCAGCCGGTGCGCTGGCCGCCGAGGGAAGCTATCCCGACCGTCCCGTCACGATAGTCGTGCCGTTCGGTGCGGGTGGCATCGCCGATGTGCTGCCACGTATCGTGGGCCAGCAGCTCAGCGTCAAATGGGGTGTGCCGGTCATCGTCGAAAACAAACCGGGTGCTTCCGGCAACATCGGCATGGCACAGGTGGCCCGGGCCAAGCCGGATGGCTACACGCTGGGCCTGGCGCCAGCCGGCAATCTGACGGTCAATCCCTTGCTCTACACCCAGTTGACCTTCGACACGGCACGCGATTTTGCGCCCGTCACCTTGCTTGCCAGCTCGCCCAATGTGCTGGTGGTCAACCAGGCCGTGCCTGCAAAAACCTTCGAGGCGCTCCTGGAATATGCCAAGGCCAACCCGGACAAACTGAATTTCGCTTCCCCAGGCCCGGGCAGCGGCGCCCATCTGGCGGGCGAACTGCTCAACCAGTCGGCCCAGATCAGCACGCGGCACATTCCTTACAACGGCATGGCACCGGCCACCAATGACGTGGTGGCCGGTAATGTCGAAATGATGTTCGCTGGAATCTCCACGGTCCTGCCACACATCCAGAACGGCAAGTTGCGCGCTCTGGCGGTTGCCGGGCCGCAGCGCTTGCCGCAACTGCCCGATGTGCCCACAGTCGCCGAAAGCGGTTTTCCCGATTTCGACGTGACCTCCTGGTACGGCATCGTGGCACCGGCAAAAGTGCCTGCCGACATCCTGGACAAACTCCAGAAAGACATCGCCGCCGCCGTCAATGAAGAATCGGTGCGTCAGAAGTTTGCCGGCCTGGGTGTGGATGCCAGGGGATCTTCCAGCGAGTCCTTCGCGCAAACGATCGCCGCCGAAACCACCAAATGGGCCGATATCGTCAAGAAAGCGGGCATCCAGCCCATTCAATAAAGAGGAGTCAGCATGCAAGCCATAGACATCACCTATCTGAACGGGCCGGACGTGCGCGCCCTGGCCTTGACCGATGCCGAGATCCTGGCAGCGGTCGAAAGTGCGCTCGATGCGCAGGGACGAGGACAGACCGTCATCGAACCGCGCATGCACCTGGTGCCCGAATCGTCGGACAAGGGGCATTTCAACGTGCTGCGCGGCTACATCGCTCCGCTGGGCGTGGCCGGCGTGAAGGTCGTAAGCGACTTCGTGGACAACTACAAGTTCGACCTGCCCTCGGAGATGGCATTGTTGAACCTGTTCGATCCCACCAATGGCAAGCCGCTGGCAGTGGTCGATGCGACCGCCATCACCGACATGCGCACGGGCGCGGTCACGGCCCTGGGTGCCAAGCATCTGGCGCGCAAGAACAGCAAAGTGCTCGGGCACATCGGCGCACGCGGTACGTCCTACTGGAACGTGCGACTCCTGGACAGCATCTACGATTTCGACGAAATCCGGGTGCATTCGCGTCGCCCCGAAAGCCGCGATGCCTTCGGCGCCCGCCTGTCGCAGGATCTGGGCAAGCCCGTCAAGGTCGTGACGGACTGGGAGTCGTGCGTGCGCGATGCCGACATCGTGGTCGAGGCCTCGCGCCTGCCCGAACCCACACCCTTGCTGAAGACGAGCTGGATCAAGCCCGGCGCGCTGGTGATGCCTTATGGCACCATGAGCGCGGTCGAGTTGTCGCTCACCGACATCATGAGCAAAGTCGTCGTCGACCACTGGGGACAATGCCGCAAGGGTCTGCCCTATGGCGCCTTGCGTGCCCACGTGGACAGCGATCGCATCACCGAAGAAAACCTGCATGCCGAGCTGGGACAGATCGTGGCCGGGCTCAAGCCAGGGCGCGAAAACGAGGATGAAACCATTCTGTTCTGGCACCGGGGTCTGTCCACGACGGATATTGCGCTGGGCCATGCCATGCTGGAGAAGGCACGCGGGATGGGCCTGGGCCAGACACTGAAGTTCGCCTAGTCGGGACCGGCCATGACATGGATCACATCGACGCGCATGTACGACGTTGCGCCTGCCGCGAAAGCGGCATGGCACGCTTTGCTGCAGGCGGCCCATCGCGCCGCCGGGCTGGAGGTCGAGTTCATCGAGCACGGCTGGCCCACGCCTATCGGTGAGCTCTGGACCCGACCGGGTCTGTGCGGCGCCTTCATGTGTGGCTGGCCATTCGCGTGCGCGCTGGCCGACGGGCGCCATTACACGGCAGTGGCCAGCGTGGTGCCGGATTTCCCTGGCTACGAGGGGCAGGCACGCTACCGCAGCGAGTTTCTGGTGCGTGCGGACAGCACCTGGACCACACTGGAAGATGCGCGCGGATCGCGCTACGGATGGATGGTCCGCGACTCGCAGTCCGGTTGGAATGCGCCACGCGCGACCCTGTCCGCACTGGGAAGCGCGCCAGCGCGGGCCTTCTTCTCCGAGGTGAGTGGGCCCTACGGCAATCCGCATGGTCTCTTGCGCGCATTGAGTGAGGGGGCGTTCGACCTGACGGCCATCGACGGCTGGTATCTGGATCTGATTCGCGCACACGAACCGGCGCGACTGAGCCAGGTACGCTCGCTGGCTTTTACCCCCTGGACGCCCAATCCGCTGCTGGTCGCCGGACCGGACGTGGATCCGGCTGCCGTTGCCAGGTTGAAGGCTGAATTGCTGGGCATGCACGAGCAGCCGCAGCATGCGGCCCTGCTCAGGCAGGCCCATGTGGCGCGCTTCGTGCCTGCCGATGTGCAGGCCTACGGCACACTGATCGACATGGCGCAACGGGCGTCTGCCAGAGGGTATGAAGAGATCGCCTGACAGTGACATGCATGTGCAACACGAACGAATCACAATGAGCGAGCCCCTCACACAGCCCTCAAGGAGAAAATCCGTGACTGCCGTACATGCTCCCAACAGCTTTTCATCCCCTCAAGACACAGCAGCTCTGGCGTTCGAACAGAAGCTGAATATCTCGAAGTCCAGTCAGATCGTGGCGGACTACCTGAAAGAAAAGGGCAAGTCTGCCATTCACTCCAGCGAGCTGGCCAAGTTGGCCAACGATACGTCGGGCGCCGTACCCCGCGAGGTCTCGGCCGCCGCTCAGTACATGCTGCGCCATCCCGATGTTTTCACCGCCATCGAGACCCATGATGTCGCCGGAGCCGACGGGCTCTCTGGTGTCTGGAATTTCGAATGGGCTGCCGGGGGCGGCCTGAACGGCACCGCCGTCGAGTCCATCGCCAATATGCAGGACGCCTTTGATCGGGCGATTTCACTGTCGGCCCACGTCACTGAAGTCACGACCGAACGCAAGGCTTCGCTGGACTCATCCAAGCAACGTCCTCAGAACTGATCCTGTCGCTACTGCTCCTTGGCCTGCGCCGAGGAGCGCTTGGGCGGTCTTCATCACTATGTCATGCAAAAACGATCTAATGGCACATTGATTCTGCCAAAGTGCTCGATGTGACAGACCTGACTCGCAAGTGCCTGCCCACCATTTTGATGCTGGTGTTATTGGGCGGGTGCGCAACCCGCCCTACCTCGTCTACACAGGATATACGCTTGACCCGCCTGGCGGAGGATCTTTCCCGCCGAGGTGACGTGACATCTGCGGTCACGCTATACGAGCGTGCCGCCGCATCGATGCCGGACAATCCGGACATACAACTTGCGCTGGGCCAGGCCTATCTGCGCAACGGTAATTCTCAAAGCGCCGCACAAGCCTTCAGGAAGGTGTACCAGCTGCGCGAGCAAGACCCCGAGGCCATGCTCGGACTGGGCTATGCCGCCTTGCTCGAACACAATACCGAACGGGCGCAAGCACTGATATCGACTGCGGCGCCAATCGTCAATACGTACAGCGCCTACAATCTTCTGGGCATTGCCGCGACGCTCAACGGCGACTTCGCCCAGGCTCACCAGGCAATGGCGATGGCGGTGTCGCTGGCGCCTTCGAACCTGGAGATCAAGGCGAATCAGGCCGTGGTGTACGCCTTGGCTGACGAAATGCCCGATGCGATCCGGCAGATCAATGCCGTGGCGGCCTCGCCGCTGGCCCAGGTGCACCACATTCAACGCCAGGCGCTGATACTGGTGCTCGCCCAGGAAGACAAGCAGGCTGAAAAGGTATTGCGTGGCATGCCCGCGCCGGCGCGGGCTGCGCTCCTGGCCCGCGCAAAACGCATCAGCGCGTTATCCGATCCGTTCGAACGGGCCTCGGCCATCGGCATCAATCCGACGTTTACGCCAGACTGAGCAGGGCCAATCGTGCTCAGTTCGCGATATTCGACTCGCGCTCCAGCCGTTCGCGACGCTCTTCATTGTCGTCGTCCCTGACGCCCAGATAGCGCTCTACGGCAGCTGCCGCGGGAGCGACCAGGGCGGGCCCCATTTCGCGGCCGCGACCAAGATCCTTTTGATCGACCACCATCTCCGCCAGGTTCAAGGCATTGGCACAACCCGGCGGCAGGCGTGCCTGGGTGCCGATCATGTCTGGTGCCAGGCAGGCCTGCGGCAGATAACGCACATCCGTTTCGGTGGCGGACATGAGTGGGCGATAACGGTCCGAGTATCCCGATTCCGACATCTGGGTACATCCGAGCAGGGATAGGCCCAGACCCATCGCCATCACACTGCCTGCCGCAATCCGCGTCATGTTTCTTTCCGTCTAA
This sequence comes from Pseudomonadota bacterium, assembly GCA_023427945.1. Classification (GTDB taxonomy): domain Bacteria; phylum Pseudomonadota; class Gammaproteobacteria; order Burkholderiales; family Burkholderiaceae_B; genus Schauerella. Next base: position 4,265 of record JAEYZR010000146.1, on the reverse strand, counting down.
TACACATAGAAGCCGAAGTCCGAGGCATTCTGCAAGCCTGCCGGCGAGTCGGCGACCAATCGGGCTGGATTCTCGCGCGAGGCATCCAGCGGCGTCGCACTCGATTTTCCGGACACCGGTCTGACCAGATAAGGTGTGATCAGGATGACCAGTTCGGTTTCATTGCGCTGAAACCTCTTGGACTGGAACAATTGCCCCAGAATAGGGATGTCACCCAGCACCGGCAGCTTGTCGATATCCGATGCTCCATTGCGTTGAAAAAGCCCCGCTATCGCAAATGTCTGACCGCTGGCCATCTCGACTTGCGTATCAGCGCGACGCACGCTGAACGACGGCACATTGACGCCGGCGATTTCCACCAGCCCCGCACTCGATAGCGTGCTGACTTCCGGGCGCACCTGTAACGATATCCGGTCATTCGGCAGCAGGGTCGGCGTAAACACCAGGGAGACACCGTAGGGTTTGTAATCGATGCCGATCATGTCCCGATTCACGGGCACAGGCACCGGGATCTCGCCGCCTGCAAGAAAGCTTGCCGTGCGGCCCGTGACGGTCGTGATGTTTGGTTCGGCCAGAATTTCCAGCACGCCATTGCTCTGCAGTGCATCCAATAGCAAGTCTATGTTGGCACTGCCGGAACGGAATCCGCCTGAAATGGTATTGGTGGCCAATTGCCCGGTCCCCAGTGGCCCCCCGGTGACCAGGCCAAAGGAAAAGGAGCCGGAATTGAACAGGGCACTCCAGTTGACTCCGTAGACCAGCAACTCCTGTCTGGATACTTCGGCGAAGCGCACACGCAGATTGATCTGTGGCAAGTCTGACTGCGTCATCATGTTCACCGACTGCACGCCACTGTCAGCATGGCCGGCCAACAACGCACTCTGTTGCACGGCGGCGCTCAGGTCTTTCACACTGCCGCTGGCCACCACCCGCCTTCCGGCTGCACGCTCCTGAACCGGATCTTCGGTGGCGCCTGTGCCTACGCGCACTTCCGTGTCGGTCACGACGTTCTGCCTGGCGTCCAGCGCGGTAATACGCGTGGTACCGATCGATTTGCCAAAAAGATACGCAGAACGGCTAGTGATGATCTGCACATCCGCCACGGATTCGTCTGCGATCACAATCGAGTCCACTTCGGTCTGGAACCGCAGAATACGGCCGTCGCTCTTGCCCAGGGCAATGGCTGGCGAGGCATCCATTGCCCATGCGGCCGGGGCCATCGCCATCGAACTCAACAAGATGGCGGCGACCGATCGGGCGCACAGAGAAGTGCCTCCAGGCTGCGGCAGTGTCAGCTTGCGCACCATGAGGTGCCATAACAGCGCGTGCCATCGTGGCAGGCAAAAAAAGACTGACCTGACGCGATTCATGTGGTTCGTGAGCATATTTCGAGGTGTCGCGGGACGATGTAGCGTTCGCCGAGATGTCACGCAGCCTCCTTCAAGGGGAGATCCTGGCTGGTCTGCGTGGGTGAAGGAATTTCCAGGCTGCCGTCGGCGCCCAGGATCGCCAGGGGATGAGACACGTAACCTGGCACGAGTTCGGAGTAAGCCATCACCGGGATCGTCAATCCGTGCTTGCTCAGGTGCTGGCGCAGGTATCGGCGCATATCTGCTGCGACCATGAGCACGGGCTCGTTCGTGGCAGAGGTGCCGCGCCTTGCGGACTGCACCGCAGACACCAACGCCTGGCTCAGCTCTGTCGACAGCGCATTGGCTCTTGTTTCTCCCGAGGAGGCCTGTTTGCGGATGTCTTGCTCCAGTTCGCGAGAGAGGACATAGACGCCGATGGTTCGATGCATGTCGGCATACTGGTGGCAAATATGTCGGGCCAATGCCGCCCGTATGTTTTCGACCAGGACAGGGACCGATGCGGTATCGCCAATCTGCACCACGCTTTCCAGAATGGCGCGCAGATTTCTGATGCTCACGCGCTCCTCAAGCAGGCGCCGCAGCACTTCCGCCAGGCGTTGCAGTGCAACCCCTTGCAGCGCCTGTCGAACCAGCTCTGGGTGAGAGTGCTCCATCTCGCCCAGGAGCTGGCGCGCTTCCTGAACGCCAAGAAATTCGGGGGCATGGCGAATCTGGGTGGCCAGCAGATACTCCCCCAGCACTTCTTCGGCGTACAGGCAGGTGGCACCAAGCTTTTCAAGGTCCTGGGCAGATTGTTCCGGGATCCAGACGGCATCTTTGCCGTCAAAACTGAGCCGCTCCTTTTGGGTCACGTTCAACATCTCGACGAGCTGTAAATCGTTGAACATGAATACGCAGCCCTCGTGCAATGTCGCACCTGACACAGGAACACCATCGATGCAGATGCTGAACACCGACTCGGACAATGCTGGATCCTGTCTGAAACCGGCACTGGCAAAGGGCACGCCCAATGCCTGCTCAGCACGTGCGCAGGCATCGGCAAGGGCATGTTGCAGTGCATTCAACTGCAGCTTCCGGGCCGTTGCCGGGTTCACGCACAACAGCAGACGACCGGCGGGCGGTTCGCTCCAGTTCTCCGCGGTTTGCTGCGCGGCGGGCGCCTGCGCCTGCTCGGGCTCGATGACGCTATCGCTTTCGGTCTGCAATGGTGGCCGCGCTTGCGCTTCTTGTCGTTTACGGCGTGCGGCATAGGCGGCAGCCCCGCAAAGCAGTGCAAATCCCAGAAAGACATGGGCGGGAAATCCTGGCACCAATGCCAGAAAAATCAGGATGGCGGTGCAAAGCCCAAGCACTTTGCTGTTTGCGCCAAGCTGCTCGACGATCTCCGCACCCAGGTCAAGCTCGCGGTCCGAACTCACGCGGGTGACGACGATGCCAGCGGCCACAGCGGTCATCAGCGCAGGCAACTGCGCGATCAAACCATCTCCGACTGTCAACAGTGAGTAGACACGGGTTGCTTCCGAGAACGACATGCCGTGGCGCATGGTGCCAATGACAATGCCACCGAACAGGTTGACAAACAGGATCACCAGGCACGCAATGGCATCGCCTTTCACGAACTTCATGGCACCGTCCATCGCACCGAAAAGCTGGCTTTCGCGCTCGAGATTCAAGCGGCGAGCCTTTGCCTGGGGTTGATCGATATCACCATTGCGCAGATCGGCGTCGATACTCATTTGTTTGCCCGGCATGGCATCCAGGGTGAAACGCGCACCCACTTCCGCGACCCGTTCGGCGCCTTTGGTGATCACGATGAATTGAGCGATCGTGATGATGAGGAAGATCACTATGCCTACGACCACGTCGCCGGCGATCACGTACTCACCGAAGGCGGCGACGATTTCGCCCGCATCTGCATCGCGCAGGATGAGGCGGGTCGTGGTGATCGAAAGCGCCAGGCGAAACAGTGTGCTCAGCAGGATAACGGGAGGGAGCACTGAAAAATCAACGGCCCTGGCGCTGTACAGCGCAACGATCAGAATGAGAACCGCAAACGCAATATTGAAGCCCACCATCACGTCCACCACATAAGTGGGGAAGGGGATGATCATCATCACCACGGCAGTCAGGATGATGGTGGCGACGATCAGGTCACTGCGCTGCGAGGCTTGGCCAAGGATACGATTGATCGTCGCTTTCATGCGATCCAACCCGGCGCAGTGAGGTGCCGGGCCAATATTTTCGCGGTCTCTTCGGTATCTCCCATCACAAGGTAGGCGTTCGCCCGCAGCAATGACAGATGCGCCTCATCCACGCCGAGGGCCTCCAGTTTGCGGATGACTTCCAGCGCGCGTGACCCGTCGCCAGCCAAGGTGAACATTTTTGCCAGACCATGCAATACCGCCTGATCCAGGGGCTGCATATGGTAGGCGACCAGTTGATATACCAGCCCGCGGTGAACATAGCCGTTTTCCGACAGCAACTCAGCTCTGCGGCACAGCCACTGCACGCTCTGACTGTTCAAGTTTTCCATCAGTATCCTGTTCTTTGCCATCGTGCTCCGTCGCATCGAGTACGCGCAGATGGTGGTCCATATCCTCGGCAAACAAGGAGCAGGCACATTGCCTCACTTCCTGCGGCATCGGCAGGGTGGGCAGCACGTGATCGATAAGATGCCGCAAGACAGCAATGTTTCCGGTCGTTTGCTCCAGGACGTCGCCCATGGGAGGGGTGGCGTTTATCGCATCGGTCCTGCTGGCCCGGCCTTTCCGGCTTGTGGCCGACTTCCTGGTGCCGAGATCAAATCGATGATCAACGAACGGCGATGATCCGGTCGGGTTCAGGCGACGCGACTCCTGCGCTTCGCGGGCTCGCCAGAGATCAGTATCTGCT
>JAEYZR010000143.1 GCA_023427945.1 Pseudomonadota bacterium | reverse complement strand
TGATCATACTGGCCGACTACAGCAAGGTCGGGCACGCGAGTCGGGTGGCCTATGCACAGGTCGGAGAGATCGGCACCTTGGTCACGAATCAGCGCAAGGATAGTGAAGCGGCGTGCGACGCGCTGAGCCGGGCGGATGTGGAAATCATATTGGCCTGAGCGCACCGACCGCCTAACTTCGGCTGCTGTGCTGCCCGCTGCCTTCTTCGCAACCGTCCAACGTGCAGGCGTCATGCCTCGAATGCGCCAAGCGCCTTGTACAAGGCAATGCATCCTTGCAACTGCGCCAGCTGGCTAAGGGCCAGCGCATCGCGAGCCTGGTTCAGGCTGCGCTGCGCCACCAGCACAGGCAGGTAGGCGCTCAACCCCCGCGCATAGAGTTGGGTCGCCTGTTGCAAGGCCTGCTGGCTGTCGACCACTGCTTTCTGTAGCGCTGCCTGTCGCTGGCGTTCACTGGTCCATGCCGTCAAGGCATCTTCGACATCACGCAGCGCAGAGCGCACGTCCCGCTCGTAGATACGCCGCACTGCGTCGGCATTAGCCTGCGCCGCGGTCACACCGGCCTTGGTGCGTCCTGCGTCGTAAAGCGGCTGGCTACCCTGCATCGCCGCCGACCACGCCAGGCTGGCGCCCGAGAACAGGTCGTGGATGAGGCTGGCAGTGGTGCCGATCCCCAGGGGAATGCGAAACGTGGGAAAGCGTGCGGCCTCGGCCACGCCGATCTGCGCGGTAGCGGCGGCCAGACGTCGTTCGTCCGCACGCAGATCGGGGCGTTGGCGAATGACTTCTGAAGGGAGTGACACCGGCAAGTCGGCCGGTGTGGGCAGCGCGGGTGCGGGCGTAGTGAGGGCGGCATGCCAGTCGCCGGGAAATCCTCCCGCCAGCACACCGATGGCATGGCTTAAACGGGCGATGTCCGCTTCCAGCAAAGGCGGTTGCGCCTCGGCCGTTTCACGCTCGGCGCGTGCCTGATTGACGTCGGCCAGCGTACCCAAGCCGCTGCGGTACGCCTGTTCGGCCAGATGCTCGGCTTCGGACAGCGTGCGGATGTTGTCTTGCGCAATGGCCAGACGCAGTTGCGCAGCGCGCAGCCTGGCGTAGTCGGATACCAGTTCGGCCACCAGACTCACTTGCAGCGCGCGATGGTCTTCGGCGAGCGCCTGGATGCCGGCGTCAGCGGCTTCCACCGCGCGGCGCGTGCCGCCGAACAGGTCCAGCTCCCAACTGGCATCGAATCCGAGGTGCCAGGTTCGTGCCCGCCCGCCGGGCTGCGCGCTGAGTGTTTTGCTGCTGCGCACGATCTCGCCGGCGGCGCCGATCGAGACTTCGGGCATGGCGGCTGATGCGATCTGCACGCGCTCGGCGTGTGCCTGGCGCAGGCGCGCCAAGGCAATATCCAGGTCCTGGTTATGGGTCAGGGTCTGATCGACCAGACGGTCGAGCAAGGGATCCTGGAAGGCGCGCCACCAGGTGCGCAGGCCATCGTAGTCGCCATCGGACATGGCGGCGTCGGCCTCGATCCAGTGCGCGGGCACGTCCAGCATCGGCGTTTGGTAGTCCGGGCCCACGGTGGTGCAGCCGGTCAGGAGCGCCAACAGCGAGGCCAGCATGGCCTGCCGAAGGCGCTGCGGCGTGCGAGTGATGGGTGCATGCATGGCGTTGTCCTCACATCCAGCGGTGCAGCAGCGAAATCAACCGGCCCTGCGGTACCGGCGTGCCTGCCGAAGACGTGACCTCAATGCTTCCGGTCATGCCTGCGGCCAGCACGACCTCGTGCGGGACATGCTCGAACTCGACGCGCACGGGAATGCGCTGCGCCAGTCGGACCCAACTGAAGCTGGGCTCCACGCTCGGCAGGCCCTGTGCGTCGGCCTGCTGGTTGCTATCGGTGATGCCACGCCCGATGCTGGCCACCCGCCCTGGCAAAACTTGGTCGAAGCCCATCAGGCGGATGCGCGCTGCCGCGCCTGGCTGGATGCCGCGCAGCTTGGTTTCCTCGAAATAGCCGGTGATCCAGAAACTGTGGGCGTCGATCAAGGCGAGGTTCGGCTGGCCCGCCACGGCGTAGTCGCCCTTGTTCAAGCGCAGGCGCGTGACGTAGCCATCGGTTGGCGCACGCAGTTCGGTGCGGGCCAGATCCAGCTTCGCCCTGTCCACGGCGACCCGCGCCCCGCGCAGTTCGACCTGGGCGATGGCAACGGCATGATTCGCCCGCTGGATGTCCTCGGCAGGCACCAGGCCTTCCATGCCCCGGCGGCGCCGCGACTCATCGGTTTTCTGGCGCAGGGATACCTCGGCCGCCGCCAGCTGCGCCTCGGCCTGGACCAGTGCCAGCGCAAAGCTAGCATTGTCGATGCGGTAGAGCACCTCGCCGCGTTTGACGTGTTGATCGTCCGCGACCGAGACCTCGGCGACCGTGCCCGACACCTCCGGGGCGATGCGCACGATCTGCGCACTGACACGGCCATCGCGGGTCCAGGGGGCGACGACGTAGGCATGCCAAAGCGCGCTGACCAGAAATCCGGCAGCAACCACCACCGCGAGAGTGAGTCCTGCCCGCAGCAGGCGCTGGGCGGAAAATAAGCGTTCAGACATAAAGCACCAACAAGGAAACAAGGCAAAGAGAAATGGAGAACTCGAACAAGCCCGGATGCCAGACCCAGCGCAGCACCCCGCTGCGTGCGAGCACGAAGCGAAGGCCCAGATAGATCGGCAAGGCCAGGCAGGCATAGACAAAAAACGGCGGCAGGTAGATGCCGGCCAACGAGAATTCACTGAGCATGGGTTTGGCCTCCTGAGGGGGACGCAAGGTCATTTGCATGGCGCTCCAGCAACGCTGAGATGTCGAATAGCACCGCCGTCACGCGCCTCATTTCATCCATCGCCGCGCTGGACCGCGCCGGCAAACGCGCCAAGGATGTCGCCGCACGGCGGGCATGACGAGCGGCGCTCGCGGGATCACCAGCCCGCTGGCGCATGTGGCGTAGCGAGCGCGCCACTACGTGCGGCCACTCGGCTTCGGGAGAGGCTTGGCGCAGCCAGCGGCGAAGGCGCAGCACCTCCCGGCCCAGATGCAGGCTGGTCAGCGCCTGGGCAATGGCACGATCCATCGCCTGCGGCTGAGCTTTGAGCAAGGCGCCGAGTTGCGCGATGCGGTGCTGCTGACGCCATTGCCAGGCCGCAGCATCCGTCGGCTCCTCGCGCAAGGTGAGCAGCGCCGAGTCCCGGATTCGCTGGCGCAAGCGCGTGGCGTCACGCGCCCCATTGCGGGGCAGCACGATCCTGAAGCCCAGCAGCGTGAAACACGTCGCCAGGATCCAGGCCACGGCCCCATTGAGAAACAGCGCAAAGTCGTAGCGCATCGGGTTGTCCGCCGCCGCAAGTGTCGTGAACGCCACTAGATAAGCCACACCGGCCAAGGCATAGCGCGGCATCGTGGTAGCAAAGACGCCGGGAAGCCAGAACACGCTCAGGATCACCAGCAGCAGCGGCAAGCCCGAAACGTGCGGCAGCACGATGAAGGTGCACAGGAAAGCCATCATCACCGCGGCCACCGTGCCCTTGATGAACTCGACCGCACCCAGCGCGGGATTGGGCGCGGTCGACAGCAGCGCACATGCCGCCGCCAACCCCGCCAACATCATGTTGCCTTCCGTCCAACCGGTGGCGATCCAGAAGGCACCGCCCATCAGCACGGTCGCCAGGGCTCGCACGCCGTTCTGGAGGGCCGCCACGGCGTCGCGATGGAACGGCACGGACACGCGCGCCGGCGTCGGTGTGGGTTGGTGGAACCGTTCGATGCCTTCGAGGGCTTGCAAATAATCGTCGAGCTGCTCGATCAAGCGATCGCCCGCGATCATCAGTGTGGCTTGCTCGGAGGCGTCGTCGAGCGTGGTGGCGGTGAGCATGTCCACCAGCCGGGCGCGCAGGTCTATCAAAAGCCGGACGGCACGAGCTCTTCCGGCCGGGCCAGGTTCCTGTCCCAGCGCCTGCCCTACCTCCCGCCATGCCTTTTCCCAGTCTGGCTGCAACGCGCTCAGTGCAGCAAGGCTGGCGCTTTGTCCGTGCAGGGGCGGCGCACCGCCCACCAGAGCGGAAAACATCGACACCATAGTGTGCCGCACCGTGCCGGCACGATGGGCCAGGTCGGCGGACTCGGCCTTGCCCAGCGCCAACAGATCGTCCACGCCATAGACCTCGGTGATGAGGGAGCGCCGCCCGGCATCCAGGGGCTGGGCATCGGATCCTTCGCTGCCTTGAATGGCTCGGTGATGCGTCGCAAGCACGCCCGCCGTGGTGGCCGCAAGGCGATCGAGCACCGCGGCCAAGCGGCTTCTTACGCTGCGGCTGCTGAAAAGGGCCGACACCATCGCCAGGCAGACCACGCCGATCAACACAGACGCACCGCGGCCCATCACCTGGTCGAAAGTGCGTTCCGGATGCTGCATGGCGCCGTAGGCCGCTAGGCCCACGGTATAGCCTGCCAGCGTGGCCCCATAGGCCCGAAAATGACGCAGCAGGGTCATGCCCACCACGCACACCCCCAGCCACAGGCCGAATCCGAGCAGGAACAGCCAGGGCATCTGGCCAAAGGCGCTCATCAACACGAAGGCCGCCAACATGCCGACCAGCGTGCCCAGCACTCGCCACACCCCCTTGCCGATCACCCCGCCCTGGACAGGGTTGATGACCAACAGCACGCTGGACGCGGCCGCGTAGGGCGCGTGCAGTTCCAAGAGATAGGCGGCCACCAAGGCCAGGCAGGCCGCCAGGATCGACCGCATCACATAGGTCGCGCGTGGCGTGCTCAGGTCGAGATAAGGCAGGCCACGTGCCAGGCCCTCCCGAAACCGGGAGAGGCGTGAGGAGATGCCTGAATCCGAGTCAGACACGTTTGCCAGATGCACGATGCAGCCCTTCTACAGTGATCAATACGCATCACTGTAGGCAGGCCTTATCGTTCCGAAAAGTGAATTTATCGCAATCAGATGATTGCGTAATACGCATGCATGGGGTGAGCATCGCCCCGCTAGGGCTTGGCGCGCTTGGCCGCCTGCTCAGGACTCTCGTTGCAGAGCGTATGAATGGTCTGCCGCAGCCATTGATGGGCCGGATCGCTCTCCAGGCGCGGGTGCCAGGCCTGTATCAGCAGCGCCGTCTCTAGCGGTATCGGCAGGTCGAATACGCGAATACGCAGGCCTGCGGCCAGCGCAGTATTGGCCAGATGCCGGGGCAAGGGTAATAGCAAATCCGAATCCTGCAAGGCGAACAGTGCCGTGTACGGATTGTGCAGCACCAAGGCGACGTGCCGGCGCAGCCCCTGCGCTTCGAGTGCGGCATCGACCGGCCCAGTAACCTTGCCGCGCCGCGACACGTTGATATGATCCCAGCGCGTGAGGCGCTCGGGCGTGATCTCGTCGTCGAAAATCGGATGGTTGGCGCGCGCGACGCCCACGAGCGTCGTGGTGAACAGGGACTGCACGCGAATCACCGGCCCCAGCTTGCGCGAGGCGCTGATGAACAGGTCGATGCGGCCGCTGCGCAGCGCCTCCTCATCCATATCGTCTTCCTCTGGCGAAAAGCGCAGCATCGCGCGCGGCATCTCACGCGCCATTGCATCCAGGAGATGACCCAGATGGATGCTCACGAACTCATCGGTGGCACGCACGTTGAAACGTCGATCCAGCGATTTCAAGTCGATCTCGGTATCAGCAGAAAACACTTGCGAGGCCTGCTCGACTGCCAGCCTCACTTGCTCGCGCAGCGCCAGCGCCTTGGGCGTGGGCATGAGCTTGCGGCCGACCGGGACGAACACAGGATCGCCCAATGCCTCGCGGATGCGGCTCAAGGTGCGGCTCATCGCGGGCGCGCTTAGGTGCATGCGGCGCGCGGCGCCGATGACGCTGCCCTCGTCCAGCAGTGCATCAAGCGCCAGCAGGAGATTGAGATCAGGACGCGACATAGCTGGCCCTCCCATGATTTACGTTTACGCAATCATAGGATCTTTTTGGGTCAGGCCGATTCAATGCCGGCTTGGCCGCCGTGCTGACGCTTCAAGGGCTAGGTGCGGCACGCAGCCCGGCGGCAGTCGGCTATATGGCCGAACACTTTGGTTTCGGTGCCGGAGTGGCCTGCCTTCATCCCCCAAACGCTGGCAACAGGTTGAGCAGCAGCACCATCACCAGGCCCACAACCGACACAATGGACTGCACCACAGAAATGGTTTTCGTGGCTTCGCCCATCGTCATGTTGAACGATTCCTTCACCATCCAGAATCCGGCATGGTTGGCATAGTTGAAGAACAGCGATCCGCATCCGATCGAGAGGGCCAGTAGCGGCAGGTTCAGGCTGGGGTCGGCGCCCGCCAACGGGGCAAGCAGGCCCGCTGCGCCAACGATGCCCACGGTCGCCGAGCCTGTCGATACGGAAAGCAGCATGGCGATGAACCATCCCAGGATGAGCGGCGGGAAGGCGAAATGCTGCGTCAGATGGACGATGGCGTCGCCGACCTTGGCGCTGGTCAATATCTGCTGGAATGCCCCTCCCCCCGCAATGATCAGCATGATGCCGGCCACCGGCTTCAGACTTTTGCCCAGCCCTTCGCGCAATTCCTCGGCATCACCACCGCGCATATAGACCAGCGTGATGGCTGCGAACAGTACTCCCAGCAGCATGGCGACCAGCGGATTTCCGAGAAACGCCGCAATCTGCATCAGGCCGGAGTCCTTGGGCAGCAGCATCTCGGCCAGCGCATGCACCAGCATCAACAGCGCCGGCAGCAACGCGGCCAGCACACCCAGCCCCACGCCAGGCGCGTCGCCCTGATGCGCCTGCTCGGCAGTTGCCGTCATCTGATCCAGCAATGCCACCTCGGGACGCGTGCTCATGCGTGGCGTGATGAACGCCCCGTACAACGGGCCGCCCAGAATCATCGCGGGGATGGCGGCAATGAAGCCGTAGATCATCGTGGGACCAACGGCAGTCTTCAAGGTGGCGATGGCAGTGAGCGGGCCCGGATGGGGCGGTACCATGCCATGCATCGCGGCCAATGCCGCAATCACAGGGACGCCCACATAGATGTAGGCTGACCCCTTGAACTGCTCACGCTCTTCCAGCTTGCGTGCGACGCTGAAGATCAGCGGAAGCATGACGACCAGACCGACCTCGAAGAACATCGGGATGCCGATGACAAAAGCCACCAGGGTCATCGCCCAAGGGATCATGCGGTCAGAAGTCCTTTGCAGGATGGCCGTAGCCAGACGCTCGGTCGTACCCGAATCGGCCAGAATCTTGCCCAGCATGGCGCCCAGGGCAATGACCACACCCACGGCACCCAGCGTCTTGCCTGCGCCGTTGGTGAGGTTCTTGACGATATCCGCAGGCGTCATGCCGGTGGCCAGACCTACCCCGATGGCAACGATCAGCAGCGCCAGCAAGGGATGCATGCGAATGCGCGACACGATCAGAGCGACCAGTATCAGGACGCTCACCAGGGCAGTGACGAGCAACTGAATATCTAACGGAGACATGGCGGAACCTGGCCTGAGACGGCACAAAAATATGGACCGTCCTCATATACACCGTATTACCTTGCGAGCGCATGAACGCACTGGCGAGGCGCGCGTTTTGCAGCAGCGTCAGCCCGTTTTCTTACCTGTATATCCCGGGCTTTGGAGATCATGGTAATGGAACTGGCGCCGGGCCTCGTCCATGCGCATTCCGCCACGGATGGCATCGCGCAGACGCTGTTCGTTGAAGGTGATCTGCTCGGCCGCATCAAGAATGTCGTTCTCATGCTCTCGAGGCAGCACGACCACGCCATCGGGGTCGCCCACGACGATGTCGCCAGGGTTGACCGTGACGCTTCCAATCGTGACAGGCACCTGCAACGCCTTCAACTGGATACGCCCCTTGCCCGTGCGCATCCATGTGTGATGGCTGTAGATGGGATAGCCCAATTCGCGGCAAAGTGCGACGTCACGGTTGTTCCCATCGATGACGGTGCCCGCCATGCCACGGCGGTGGGCGGCCTCCGTCAGGATGTTGCCCCAGGTGCCGACATCATCGCGGCCCTGGTTGTCGATCACGATGACACTACCTGCTGGAGCATCGTCAATGAACTCGCCGACCGTGCCCGGCGTTTCCCCTACAGGCTCGTACAGGACGGTGTAGGCACGCCCCGCCATCCTGAAACCAGGATCGCAAGGGCGAATGCGACGGCACTGCCCGGCAATCGACAAGCGATCCAGAGCGTCGCTCAGGGCCGCACAATCCAGCTTTGCGGCACGCGCCACGTTGGCGTCGGAGATGTCGGATGTCATCACGCTTTATTCCTTGTAGAAGTTGGAGTCATCATGTGTCGCAGGGTGCGATCAGTCGATCGTGATACCGGCTTTGCGTATAACCGGTTGCCAGTAGTCGATATCCTTGCGCACCTGCTGATTGAGTTGTTCAGGCGTCATGTAGCGCACCTGCACCCCTGCCGCAGCCAGCGACTGCTGGACGCGCTCAGTATCCATCGTTTTCCTGACCGCCTCGGTCAGTGTGGCCACGACACTGTCAGGCGTGCCTGCAGGAGCAAAGAGCGCCACCCAGGCGTCCAGCTCGAAATCTGGAAATCCCGCTTCGGCGGTAGTCGGTACGTCAGGCAGCAAAGGAAGCCGAGTCTTGCTGGCCACCGCCAGCGCCCTCACCTGCCCCGTCGGTACGAATCCCGCGACCGAAGGTGGCGTGGCCACTGTCATCTGGACGTTTCCTGCCAGGACGTCCTGCACCGCAGGACCCGCCCCCTTATACGCAACGTGGGTGAGTTCGATGCCTGCACGTTGCTTGAAAAGCTCCATGCCAATGTGTGGAACCGAACCATTCCCGGATGTGGCGTAGTTCAGAACGTTCGGATTTTTCTTGGCGTAATCCACCAGTTCCTGAAGGGAATGGATGGGCACCTTTGGGTTGACTGCAATGAGGTGAGGCGAAACCACCAGCATGGCAACCGGTTTGAAATCCTTGATCGGATCCCACTCCAGATTCCGGTACATGACGGGATTGCCGACGTGGAACATCGAGTAACCCGCCAGCAGGCTGTATCCATCGGGTTTGGAGCGTGCCACATAAGTGGCGGCAATGTTCCCGCTGGCTCCCGGTCGGTTTTCCACGATCACCGTCTGGCCCAGATGGGTGCCAAGCACCGGGGAAATGATGCGGGAAACCTGATCCAGAATACCCGCCGGCGTGACGGGCACCGTGATGCGTACCGGACGGTCGGGGTAGTCGGCGGCCAGTGCCGGTAATGTGGCGCACACAAGCGCCAGGGCGATCAGGGAACGTTTCATGTCTTCTCCAATGTTGGAATTTTGTAATATCCTAACGTCGCCCTGTAATTACACAACTGGTTTTAGTAATCATCATGCCCACAACCCTCAACACGCCCGAACGCCTGCGCCTGGCACTGCTGGATGACATCGAACAGGGTGTGCTGCGTGCAGGCGAGCTGATCGACGAAAAAGCGCTCGCAGCCAAATACGGGGTGTCGCGCACCCCCATCCGGGAAGCATTGTTGATGCTGGCGGCGCAGAAACTGGTTGTGGTGATGCCTCGCGCAGGCAGCGTCGTGCTCAAGCCATCGGCGGCAGAGCTGATTGCGCTACTGGAATACATGGGCGAGCTCGAGGGCGTGGCCGCGCGCCTGGCAGCCTTGCGCATGACAGCCGAACAGCGCGCTGCACTGAGCGCGCTTCACGCGTCCTCCGAGGCGCTCGCCCGAGCAGGTGAGCAACATCGCTACCAGAGAGTCAACCTGGAGCTGCACGACAGCGTTTACCTGGGATGCGGCAATAACGTGGTGCACGAAGAAATCATTGCAGCACGCCGACGGCTGTCAAACTTTCGCCGTCATGTGTTCAATCAGCCAGGCCGCTTGATGGCATCGTTCAGTGAGCATGAGACGTTGGTGCGCGCCATCGTCTGTGGCGACAGCGAACTGGCTGCATCCTCCATGCGCGATCACATCATCGGCAAGGGCAAGGCCTTTTCCGACCTCGTCCTGGTGAACGCATGAACCCTACTCTGCTGTTGATGCTGATCCTGCCCCCCATGCTTTGGGGCAGCAACGCCATTGTGGGGCAGGTGGCCGCCGGCAGTATCCCGCCTGTGATGCTGAACACCCTGCGCTGGAGTGTGGCGCTCACCCTTCTTGCGCCTTTTGTACTTCCGCAGATCGCCCCTCATCTTGGAACCCTGCGTAAACACTGGAAATTCCTGTTGCTGAGCGGTTTCTTGGGAATTACCTGCTACAACTCCCTGCAATACATGGCGCTGACCACCTCTTCGGCCCTGAATGTTTCGCTGATTGGCGCCGCGACACCCGTGTTCATTCTGCTGTCGGGTCGGATCGTGTTCGGGCAGCCCATCAACCGCCTGAGTGCTGGCGGTGCCTTCATCTCATTGGTGGGTGTCGCCTGCGTGCTGGTGCGAGGCGCCATCAGCAGAATCGACGGAATCAGTTTCGTGCCAGGTGACCTGTTCATGCTGACGGCGACCTTGGCCTGGAGCCTGTATACCCTGCTCATCAAGCGTCAGAGCCCCAAGCTGCCGGTTGTGGTGTTGATGGCCGCGCAGTTTTGCGTGGGCGTGATGTTCAGTCTGCCGTTGGTCGCCGTCGAACATATCTGGGGCAACTATGCCGCCACGACGTGGGGATGGCGCGAATTGGCCATCGTGCTGTATGTGGGCACGATGCCATCGTTGGTGGCGTATTTCTGCTGGCAACGGGCCGTGGCACAAACCAACGCGCAATTGCCAATTTTCTTCATGAACCTCACACCGTTGTTTACGGTGGGCATGTCGGCGTTGATGCTCGGCGAAGCGCCGCAACTGTTCCATTATGTCGGATTGGTGTTGATACTTGGCGGTATCTATCTGGCCAACCGGGCTACCCGCCCGAAGCCCGTATAAGCGTGCGCTCCGCATGGGTGTCGATGCGGCCAGAGGGAGAAGCCGATCCGGGTGCGTCAACCGGCACGTTTCGCAACCCTTGGGAATTTTGGGAATTATGGGTAAAATACCCTTAATTCACCATTCCATTGGGAGTCCATCATGTCCATCTCTGCTTCGCGTGCCCCGGGTGTGCTCAGTCAGTTGCCCGTCGCCGCCGCGTCTTCCGTCAAGAAGGAAGGCTGGCGAGGCATGATGCGTGCACTTTCTGCACAGGGTAAGTTGTTGATTACCAATCATAATGCACCGGAAGCGGTTATCTTGTCGACCGGCGAGTACAGCCGGCTGGTGGAAGCTGCCGCTTCCGCGCGTCAAGCCCAACCCGACCCCCTGGCATTGTTGCGTCAGGATTTCGACCAGCGTCTGGCCTCCCTGAATCGGGATGATGCGGGTGATCGCCTGCGTGCCTTCATGGATGACCCAGGCG
>JAEYZR010000284.1 GCA_023427945.1 Pseudomonadota bacterium | reverse complement strand
ACCCGCGAGCTGGTGCGCACCGACGAACTGACCGGCCTGCACAACCGGCGTGGCTTGGCCCTGTACCTGCAGGAATGCCGCGCGCAGGAAGACGGCGCGCCGCAGGGTCTGTTGCTGATCGACTGCGACCACTTCAAGCAAGTCAACGATGTGCACGGCCACCAGGCCGGCGACCGCGAGCTGCAGAGCGTGGCCAACATCCTGCGCTCGGTGGCCACCGAGCCGGACGTAGCCTGCCGCCTCGGTGGCGACGAATTCTGCCTGCTGCTGCGCAGCGCCGACCAGGACAGCCTGCAGCACGCCGCCGAGTTCATTCTCAGCGCAGTGCATGGCCTGATCGGCCGTGCCCACGGCGTGCCGCATGTGTGCCCGGTCAGCATCGGCGTCTGCCTGATAGCCCCGCAGACCGTCTGGAGCGAGTGGTACGCCCGGGCCGACAATGCGCTGGATCAAGCCAAGCGGCTGGCCGGCAACCGATTGCACTGGTCGCGATCAGCGACCGCCACACCCTGATCGGGAGATCGGCATGAACGGCGACAACGGAACGTCGACCCAGGCCCCGCAGATGCGGGCGCTGTTGTTCACCGATCTGTGCGACTCGCTGATCCTGGTGGAGCGCATCGGTGATGCGGCGGCGGCGGAGCTGTTCCAGGAGCATGACCGGCTGGTGCTGGCGTTGCAGCAGCAGTGGAATGGACACCAGATCGATCGCTCGGACGGCTTGTTTCTGTTGTTCGAGCGCACCATCGATGCGTTGGGTTTTGCCCTGGATTACCAACAGCAGCTGCATGCACTGGGGCAAACGCTGGGCGTGCCACTGCGCGTGCGCGCGGGCTTGCATGTCGGCGAAGTCATTCTGTGGAGCAACAGTGCCGAGGCCGTCGCGCACGGAGCGAAGCCGATCGAAGTCGAAGGCTTGGCCAAGCCGATGGCCGCCCGGTTGATGCAGCTTGCCAGGCCAGGACAGATCCTGCTGTCCGCACTTGCCGAGTCGCTTGCTCGCCGAAGCAGCTCGGATATTGGTGAACGCGCCAACGCATTGAAATGGAAGTCGCACGGTCGCTGGCGCTTCAAGGGCATGGCCGATCCCCAGCAGATCTGGCAGGTCGCCGCTGATGACACGTCACCCACGCGACGACCCTCAAGTACCAAGAAGGCGTGGCTGGATCGACCGCTGTGGTTGCACCCGGGTGCGCTTTTTGCGGAGATGGCATTCTTCGGCATTCTCGGCATCGTGCTCTGGACACTCATCCGTCCGGACCCAGCCATTGCATTTGCCGAGCGCGACTGGGTCGTCGTCGGCGACATGCGTAACCTGACCGGCAACACCGTGCTGGACGATTCGCTGCAACAGGCTTTCCGGATCAGCCTGGAGCAGTCCCGCTACGTCAATGTCATCAGCGACATGAAGGCGCGCAGTGTCATCGAGATGATGCGTCGCGATGCGGCCACTCCACTGGATGCACCGCTTGCCTCCGAAGTTGCGATCCGGGTTGGCGCACGGCTGGTGCTGCTTCCCTCGGTTGCCGAAGTGGGCGGTCGCACGCGTATCAATGTGCAGGTCCTCGAGCCGAACTCACAACGAACGGTCGCCGTCGTTGCCGCAGAAGGAAAGGGGATGGCGTCGCTACTGGCGTCCATCGATAGCGTCACCACACAGTTGCGCGACCAGCTGGGTGAGCAGGAGAGCAGCGTCAAGGAAGCCTCTGCACCACTGCCGTTGGTGACCACGTCGAGCATGGATGCCCTTCGCGCCTACGCGCTGGGCCAGCGACGGTATGCGGACGGTGATTACGTGGGTGCCCTATCCATGTACGAGCAAGCGGTGGCGCTCGATGACACGTTCGCCTTGGCCTGGATGGGGTTGGTGCGCGCACATGTCGCCAACGTGGACAATGATGCCGCGTTCGCCGCCCTTGAACGGGTAAAAGGACTATCGAATCGCTTGCCTACGCGTGAAGCGCTGTACGTGCAGGCATGGTCGACGACACTGACCAACCAAGGCAACGCCGCACAGGGCTGGATGCGCTTGGCGGGACTCTATCCGGATTACTTCCCGGCGCAACACAACGCGGCAATGTGGCTATTTGTCGACAATCGGTTCAAGGAGGCGCTGCCCTTTGCGGTTCGTGCGGCGGACGGTCGCTTCGAGTTGTCCAACGTCGCCTACGACCAGCTCGGCCGGATTGCACTGGCCAATGGCGACTTCCCGGCGGCCCGGCGTGCACTGGAGATGGCAGTGTCCGGCGGTCGCGCGACCAGCCATCGCTACCTTGCGACTGTATCGGCCAGCCAACGCAACTACGCCGCTGCCGAGGCGGAGCTCGCCAAAGCGCGTGACAATAAGTACGCGGGAATTGAGAGAACTTCCATTGCAGCGGACCAGGGCCATTGGGCCCGCGCAGTGCTGGCGGCGAGCACAGGTTTGAACGCCATGGCGCGGGACACTGGCTTTGCACGCCAGCTGTACCTGTTGCCTCTGGCCACCGCGCACTGGGCGAGCGGTGACGAGCAGGCCACCAGGACGAGCATCCAGCTTGCAGTGGATAGTTCGCTGCACAGAATTGCAGATCCGGGAAACCCGGACATCAGTGATGACGCCATGGTGGCATTGGGAGCGTCCATTCTGGCGCTGCGCCTGAACGACACGAAGACTGCCGAGCGCGTGCTGCACGCTGTGCGTACCCGTAGAGGCAGCACGAGCGGTGGACTGCTTGATGAAATGGAAGCGGTCGTCCAAGCCGAACGTGCCCGGTTGGGTGGGGACGCTTCGGGGGCCCTGCGCGGACTCCAGCCGTTTCTTCAGGGCAGCGCCCGCTTCCAGACGCGCGTAGCGGCCATGAGGGCGTACCTCGCATTGGGTCGGGAGGAGGAGGCGCTGGAACAAGCCGATTTCCTTCGTACCCAACGTGGCATGGCCTACGCCGAGCTGGACTGTGGCTACTGCATGCAGACCATGAACGTCGTGGATAGCAATGACGCTGCCAGACTCGCGCAGGAACTGCGGGGCGGCGGCCGCACGAAACACGCCGCCACCGCAGCGATCATCAGGGGCCTTTGAGGGTGTGGCCGCCATCCGGGTTGGCATCCAGCGCCGGGACGATCTGGTTCACTTTCGCCGTCAGCATCATCTGGAGATCCTGCTTGGCCTGAAGAATGTCGGCCTTGGAAGCCAGTTCGTTGACCTTGCAGCAGACTTCCAGCGCGGTGGCATCGTCCAGGGACAGCCCGACTTCGATCAATGCCGCGGCGGGGTCCGTCGAGAAGAGCGTACGGAATGCATCATCACTGCCCAGTCGGGAGATGAGTTCCAGGGCGATGGTGGGTTCAATGGACGGCAAAGACATCGGAGTTCCTTGAGTAGGGACGGATATTCATCAGCGTTTTCAGGTTCACAGGCCAACATCGACCTGTCGGGCGCAGTCTTTAGTGTCGATTCGAGCCGGGTACCTCATGAAGATGGCGCCCGGTTGGTCGATATGGATCAAAGTGCTGGCCGAGGTCCAGCGAACGGGGAGAAGCGTGGTGCGTGTTCGTCGTTGTGAAATTCTGATGTTCGAATCTCAAGAACAAGTGGCGTTCAAGCTTGAGAGCCTGCTGGAGGGTGGCAACGGGATGGTACGCACTCTCCAATGGCTGGCGCTGGCGCCGCATCTGGGCGATTCGGTCATGGTTTCCTCTGCACAACGGGAGGTGCTGGGAACGCTCAGTCCGAGTCTGTGGACAGATGTTGACACACTTGGCAGTGCGACCCGCCTGGAGTTGGACGCGCTGATAGACCATGGCCTGGTGGTGATGGAAGAGCCTGCGGTCGGTAGTGTCGCTGAGCGTCAGCGTCGCGATGACGATCGCCTGCGGGCTGCCCATTGGCACCCCCTCGGCGCCATCCTGCACGCCTTCACCCGCTGGGATTCGGTGGACGCGGTGAAGAACACACAGGATTCCGGAACGGAAACCGCGGCAGGCATGCGCGACGTATTGGGACCTCCGCCTGCCGTGACGAGATCAGAAGGCCAGGGCGATGCGGTTGCGTTGCCGCACGCCGAACCCGATGCCTTCGATGCCCTCCTGCAGCGGCGCGCAACCTGTCGCAATTTCGATGACAGCCGGCCGCTTCCCATGGCCTTGTTTACCCGCATGCTGGGGCGCGTGTTTGCCGCCCAGGCGAAGATCAGGGTAGGCGATGATCTTGTCTTCCACAAAAAGAACAGTCCTTCCGGCGGCGGCCTCCATCCAATGGAGGCCTACCTGATCGTGCAGCAGGTTGAAGGTATCGCACCGGGTCTGTACCGGTACCTCGCCGACTCCCACAGCCTGTTGCCGCTGACCGCGCCGGACCAGCCTCTGCGTGACTTCATCATGGAAAGTGTCGGCCAGCAGCATTGGTTCGCCAACGCCCATTGTCTGGTGACGATGGTTCCCCGCTTCGACCGCAGCTTCTGGAAGTATCGCCGGCACGCCAAGGGTTACCGCGTAGTAACCCTCGAGGCCGGCCACCTGTCGCAGACCCTTTATCTGTCTGCGACGGATCTGGGCCTTGGTGCTTTCATCACTGGCGCCATCAATGAGAAGCACCTGGAGAGGGGATTCGGTCTTGATCCCATCCAGCAAGGGGCGTTGGCCGTCTGCGGCTTTGGATGGCGCGCACAGCACATGGAAACCGCCGAACTGGATCCGCTCGAGCAGGTCTGGCAGCGGGTGGGATGAGCGACAACGAGGCGGGCCTCAGCCCGCCTCGAAATCCACCAGCACCGCCCCATCACCCACCTGATCCCCGGCCTTGACCCGGTAACCCTGCACGGTGCCATCGGCCGGCGCCTGCAGCGTGTGCTCCATCTTCATCGCTTCGAGCACCAGCAGCGGCGCGCCGCGTTTGACCGTCGTGCCCGGTGCCACCAGCGTGGCAACGACACGGCCCGGCATCGGTGCGACCAGGCTGCCGGCATCGGCGACGGACTGGTCCGCTTCGCTGACCGGATCATGCAGGGTGAAGCGCTGCACGCCTTCGCTGCCGAACAGATAGAGGTCGTTGCCATCGCGGATGACGGTGGCACGGTGCAGCTGCTCGCCGATCTGCACGCGCAGCGCGTCACCGGCCAGGCGGCCGCTGCCCTGCAGCGTGTTGCCGTCCATGTGGACGGTCCACTGTTCGCCCGCACCCTGCACGGCCACGCTGCGCTGGGTACCCCGGTGCTCAAGCGTCAGCGCGCGCGCGGCCGCCGCGCCGAGGCGCCAGCCATCCTGGGCCTGCCACGGCGAGTGTGGGTCACGCGCATCACGGCTGGCAGCCTCGCTGGTCGCTACGCCGGCAATCGCTGCCAGCGCCCAGGGCGCCGGATCGCTGTCGCCGTCGTTGGGCGCCAGGGCGGCCTGCTCGCGCTCGATCAGCGCGGTATCCAGCTTGGCCTGGCTAAACGAATCGGTCATGACCAGCCGGCGCAGGAAGGCCGCATTGGTGGTCACGCCGACCACTTCGCACTCGGCCAAGGCCTGCTGCATGCGGCGCAGCGCGGCATCGCGGTCGACATCCCAGACGATCAGCTTGGCGATCATCGGGTCGTAGAACGGGGTGATCGCATCGCCCTGTTCGACACCGGCATCCACGCGCACGTGCGCGGTGTTGGCCGGCAGGCGCAGGTGGCGCAGGGTGCCGGTGGACGGCAGGAAACCGCGGTCGGCGTCTTCGGCGTACAGGCGGGCTTCCAGTGCGTGCCCGCGGATCTGCAGCTGATCCTGCTGCAGCGGCAGCGGCTCACCGCTGGCCACGCG
>JAEYZR010000372.1 GCA_023427945.1 Pseudomonadota bacterium | reverse complement strand
CGCGGATTGAGCGAGCCGAACGGGTCCTGGAAGATGAACTGGATGTGCTGGCGCAGGGTTTGCATCGCCGCGCCACGCAATGCACCTATGTCACGGCCATCGAACTCGATACTGCCGCTCTGGCTCTTGACCAGTTGCAGCAACGATCGACCGGTGGTGGTCTTGCCGCAGCCAGACTCGCCCACCAGTGCCAGCGTCTCGCCGGGGTACAGGTCAAAGGTCACGTGCTCGACCGCATGTACGCGTTTTTTTACGCGCCCGAACACCCCGCCCGGGACATCGAACCGGGTGACCAGATCCTTCACCCGAAGTACCGGGCCGCCCTCGCGCTTGACGGTACTCGTTGCTGCCGCGACGACCGCTGCGGGTTCGGCCTGGGCCGGGTTGGCACTGAGCAAGGGGAAAGGCGCGGGGTCATCGGTGCCTTTCATCGCTCCCAGCCGGGGGACCGCAGCCAGCAGCGCACGTGTGTAGGCGTGCCGGGGGTGGGCAAAGATCTCGTCAGAGCCGCCCTCTTCCACCTTGTCGCCGCGATACATGACCAGTACACGATCCGCCACCTCCGCGACCACACCCATATCGTGCGTGATGAAGATCACGCCCATATCCATTTCTTGCTGCAGTTGCCGGATCAATTGCAGGATCTGGGCCTGGATAGTGACATCCAGCGCTGTCGTGGGCTCGTCGGCAATCAGGAATTGTGGCCGGGATGCCAGCGCCATGGCGATCATGACGCGCTGGCGCATGCCGCCAGAGAGTTGGAGCGGATAGCGGACCAGAATGACACGCGCCTCGGGGAAGCGCACGCGCTCCAGCATACGCAGGGTTTCCGCCCTTGCCTGTGCCGCGTCCATGCCCTGATGCAGGCGCAGGGTTTCCGCGATCTGCACCCCGGCGGTGAAGCTCGGGTTCAGCGAGGTCATCGGCTCCTGAAAGATGATGGCCACATCGGCGCCGCGCACACTTTCGAGCGCGGCATCCGAGGCCGCCGTCATATCGAGCATGTCGCCGCTGCGCCGGCGCAAATGAATACGGCCGTTGGTGATGGTGCCACCGCCATATTCCACCAGACGCATCAGCGCCAGCGAGGTAACCGATTTGCCCGACCCGGACTCGCCACAATGGCCAGGGTCTCACCACGATCGACATGGAACGACACGTCGCGTACCGCCTGAACGACACGCCCGTTACTGCGGAAATCCACGCTCAGGTTATCGACCTGAACGATGCGGCTGCTAGCGATTGTGCTCATGGCAATCAGCGATCCTGGCGCGGGTCCAGCGCATCGCGCAATCCGTCGCCCAACAGGTTGAATCCCAGTACCACCAGGAAAATGGCCGACCCCGGGAAGATGGACATCCAGGGTGCCTGCGTCATGAAATTCTTTGCGGTGTTCAGCATCGACCCCCACGATGGATTGGGCGGCTGCAGGCCCAGGCCCAGAAACGAGAGGCTGGCTTCGGCGATGATGGCCGTGGCAATGGTGATGGTGGCCTGCACGATCAATGGCGGCACCACGTTGGGAAGGATGTGCATGATGATGATGCGCGTGTCCGAGGCACCAAGGGCACGCGTGCTTTGCACAAAATCTTCGTTCTTTATCGACAACACCTGGCCACGGGTGAGCCTGATGAACTTCGGTGCGGCCGACACCCCGATGGCAACCATGGCGTTGACCAGACTGGGCCCCAGAAAGGCGGCAAGCGCGATGGCCAGGATCAGAAACGGAATCGCCAGCAAGGCTTCGGTGAAGCGCGAGATCGCGCTGTCGGTCCAGCCCCCGAAATAGCCGGCCATCAACCCGAAGGGCACCCCGACGACCAGGGCGATGACCACCGACACGAGGCCCACGAGCAACGATGCGCGAGCGCCGTAGACGAGGCGGCTGAAGACATCGCGCCCGAGCTCGTCGGTTCCCAGCCAGTGCGCCATGGAGGGCGCTTTGCGGATGGTCGTGAAGCTGGTGTCGAACGGGCCGTGCGTGGCGATCAGCGGGGCAAAAAGGGCCAGCAGGACGAACAGCAGCACCAGCGCGGCACCGGTCATGGCGATGCGATTGTGTTTGAACTTGTTCCAGGCACGATGTTTATTGCGGGGTGCAACGGCCAGCGTGGCGGCATAGGGGACGGTCATGAGTGCCTCAGCCGGGGATTGACGAGAATGTAGAGCACGTCGGCCAACAGGTTCATGACGATGAATCCGACTGCCACACACAGGACGACGCCCTGCACGACGGCATAGTCACGGTTGAACACGGCATCGACCACCAGTTTGCCGAATCCCGGAATGGTGAAGACCTGTTCAGTCAGCACCGCACCCGCCAGCAGTTCGCCAAACAGCAAGGTCACCAGGGTCACGATGGGCATGAGCGCGTTGCGCAAGGCGTGCCGCAGGATCACGCCGCGCGCCGACACCCCCTTGGCGCGAGCGGTGCGCACATAGTCGGCATTCAATGCTTCGAGCATGGCCGAGCGTGTATGGCGCATCAGGTAGGCCGCCAGCGCGGTGGACAACACGAGCGCAGGCATCAGCATGGTTTTCATCGACAGCCAGAAATCTTCGGATGGCGCGACATAACCCGAGGCCGGCAATAACCGCCACTGAACCGAGACGACCATGATGAGAATGATGCCCAGCCAGAAGTTCGGTATGGACATCCCCGACAGCGCTGCAATGTTGGCGCCATACTCGATCGGCTTGCCTTTTTTGACCGCCGCGAGGATCCCCATGGGAATGCCCACGATCAAAGCGAAGAACATCGCCATGGCCGCCAGTTGCAGCGTGACCGGCAGCTTTTGCGCGATGAGCGTGGTGACCGGGACGTCCGTGCGCAGCGAGCGTCCGAGATCACCGGTGGCCACCTGCTTGAGCCAGGCGTAATACTGCATCGGCAAAGGGTCGTTCAATCGGTATTTGTCGCGCAGATAATCGAGCACGGCAGGATCGCGCTCTTCGCCCGCAAGCGCGAGAACCGGATCTCCGGGCAAAAGTTTCTGCAAACTGAAGACGATCATCGACACCAGTATCAGGGTCGGAATCGCCACCAGCATGCGACGCAGGATGAGGATGAACATGCGTGATCACTTCGTTGCGAACGTGACGTTCTTCAGCCGAATCATGCCGTCCGGATAAGGGATGAAGCCCTGGACTTTTTTCTGCATGGCAAACGGCCACGGCTGGTAATAGAGGTAGACGTCGGCGGCATCCTGGTGCAGCAGCGCCTGTGCTTTTTCGTACAGCGCCTTGCGACGCTCGACCTCGGGCACGGTGCGCGCTTCATCAAACAGCTTGTCGACTTCCGGGTTGCAATAGCGGCCATCGTTCTGCGAGCCCTTGCAGGTGAGGAACTGGTAGACGTTGCCATCGGGGTCGCTGCGCCCGGACCAGCCACGCATGGCCACTTCGAAGTTGCCGCCACGCATCTGCGACAGCATGGCGGCATAATCGGTCGGACGCAGACTGAGCTGGATGCCGGATTCGGACGCCATGGCCTGAATCATCTCGGCAATGGCAGCGGTGGTCGTGTTGTTGCCGAAGACCAGCTCCGCTTTGACTTCACTCTTGCCTGCTTCCTTGAGCAAGGCGCGCGCAGCCTGAACATCGCGCTTGCGGGGTCCGAACTTCTTCTCGAAGAATGGACTGGCGGGCGGGAACGCCTGACCGGCGGGCTGGAAGATACCGCCGCCGACCACCTCGTTGATCGCGTCCCGGTCAATCGACAGGTCAAGCGCGCGGCGCACACGCGCATCGTTGAAAGGATTGGTCTTGGCGCGTTCACCGTTCTGATGGTTGAACAGCAGTTCCTGGTAACCAAGGCCCGCAATGTTGGACAACGTGAGCGTCCCGTCTTTTTTGACTTCGCCCACATCGGCAGGATTCAAACGCTCCAGAATATCCAGCCCCCCCGCACGCAGGTTCGACAGGCGCACCGTCGTATCGGGAATAGGCAGGTAGACCAGACGGCTGAAATGAAACGCCTTGGCATCGTAATACTTGTCGAATTTTTCGAGCACGATGCGGTCGTTCTGCACCCGCTCGACAAACTTGTACGGGCCGGAGCACACCGGGTTGCGACCCACGGCGTTCACGTCATCGCCGGCAAACGACTGAGGCGACAGCATCATGCCCGCACGATCGGTCAACTGCGAGAGCAACGTGGCATCGGGCTGCTTGAGCGTGAGCACTAGCGTGGTCGCATCAGGCGCCTCGATCGTCTTGACCGAGCTCAGCTCTGTCTTGCGGAAACTATCGGGCAAGGTCATGGCACGCTGCAGGTTGGCGCGTGCTGCGGCGGCATCGAAATGAGTGCCGTCATGGAAGGTGACGTCATCGCGCAACTTGAACGTCAGCACAGTGCTGTCGTCATTCCATTGCCACGACAAGGCCAGTTGCGGCACGATCTCCAGTTTGGGAGAAAGATCCACCAGCTTGTCGCACATCGAGGTGAACACGATCCGACCGACATAAGTGCGGGCGCGATGCGGGTCCAGTACGTCTGGATCCTCCTGCAGCCCCACGCGCAATTGTTGCGCGCTCGCAGTGCCCACCGCGCAAGCCATCATCACGAGCGCTGCGGTGAAAGTCCTTGTCAGGCGTTTCATGTTTGCTTCCTTGTAGAGGTTGGCGACACTCAGGGCCTAGCGTCCGATCGCATAGGCTTGCATCAGGCGAGGGGTAGCGCCTGCGTGCATGAGACCATCTTCATCCAGCGTGGCGGCGGTCACCCGGCCGATCGTCCACTCGGGCATGACTTCGAGCAGATGGCCGCGGGCGCGCAGATCATCGGTCACGGCCTGGCCGAACGACGCTTCCACCGCCAGATGCCCCGGCTTGCGATCGCGGGGGTAGAACGAAGTCGGGAAGTGCATCGTGTGGCTGTTCGGCAAGTCCAGCGCTTCCTGCAGATTCAGCCCGTGGTGCACATGGCGCAGGAACAGCAGCAACTGCCACTGTTCCTGCTGATCGCCCCCAGGCGTACCGAACACCATGTAAGGCTTGCCGCGGCGCAGGGCGAGCGAAGGCGTCAAGGTGGTACGGGGACGCTTGCCGGGTGCCAGCGTGCACGGCAGACCGGGTTCGAGCCAGAACATCTGTGCCCGGGTGTTCAGCGGAAAGCCCAATTCGGGAATGACGGGAGACGATTGCAGCCACCCGCCCGATGGCGTGGCCGAGACCATGTTGCCCCAGCGATCGATGACGTCGACGTGGGTGGTATCGCCCCGCCTGGCCGACGCGCGCATGTCGGCCATGGTGGGCTCGCTGGACGCGGCACCGACCGCCGTGACACGCGAGAGCCGATCGAGCGTGTGCACGACATGCGCAAGCTGATCTTCAAAACCCGGCACCGTGCCTGGACGCAACTCGTGCGAGGCCTGCTCACCGATCAATGCACGACGCGCCTCGTTATAGGCAGGCGAGAGCAGATGATCGAGCGGGACGGTCACGAAGTCCGGATCGCCGTAATACACCTCCCGGTCGGCGAAGGCGAGCTTCATGGCCTCAGTGACCGTGTGTACGAACGCCGCACTCGAATGTCCCATGCCCTTGATGTCGATGCCGTCGAGCAAGGCCAGCGTCTGCAGGAACACCGGGCCCTGGCTCCAGGCGCCGGCCTTGGCCACGGTGTAGTCACCATATTGAAACGTCAGAGGCGCGTCGTAGGTGGCCGACCACCCTGCCATGTCGGCAGCCGTCAATATCCCGCAATGAGGCGTACCGGTCTCGTCCATGACCGGGCTGTGGCAGGCGAATTTTTCGATGGCCTCGGCCACGAAACCACGATAGAACGCGTCGCGTGCTGCATCGATCTGCTTGACGCGATCACTGCCGGCTTGCTCGGCCGCCTGCAGGATGCGTCGCCACGTGTTGGCCAGGGCAGGATTGCGAAACAGTTTGCGCGCTTGCGGTGCCTCGCCCCCCGGCAGGTAGACCGCCGCCGTGGTGGGCCAGTGCTTCTCGAAAAACGGCTTGAGTGAGGCGATGGTATCGGCAATGCGGGGCATGAGCGCGTGGCCGCTTTCGGCGTAGAAGATCGCGGGCTCCAGCACATCGCGTATCGTCATCGACCCGTGGTCGCGCAGCAGCAGCATCCAGGCATCGAAGGCGCCCGGCACGACCGCGGGCAGCAAGCCGTTGCCGGGAATCAGATCCAGGCCCAGGCCGCGAAAATGTTCCAGCGTCGCTGCCGCAGGCGTAGGCCCCTGGCCGCAGACCACTTCGGTACGACGGGTCTTGACCGAATGAAAAATGATCGGGACTTCGCCGGCTGGCCCGACCAGATGAGGCTCGACGACATGGAGTACGAAACCTGCTGCCACGGCAGCATCAAAAGCGTTCCCGCCGCGCTCCAGCATGGCCATGCCGCTTGCGCTGGCCAGCCAGTGGGTCGAGGTGACGACACCGAAAGTGCCCAGAATTTCAGGGCGAGTCGTGAACATGGACATCGTGGGTCCTCTATCTGGCGAGTTCTACACCCTTGAGCCGAATCAGGCCGTCCGGGTAGGGCACGAATCCAGACAGCTTTTTACTGTGGCCAAACGTCCAGGGCAGATAGTAGAGATAGACCGTCGGACGTTCTTCCTGCACTTTTTTCATCGCCTGGCTATAGAGGTCCTTGCGCCTGGCCTGGTCACTTTCAGCCCGGGCGGCATTGAGCAAACGATCCATTTCCGGGTCGCAGAACTTGCCGTCATTGAGGTTCCCCGTGCAGGTCAGGTACTGATGCACGTTGCCACTGGGATCGACGCGCCCTGACCAACCGGTCTGAGCCACTTCGAAGTCGCCTTTGGGCAAGGCGCTTTGCAGGGCAGCGAACTCCAGCGGACGCAGGGAAATGTCGAAACCGGCTTCTGCCCCCATGGCCTGGATCAGCTCATAGACCTGCTGCATGGTGGTGTTGTTGCCAAAGGTGATCTCCAGCTTGACGCGGTCATGGCCGGCTTCCTTGAGCAGCGCCTTCGCACGACTGACGTCACGCCCCGAACGCTCGATCGATTTGTCGTAGGCGAAACTGGCGGGCGGGAACGGTTGGAAAGCGGGCTGGAACAGGCCTTCGCCCACCACCTGGTTGATCACATCGCGATCGACGGCCAACTCCAGCGCCTGGCGCACACGCTTGTCTTTCAACGCTGCGTTCACACGCGGACCGTTCGTCAGGTTGATCGACATCGACTGAAAGCCCGTGCCTGTGACCGGCGCAAAAACCAGATTGCTGTCGCCCTGCACCGTCTTGGCATCGCTGGGGGCAATGCGCTCGGCAATATCCAGTCCGCCCGCACGCAGGTTGTTCACCCGCACGGTGGCATCGGGGATGGGCGTGAATATCAGACGGTCGAAATGATAGTTGCCGGCGTCCCAATACTGATCGAATTTTGTGAGCACGATGCGATCGTTCTGAACACGCTCGACAAATTTGTAGGGACCGGCGCACACCGGGTTGGCGCCAGGATTCTGATCGAATGTCTTGGGCGAGACGACCATGCCCGCGCGATCGGACAGTTGCGAGAGCAAGGAAGCGTCAGGCGCTTTGAGGTGGATGACGACAGTCTGTGCATCTGGCGCATCCACACTGGCCACGGTGGCCAGTTCGCTCTTGCGGTTGCTGTCTGCCAGCGTCATGCCACGTTCGAGATTGGCCTTGACCGACGCTGCATCGACCGGCTCGCCGTCGTGATAGAGCGCGCCCTTGCGCAGGGCGAACGTCAAGGTCTTGCTGTCTTCGGCCAATTCCCAAGACTCGGCCAACTGAGGCACGATCCTGAGGTCGGGGGTGATATCGACCAGCTTGTCGCACATGGATGCGAACACAATGCGACCGACAAACGTACGGGCTCGAGCAGGATCAAGGACATCGGGATCGTCCTGCAAGCCGATACGCAAGGTCGATTGCGCGGCGGCTGCGCCGCTCGAACATAAGGCAACGACCGCCAACGCCATACAGAGTCTACGCATGAGAGTCCCGGGTTAAACGTCATTGCGCCGCAAAGCGATACGCGTTGCGGCGCAATAATCATTGCACCACGCCAGGCTGACATTCCCAATCCGGGAAACCCCTTGCGGGTCAGGCAGAGGCCGCCCGACTGCGTTCGCTCAGGCCTTCTGATCGAACTGGTTGTAGGCTTCCAGTGCACGAACCGAATACACGTAGGCAGCGCCTGCGTTCAGGGCGACGGCAGTGCCGAGTGCTTCGCTGACTTCTTCGATCGATGCACCGGCCTTCTGTGCGGCGGCCGCGTGCGAAGAGATGCATCCGTCGCAGCGCGTGGTGACAGCCACAGCCAGTGCGATGAGCTCACGGGTCTTGGCGTCCAGCGCCTTGCCCTCGCCCAGCGCCTGATTCAAGCCCGCGTAGGCCTTGACGACCGGTGGGTTGGTGGCAGCGAATGTCTTGGCGCCCTCGCGCAGATTGGAAAGCTGATCGGCCCAGTTGTTCATCATGACAATGATTCTCCAATAAAACGAAAGAAATATTTCCCAAATAAAAGGATATACATCCTACTAGCTGGGACTTTTTATCCTGCTCGTTTCGCCTGCGCAAGAAAAGCCGCTAGGCCGAAAACTGTCCGTAGCCACGCGTGTTCGCATCGGCATTCGCATAGCCGGATACGAAGGTGCTGGGCACGCCTGTCTGCGGATCATAGACGTGGCGCGATATGCGGCCGATGTTTCCGCCATAGATGTGAATGCTGATGGACACCTGATCGTCACAGGCGTTGCTCACCTTGTGGATGTCGCCATGGTCAGGCGAGACGATCTCGATCTGGCCAGGTTGTAGCGTCGCAGTCTCGATCAGGCGCATCGGGCTGTCGATGGCGTAACGTTCGCCATGCTCGGCGCCGCGCAGCATGGCGATGACGCCCCAGGTCATGTGATCGTGAACCGGCGTGCGCTGACCGATGCCCCACACAAAACTCACGACCGAATAGCGCTCCTGCGGATCGCAGTACAGCAGATACTGTTGATAGAACTGCGGATGCGGCACGGTAGCCTCGGCTGGCAGCCAGTCGTCGCACGCCACCAGGCGCTGTGCCGCTTGACCAATCTCGGCGATATCCGAATGTGATGCCTTGGCACTACCGGACACGATGCTGTCGACGGTTTGAATGAACGTAGTGAACGCCGGTTGATCTTCAAGGCGCATCGGACATCTCCTGAATTGAAATATGGGACTGGAATCCCACATAAACTATCTAACGATCATACGTGAAGCGTCTTGTCTGCGCACGCGTGCTGCTTGCCCGATGCGGGTGCCAAGCACTCGCCCCAGGCGTGCTGCCGGGCAGCTTGCTGGGGCAGACCGTGCCTGGCATCCTGTTCTGCCTTATCGTGATGGGCATCGTGTTCAGCCAGCGTCTCCTGCAGCAGGCTCAGGAATGCATCGCGTGCCGGCGAGGGAGCGTCGCTGCGCCAGATCAGCCAAGTCTTCAATAACGAAAAAGGTTTGTGCATCGGCCATGCATTCACCGAATGATGGCCCGGCATGCTTTGCAGCATGGAGCGCGGGATGATGGCGATCCCCCCTCCCGCACTGACACATGCCAGCATGCTGTGATAGGACTCCATCTCGCGCACCTTGCCCGGCACAGCGCCGTCGGCGGCGAACCACTTGAAAAGGTGGTGCCGGTAGGAGCAGTTTTCGCGGAATCCGTAGATGATGTCGCCCGCCGCATCGCGCCCACGTTCGATGGGCGCGTGCTGCGAGGGCGCGATCACGACCATTTCCTCGTCGAACACCGGCACACCCGACAGGCCGGGATGGTTGATGGGGCCATCGACCAGAGCGGCCACCAGCGCCCCGTCCAGCACGCCCTGGATCATGGCGCCCGAGGGGCCGGTGGACAGGTCGAGTTCGACTTGTGGAAAGCGCAGGTTATAGGCTGCCAGCAACGAAGGAATGCGCACCGCTGCAGTGCTCTCCAGGGATCCCAGCGGAAAGCGACCCGCAGGCTCCTGCCCCGAGACGGCGCGGCGGGACTCGCCCACCAGGTTGAGGATGCGTGTGGCATAGCCCAGAAAACTGTGGCCGGCCGACGATAGGCGCAGGCGATTGTTTTCCCGGATGAACAGGTCAGTACCCAGTTCGCTCTCCAGTTGCTTCAGGCGCGTGGTGAGATTGGACGGCACGCGATGAATGGTGCGCGCCGCGGCGGCGACACTTTTGTGCTGGGCGACGGCACAGAAGATTTCAAGCTGGACCAGATCCATATCGCTCTCGTTTTGTGAATGTTTCGGTCATTATTATTCATTTTTAGAAAATGACAATCCCGGCGTATCGTAGTCATCATCGAATGACCTCATCCGCCTCGGAGCCACGAACATGACCCAAGCAAACAGCAGCGCGCTGTCCATCAACCCCGCTACGGGCGAACAGATCGCCGCCTACGCCTTCGAAAGCCGCGAGCAGCTCGAAGCGTCGTTGAGCCGTGCAGCGCAAGGGTTTTCAACATGGAAGCGCCGCACAGCAGAAGAACGCGCCAAGACCATCGTGGGCCTGGCCGCCGAACTGCGCAAGAATGTCGACCAACTGGCTGGCATGATCACCGCCGAGATGGGCAAGCCCATCGCACAGGCCCGTGGCGAGATCGAAAAATGCGCCGGCATGTGCGAATGGTATGCGGCCAATGGCCCCCAGATGCTTGCCGCCGAACCGACTTCAGTGGAAAACAAGAAGGCCTGGATCGAATACCGGCCGCTGGGCTCCATACTGGCCATCATGCCGTGGAACTTTCCGATATGGCAGGTGCTGCGCGGCGCCGTTCCAGCACTCATTGCCGGCAACACCTATGTGCTCAAGCACGCGCCCAACGTCATGGGCAGTGCCTATCTTCTGGCCGAAGCCTTCAAGCACGCGGGCTTTCCTGAAGGCGTTTTCGAAGTCATCAACGTCAACAACGAACTCGTCTCCGCAGCCATCGCCGATGACCGCATTGCGGCCGTCACCGTGACGGGAAGCGTGCGGGCGGGCGCAGCCATTGGCGCCCAGGCGGGTGCTGCATTGAAAAAGTGCGTGCTGGAACTGGGCGGGTCCGATGCCTTCATCGTGCTGGCCGATGCCGACCTGGAGCAGGCCGTGGCTGCCGCCGTGGTCGGACGCTTCCAGAATTCCGGGCAGGTGTGCGCCGCAGCCAAGCGTTTCATTGTCGAAGAAAGCATTGCCGACGCGTTCACCGAGCGCTTCATCGCCAAGACACGTGAGCTCACCATGGGCGAGCCGTCCGATCCCAAGACCTATATCGGGCCGATGGCACGCGCCGATCTGCGCGATGAGCTGAATGATCAAGTCCAGCGCACGCTGTCCGAGGGCGCCCGCCTGCTGCTGGGAGGCAGCAAGGTGCCCGGCGCCGGCAACTTCTTCGCACCCACCGTGCTGGGCGACGTCACCCGCGACATGACCTCCTTCCGCGAAGAAATGTTCGGACCGGTGGCCTCCATCATCCGCGCACGCGACGCACGTCATGCGCTGGAACTGGCCAACGACAGCCAGTTCGGGTTGACGGCCACGGTCTACACAGGCAATGCCGACGTAGCCCAGGAGATTGCATCCGAACTGGAAGTCGGTGGCGTCTTCATCAACGGCTACAGCGCAAGCGATGCCCGGGTGGCGTTCGGGGGTGTGAAGAAAAGCGGCTTTGGCCGCGAACTGTCCCACTTTGGCGTACGCGAGTTCTGCAACGCCCAGACGGTGTGGCTGGACCGCAAATAACAGCTTGCCCCGCTAAGGCGAGTGTGCCCCCTTCCAGCGAAGGGGGTTTGTCCTTCTGGCGGCCACACCTCGTGGTCAAATACAGCATGGGCTCACGTTCGAGTGGGCCAGGCCTACCAGACAGGATTTATTGCCATGCCTTCTTTTGATATCGTCTCCGAAGTCGACAAGCACGAACTTTCCAACGCCGTGGATCAGGCAAGTCGCGAACTGGCCAACCGTTTCGACTTCAAGGGCAGCGATGCCAAATTCGAACTCGACGGTTTCGTGGTCACGCAAAGCGCGCCCAGCGCCTTTCAACTCTCCCAGATGCTGGACATTCTGCGCGGTCGCCTGAGCGCGCGTGGCATCGACGTGCGCTGCATGGATGTCGAAGACCCGAACACCAACCTGGCCGGTGCGCGTCAGAAAGTGACGATCAAGCAAGGCATCGAGCAGGCCACATCCAAGAAGCTGATCGCCGCACTGAAGGCCGCCAAGCTGAAAGTGGAAGCGCAGATCAACGGCGAGAAAGTCCGCGTGAACGGCAAGAAACGCGATGATCTGCAGGATGCCATCGCGCTCCTGCGCAAGACCGATGTCGATCTGCCGCTGCAGTTCGAAAACTTCCGCGACTGATCGATCGTTCAGTAACCCAGCGTGCGATTCACCTGCCCCGCCAGCGGCTCGCCGGCACGTGCGCGTCGCACGTTCTCGGCCACGTGCGACGCCGCTGTGGCAGGTACGGTGGCGCTGGCCACGTGCGGAGTGACGGTGATGGCCGGGTGGCGCCAGAACGCATGATCGCAGGCCAGCGGCTCCTTGCTGAACACGTCCAGCCACGCGCCGGACAACTGGCCGCTGGCCAGTGCATCGAGCAGATCGGACTCGTCCAGATGCTCGCCCCGGCCCACGTTGATCAGATAGGCGCCTTTTGGCAGGGCGTCGAACGTCTTGCGCCCCAGGATGCCCACCAGCGATGGGGTGGCAGGCACCAGACAAACCAGGATGTCGCTTTGCGCGAGAAACTCGGGCAGGCCTGCGTCACCGGCGTAGCACGGCACATTGGGCACTTGCTTGGGCGAGCGGCTCCAGCCGTGGCAGGCAAACCCCAGTCCGGTCAGTGCCTGCGCGCAGGCGCTGCCCAGCCCGCCCATGCCCATGATGCCCACGCGCGGTTGCCCGACCACAGGTCTAGCCCACTTGGCATGTGCCTGTTGCTCCAGCAGTTGCCGGTAGCCGCGGGCGTGGCTGAGCACCGCCAGCGTCACGAACTGCACCATGGCCAGCGTGAGCGAGGGATCGATCATGCGCGCCACCGGCAGATGGCTGGGCACCGTGGGATCGCCGATGATGTGATCCACTCCTGCACCCAGCGAGAACACCGCTAGCAGGTTGGGAAAACTCGCAATGACGCCCGGGTCGGCGGCCCAGCTCAGGACGAACTCGACATCCTCCACCGGGCCGGTTTCCGGCCAGACATGGACCGTCAGGTCGGGACAGTGCTGCGCCAGCGCGGCAACCCAGGTGTCGACAGGTGCGTTCTTGCGGATCAGGACGAGACTCATGCAGTACCTACGTTAGATGTGGACGTGAAAGGTCGGCCGGGGACGGGGAGAATCGGGCGGGGCTGAAGGCCGCCACATCGGCAAGCGAGCCACGCCCGCGCACCATGTCGGCCAGCGCCTCGCCGACAGCAGGCGATATCTGGAAACCGGCCCCGGAAAAACCGAATGCGTGAAACAGTCCAGGTTGAGAGACACTGGGCCCCAAGACCGGGTTCTTGTCGTCGAAATAACCTTCTATGCCCGACCAGTATCGGATGATGCTGGCCTGGGCGAGCGCAGGCAGTATGGCCGGCGCATTCGCCCCCAGCGCCGTCATGGCCGCAGCGCCGGGACGGCAGATGTCCTCGCCGACGGACTCACCGAAACCACCGCCCATGACCACATTGCCGCGAGCCACCTGGCGGGCGTAGAACCCGCCGCCTTCGATGCCGATGGAGACCGACACCACGGGCGGCAAGGGCTCGGTCACTGCCATCGTGGGATGTTTGACGCGCAAAGGGAAGATGTCGCCGTAAGCCGCTGCCACCTGTGCGCCCCAGGCGCCTGCGGCGTTGATCAGGATGTGGCTGCGAATCTGGCGCCCATCGACACTGGTCAGGACAAAGGCGTCGCCTTCGCGCGCAAAGCCAACGACGTGGCATTGCGGAAGCACAGTCGCTCCCGCACGCTGCGCCGCACGGGAAAATGCAGGCGCCACCAGACGCGGGTTTGCCTGACCATCCTGCGGACATAAAGAGCCGCCGATCACCGCATCGCCGAAACAGGGAAAGCGGCGGCGAAACGCGGCGCCTTCGATGATCTCCAGATCGAGTCCGAAACCTTCGACACGAGCGGCATAGGCCGCCAGCGCCTGCAGATCGCGATCCGTCCTGGCCAGTTTCAGGTGGCCCGAGCGCACATACTCGCCGTCGATGCCGATCAGTTCAGGGAGTTGCGGCCAGATCTCGTGCGCCCGGGCGGCCAGCTTGAGTTGCGCGGGCGCACGGCCCTGGCGCCTGACGCCGCCAAAGTTCACCCCACTGGCGGCCGCTCCCGGCGCACCACGCTCGATCAAGGTGCAGCTCACCCCGGCACGCGCCAGGGCCAACGCCGCCGAACCGCCGATCAGGCCAGCACCCAGAATGGCGACTTCGGAATGGATGAATGACATGACAGACCTGTTGCCTATGGCGTATCGCTGGCCGCACGCACCCCGTACAGATGTCCGACCATGCGGGTGTACTCGGCGATCTCGGCATGGATGCGCTGCTCGTCCCATCCCAGGCGCTCGCCCATCTCACGTGCCACCGCAGGGGCTTGCGCCAGCCCGCAATCGGCATCCCAGACATGGCCAAGGCGGCGGGCCATCATGTCATCGAGCGTGACGGCGTGTTCAGGCGGTGCATCGGCACCTGCAGGAGCGCCGCCCTCAGCAGAGGCCGGCGCATCGACGCCGGGCGTGCGTGTTGCCGCCTTGCCCGAAGCAGGATCGGCCAACCAGGTTTTCAGTTTTGCCAGCAGATCCTGCGCCGTCTGGCGATGCGCGCCCAGCGAGCCGTTGGTGAGCGCAAATCCGCCGGGCAGGCCTTCTTCGGCCAGATCGTAGATCCGGCGCGAGCGATGGCCCATCGGCATGGCGGGATCGTGCGTCAACGGGCGTATGCCAGCCCAGGTCGACACGATGTCGGCACTTGTCAGCCC
>JAEYZR010000272.1 GCA_023427945.1 Pseudomonadota bacterium | reverse complement strand
CTTCCGAGTTCTTCAAGGAAAACCTGGGTACGCCCATCATGTGGATTCCGCACTCCTATGGCGGCTGCAACCAGCACGGCCCGGACGAGCATGGGCTGGGATCGCTGTTTCGGTAGGGCCTGAGTTTGATGACGGGCGTTTTCTGGGACTTTGGCGAACAGTCACCCGGGAAAACGAATCGGGGGTAAGACCGTATCCGCTGGTTGACTCAGGGGAGCATCATTGGAAATCGGAGACGCCGGAAACCCATTTTGCATGGGGGTTTCCGGCGTTTTCTTTGCCGGCGTACTTGGAAATCCGTCGTGTTTCTGGCTGATGTGCGCAATGCAGGCAGGTTGAAGCCATCCTCTCCGCCAATACCGCTGAGCGTGTAGCCGGCATGAAAAGAATGCGCACGATCACCCGCGCCGCGATTGACGAGGCGCTCTACGAACCTGGATTCGGAGAGCGCCTCGTCGAATGAAGCGATTGTCATGACAGGAACGATCGGACCGAAGGTTTCGTCTCGCATGATGGCCCTGTCTTCGATCATGCATCAAAACAGTGCAAAAAAACCATTTTTGTGCTTCCTCAGATCGGCGCCACGCAGTTATTCTGGCAAGTACTTGAAAAAACAAGGCGGTTCGGGCAGTCAGAAATTGGCATACGTTTTGCTTTAGATATCTTTTTGTGCATGGGGCACAGCGTCGAGCTGTGCATCACTCAGCGCCAGCAACCAGGACTCAAAATGATTTTTTCCAGCACCCTGTCTTCCGGATTTCGCAAACACGCGCGTCAAACACTTGCTGCCCTACTGGTCACGTTGGTGGGTGGCGTCAGTGTCGCGCACGCTGCCTATCCGGATAAGGCCGTGACCATCGTGATCTCGTTTCCTCCGGCTGGTGCGACAGACGTGCTGGCGCGTGCGGTTGGACAGGCGTTGTCAGAGGATATCGGCCAACCCGTGGTGATCGAGAATCGGGCAGGCGCAGGCGGCATGATCGGGCTGGGCGTGGCGGCACGGGCAGCGCCGGACGGCTACACACTGCACCTCACGGCGCTGACCAACCAGGCCATTGCCGATGCGCTGTATGCCAACAAGCCCGCCGACCTGGCCACCGACTTCGTACCCGTTGCCCGAGTCGGTTTCGCGCCACATGCTCTGGTCGTGCCTGCCAGTCTGCCAGTCAACAATGTTCAGGAACTCATCGCCTACTTGCAGGCCTCACCGGGAAAATACAATTTCGCATCACAGGGGACGGGCACGCTCTCGCATCTGGAATCCGAGTTGTTCATGCTCAAGACCGGCGTCAAGCTCGAGCACATTCCCTATAAGGGCAGTTCGCAAGCCTTGCCTGAATTGATCGCCGGCAGTTCGACCATGATGTTCGACAGCCTGGCGGGATCGTTGCCACTGGTGCGTGGTGGCAGACTGAAAATGCTGGCTGTAGCGTCTTCCGAACGCGTTGCTTCGCTGCCAGACGTTCCCACTGTGGCCGGCAGTGGCGTCGAGGGTTTCGAGGCCAACAATATCTTTGGCATCGTGGCCCCGAAAGGAACCTCTGCTGACGTGGTCAAAAAACTCGAGGGTGCGCTGCAACGCGTGCTGTCTTCCAAGGCCTTCGTCGAAAAACTCGCCATGCAGGGCGCCGATATCTCGTTTGCACCCGCAGCGACCTTCGCTGAAGAAATCCAGTCTGAGCAGAAGACGTGGCGTGGCGTGATCGAGCAGGCGGGCGTGAAAATACAGTAGGCCTGCCAAAACACTCCGATTGGTCAATCCACGCTGATTCCCACCCGCTGAATCACCTCCCGGTTGCGTCTGAGTTCATCTTCAAGGAAAGGAATCATGTCGGTTTGCTTCATACTGATCGGTTGAATGCCCTGCTGTTTGAAAACGGCCTGCATCTCTGGTGCAAGCAGCGCACGCTCTATCTCTGCCCGCCTCGCTAGAACGCTTTCCTGCGACATACCTGCCGGTCCCACGATAGCGACCCAAACATCCACTCGATAATCGCTCAGGCCACTTTCGACAATCGTGGGAATGTCGGGGGCGACGTCGGTACGCGCCGAGGTGGTCACTGCCAGGCCCTTGATCTTGCCGGCGGCAACCTGAGGCGCAGCTGCTTGCGCAGCGACTATCGCCAGGTCGATGGTTCCACCCAGGAGATCATTCAAAACCTGCCCGGATCCTTTGTACGGAATCCGGTTCGTCGTTATGCCTGCCTGATCCTTGAGCACTTCACTCGCCATGTGGTAGGCCGTGCCTGAGACAATGCCTTCCGCCAGGGGTTTTTCCGAGGTCCGGGAAAGGCTGGCCAGTTCGCTGACCGAATTCGCCCTCACGCTGTGGTTGGCCACCAGCATGCCGGGCACACTCCCAATCATCATGATCGGTGTGATGTCCTTGATCGCGTCGTATGGAAGATTTTTGTAGAGCGATGGATTGATCGTGTGATTTGCGCTTATCAAGCCCAAGGTCAAGCCATCGTTGGGTGCACGCACCAGGCGCGCCACCCCTATCGTCGTGCCGGCGCCAGCGATGTTTTCCACCACGATCGATCGGCCACTTTCCTTGGCCCAGGGCGCCGTAAGTGATCGGGCCAAGGCGTCTGAAGCCGAGGCGGGTGGGGTGGGCACGATCAGTCGTATCGGACCTGATGCCTGTGCGGCATTGACATGGGTATGCGCCAGTACAGCAACGAGCAGCAATGCAAAACCTTTGCCCAACGACCCCTTCAAGCGCACCATGATTACCCCTTTTTCTGTTGATTGGCAGGGGCCATTCTTGACGCTTCATCCCGGATGGACAACGCATTATTACTGCGGTCATCGACAGTGACACTGATGGCGCTCGCTTTATCGTTTGCCTGCTTGCCGATGCCGTGCGCGGGAATTTTTCAGGCAACTTCGATACCGGCATCCTTGAAAAGCGTGTCGCGCTGATTCCTGAAGATTTCGGCCTCCCCCAGCAGCCATTCGAAGACCGTAGCGGTGTCCGCTTGAGATGCATGACCTGTCAGGCGGTAGGCCGTATTCAACCCTACGCGCCGGGGAAAGGGCACGATCAGCCGTCCTTGCTGCAGATATCGCAATACGAGTGCGAGCCTGCCCATGGCGATGCCTTGTCCGCCCAGTGCCGCCTGTATCGAAAGCTGGGCATGATTGAACTGCGTGCCCTGGCGAAGTGATGCAGCAGGCAGGTCGGCGCCCACCGCAGCCAGCCAGACCGTCCATTCTTCTGTGGCCTCGATGCTCTCCCACGGATCGGCCGCGTGCAATAGATGCGTGCCATGCAGGTCCTGGGGCGTGCGCAGCTCGGGATGTGCCTGCATGAAGGAGGGCGTGGCAACGGGGACCAACCATTCCTCGAACAATGAGATCGATCCCGAATCGTCCCGCTCCTGCGCGTCGAACCGGATGGCCACGGCTATGTTTTCGTTTGTCATGCGTGCCTGATCGACACGATCTGATTCCCCTACGATACGCAGCGCCATGTGAGGATAGGCACGATAAAAGCTCCCCAGTCGCAGCGTCAGCCAGAACATCGCAAATGAGGGAGAGCAGCTCACGTTGACTGGTTCTCCCACGTTGATGGTTTCCAACCGGTGCACGGCGGATTCCAGTCCACGCATCGCATCGCGCGTTGACGAATAGAGTTGATCGCCAGCGGCTGTGAGCGTCAAGCCTTCCTGGGTTCGCAGAAACAATGCTCTGTCGAACCGCTCTTCCAGCTTCTTGACTTGCTGGCTGATAGCGCCAGCCGAGATATGAAGTTCTTGCGCGGCCTTGGTGAAACTGCCGCAGCGAGCGGCCGCCTCGAAGCAGCGTAACCATGCCAGAACGGAAGAGGAAAGCGGTCGGGGAGATTGGGGGCGCATCAGTTTCACTTAGGCTGGGTGAACTTAAACTGGGTTGTGGGCGTTTTTCGAAGAACCAATAATGCCGTCGATACACCTGATGAGAGATCGGCATGCGCGTATTCATAGCAGGATTCAAGCACGAGACCAATACCTTCGCGTCGAATCTGGCCGACTGGCCGGCTTTCGAACGCGGCGAGATGTTCCCCAAACCCACTGTAGGCAAGGCCACGCTGGATATGGTGTCCAACGTGGATGTGTCGGCGACCGGATTTGTTCGAGTGGCGCAAAGCCGGGGGTGGGATATTGTGCCT
Organism: Pseudomonadota bacterium; assembly: GCA_023427945.1. Classification (GTDB taxonomy): domain Bacteria; phylum Pseudomonadota; class Gammaproteobacteria; order Burkholderiales; family Burkholderiaceae_B; genus Schauerella. The sequence continues at coordinate 10,562 of JAEYZR010000272.1, read as the reverse complement.
GGCCTGTGGTGTGGTGCAGTGCCGTCGTCTTACGTCACCGATCACGCTTTTGAGCATATCTGCGACACCATACTGTCCGATATTCGACGCAAGGACTTCGACGCCATTTACCTGGAACTACATGGGGCTGCATTGTCCCAGTCCTTCGACGATGCGGAGGGCGAGTTGCTCACTCGCGTGCGCGCGGAGGTGGGCGAAGGCATGCCGATTGTCGTGAGTCTAGATCTCCATGCCAACGTTACCGCTGTCATGCTCGATCAAGCCGATGCGCTGGTCGCATTCAGAACATACCCTCATATCGACTACGTCAAGACCGGTGAGCGCGCCGCCGAGTTGCTTGAGCGACTGATCGACAATGGCGGCAGGGAAGCTTGTGAGTCAGTGCGACTCCCTTATCTCATTTCAATCAATTCGCAAGGCACGGCTTCGGATCCGGCGAAAAGTTGCTATGCATTGCTGGAATCCGTCGATGCAGAGTTCGGGACTGTTTCCAGTTTCTGCATGGGATTTCCAGCCTCGGATTTTTACGAGTGTGGGCCCGTTATATGGGTGCACGGCGCACGGGCCAGCGAAGCCCTTGGCGTACTCCACGCGCGGATCGCCGAGCCTACGCAGTGGCGCCTGACGGCACAGCGCGCAGACGAAGCGGTCAGTCAGGCTTTGGCCCGCGCAGCTGACAGCACGCTTGCGGTCGTGATCGCAGATACGCAGGACAACCCAGGAACAGGCGGGACGAGTTCCACGACTGGCGTTCTGCATGCGCTGCTGAACGCCAGGGCAGGCGAAATTTTCCCCGGTCACGTTGCGCTGGGAGTTCTTTACGACCCCGAGGCCGCCGCGCTCGCGCATCGTGCGGGTGTTGGGAAAACCATCCAGTGCGCTCTGGGCGAGTCGATCATGACCCCAGCGGGAAAAAGTGAGGCGCCCGTCAGTGGCAACTTCCGTGTAGTCGCTCTATCGGATGGTATGGCGACCTTCAAGGGCCCGAAAATGACGGGGTTCCAGGCCAGATTGGGCCCAAGTGCTTGTCTTGAGATAAACGGCGTGCTGATTGTGGTGGGCAGCGGCAGGATAGGGGCTCAGGATCGGGAACTCTTTCGAATGGTGAATATCGACCCTGAATCGATGAAGGTCATCGTCGTCAAAAGTTCGCATCATTTTCGTGCTGACTTCGAAGGCCTGGTCGAAGTGCCAGAGACCGACATCCTTTTTGCGCTGGCGCCAGGGCTATTGCTGGTTGATCCGGGACAGTTGACATGGCGCAATCTATCGTCTGCGACCCGCTTGCGGCCCTGATCTTCCGGCGTGAGATAAAGGTCAGATATCAGAATTTTGGCGAGAACGACATCATTTTGTCGCCGCTCGTCCGGGCGACTTCCAGGAATTGCCGGGAATCGGTGGGGGCGTGTCCTCCACCGGTGGTGATGATACCGACGTTGAGCCCCCGTCTGAAGATTGCCATGTAGCCATAAGGCTTTCCATCAGCCATGACTTGATAGTTGGTGCTGTGTGGTTGCCAACCCTGAATGCTGGTGTCGATCTTGAGCGTTGTCACAGCCCCAGCATAGTGGGGCACGTACTGCGCGTTTGTGCGGACCAGCTTGTCGTAGTAACCAATCGCTTTGGCTTGCGTGTCGGCAATCACAAGAATGGATAGAACGCCAAAACCGTCGGAATGCACGAACAGGTGTTGCATGGCATAGCCGGAATCGGTTTGCGCGATGAATTCCTCGAAGATGTCTGTCAGTACATCTCCCTTGCTGAACAGATCAGCCTCGGCGCTGTTGTACTTGTTCAAATACGCAATCATGTTGCTACGGCCGACAAGAACCTCCCGCGATCCGTTTGTGCTGTTGACGATTCGTTTAGGATTTGCGATGGCGCTTGAGAGCATCAACATGCCGGCGAGGGCGAGAAAGGCAGCTCTTTTGACTTTCATTCTGAATTGGACTGATGCTGTCTGGAGATCTCGAATTCTTGCCGGAACACCAACAGCCTGTCCAGCGTTATCGAAGACGGCTGCCGCATCGTGTCACCCCCCTCTGGATCAAATCCGCTCCGTTGATATGAACGATGGGCAACGCCTGGAGATCGACGCCCTGAAGGCATCGGACATTGACGGCCCAGCCGGTAAAAAGAGGCGTGCCGGATTGGCGTTCTGCTTCAGTCAGCGCTCTTGGTATTCGGAAAGGCAAGATGCTGCAATGACATGAGCCTGAGTAGGCATGTGTCGGCATGGGCGAATGGCCGGTTGGGCGTGGGGCGCGGCACACGGCAGTGGTGCCAGCAGTCAGTTGAGTATGTTGTCCAGAACGTGCCTGAGGATGGGCGAGGGGTTGTCCTTGCGGTAGCCCACGGCGATGTCTATGGTGGGCTGTACGCCTTTGAGCTTTCTGCTGACGACCGAGCGGGGCATGAGGGATTCGACATACGCAGGCAAAAGCGTGACGCCGCCAGTGGAGCTGACCAGCGAAATGCCTGTGCCAAAGTCGTTGAGCAAGTAGCCAGTGGGCTCGATTTCGATGTTCAGGGCATCGAAGTATTCGGCCACGACGTCCCTCAGCACATGCGGAATGTCGGAGTACCCGATGAAGATCTCTTTGGTGAATTCCCGGGGATCGATGACGTCCATCCTGGCGAGCCGATGGTCGCTGGGCATGAGAACGATCAGCGGTTCCTTGGCGACCACATCGAAACGAAGGTCGGGGCGGGGTTCGACCCGCAGGAAACCCAGGTCGACCTCTGCCCGTTGCAGGGCATTGGCCAGTGAGGGCGACTGCAGGCTGACGACCTTGAACTCGATGCCGGGCAGTTCATGGCGCAACACCTGGGTGACCCAGGGGAGCCAGTCGACTTCCTGCCCGGTCAGAAAGCCCACAGTGAAGGACTCCCTGGACAGGCGCGCCGTGCGTCGGGCGGCTTCGATGGCTTCCGCCGCATGGCTCAGCGTCAGTCGGGCCTGTTCCAGGAAAGCGGTGCCTGCGGGCGTCAGGTCGATCCCGCGTGCGGTTCGGACAAAAAGTTCTGTTCCGACCTCCAGCTCCAGGTCTTTGAGCTGTCGGCTCAGGGAGGGCTGTGAGGTGTGCAGTCGGTTGCTTGCTGCGGTGGTGATGTTTTTTTCTTCAGCCACGGCAACGAAGTAACGCAGATGTCTCAATTCCATATGTAGCCATGCCTGAAAAGCATCGATAGGGGTCACACAAAGTCTTTCACTATTCGACGTCGAAACTCTACAGTTTCACTCATGGACAACGCTTCGTTGTCGTCAATGGCGGTAGCTCACCGCACGATTCAGAAAGCCGAAAGATGTGTTTTTCCGGCATGAGCATTTTATCAATGAACCTTCCAGGAGTGTCGATATGCAAAATCGCCAGCCGATTTCCGTCCTGATCATGGCTACCAATGGCTACGAGGACAGTGAGCTGTACGCACCGCAGGAAGCCTTGCAGAAAGCGGGTTTCCAGACGACGCTTGCTTCGATCAACCGGAACCCCGTGTCCGGTGTCATCTGGGATGACGCGGTAGGGGCATCGAAGCCCTCTACCCGCAGGATCACGCCCGACCGCACATTGGCGGATGTGTCTGTCGACGACTTCGACGCACTCGTGCTGCCGGGCGGCGTCACCAATCCCGATACGTTGCGGATGGTGCCGCAAGCGGTGGACATCGTGCGCGATTTCATGGCACAGAAGAAGGTGGTGGCCGCCATCTGCCATGCTCCCTGGTTATTGGTCGAGGCCGATGTCCTGCGTGGACGTCAGGTGACAGGGTGGTATTCGATCCGGCGCGACCTGATCAATGCGGGCGCCGAGGTATCCGACAAAGAAGTTGTCGTCGACGGCAACCTGATCACCAGCCGGATGCCGGCCGACATCCCCGCGTTCACTCAGGCGCTTACCGCTGCATTGAAGAAAGGAAACACGAAATGAACAAGATTGCTTTGGTGACGGGCGCGAGCCGGGGTCTGGGCCGCAATGCCGCGCTCAGTATCGCGCGGCGCGGTGACGATGTGATCGTGACCTATCGGAACGGCGAGGCCGAGGCGCTCGAACTGGTCAAAGAGATCGAAAGCATCGGTCGCAAAGCGCTGGCGCTGCCACTGGACGTCGGGCAGGTGGCCCGTTTTGCGTCTTTTGCGCAGAACGTGCGTGGTGCCCTTCAGGAGAAATGGGGGCGTACCACGTTCGATCACCTGGTCAACAATGCCGGGCATGGCGAGATGGCCAGTTTTGCCGAAACGACGGTCGAGCAGTTCGACCGGCTTTTCGACGTCCATGTCAAAGGCGTGTTCTTTCTCACCCAGGCGATGCTTCCATTGCTGGCCGATGGCGCACGCATCGTCAATTACTCGTCGGGCCTGACCCGCGTCTCGTTCCCGGGCTTCTCGGCGTATTCGGCAGCGAAGGGGGCGTTGGAGATATTGACCGTCTATATGGCCCGGGAACTTGGCGCCCGGGGCATTGCCGTCAATACGATTGCCCCCGGCGCCATCGAAACCGATTTCCTCGGGGGTGCCGTGCGCGATATGCCTGACCTGAATGAGCAGTTTGCGGGCATGATCGCGCTGGGCAGGGTAGGCGTGCCGGATGACATCGGGCCTGCGGTGGCCAGTCTGCTGTCGGATGACAATCGTTGGGTGACCGCTCAACGCATCGAGGTGTCGGGCGGTCAGGTCATCTGATCTGCGACACAGCCTTTTCCAGACGCTGGTTCAGGGCTCTTCACCCCGCGCTGCCAGCACAGCGGCCAGTTCGGGCAGGAACGTCTGGTCATTGGCGTGCCTCAGCCCGTTTTCCAGCGTCTGGTGCACGCCAAGCGCAATGAGGCGGGCAGAGTGCGCGTCCTCGGCCATGGTCGTGTAATAACCCAGATCCTTCAGGGCATTGGATAACGAGAACCGCAGGCCGCTGGGATCTTCGTGCGTGATGAAAGGCGCGATGCGATCCAGGGCTGTTCCTGCCGCGCCGCCTTTGCGCAACACGTCCACGAACACGTCGGCGGCAATGTCTGCACGTGCCGCGCACGCTGCCGCCTCCGCGATCAGGGCGACCGAACCGAGCGAAACGAAATTGTGGAGCAGCTTCATTCGATGGCCGGCGCCGACGGGGCCGGCATGCGTAATGTTCTCTGCGAAGCATTCCAGCAACGGGCGGCACTCGGCAAAAAGCGCGTCGTCGGCGCCGACCAGAAGATTGAGCCTGCCTTGCGCCGCCTCTTTTGGGGTGCGCGTCATGGCAGCATCCATGAATCGCGCGCCACGCTCGTGTACCAGGCCGGCCACGCGTTCGGTGGACGATGGAATGGCAGTGGAGCAGTCGATGACCACCGCGCCTGGCTTGATGCCCTGCAGCACGCCGCCTTCACCCAGCAAGACGGCTTCGACCTGCGGCGATCCCGTGACGCAAAGCAGCACGATATCCACCTCGGCGGCGACTTCACTTGCCGACTTGCCCACCGCGACACCGGCAGCAACCAGGTCTTCGAGGGGTTGATTGCCTGGATGGTCCAGTACCTTCAGGGAATAGCCGTGCTTGACGATGTTGGTGGCAATGCCGTGGCCCATCAGGCCAATTCCGACCATGCCGATGCTTGCTTTATGAGTCATTGTCTCTTTCCAAAAGTGGGGCAGGGAGGTCGTTCATTGGGTGGCAACATCGCCCACGATGCCGTCCTCGATCATCGTATCGATCTCTTCGGCGCTGAAGCCGAGTTCCTCCAGAATCTTGCCGCTGTCCTCTCCCAGACGTGGCGCGGCGCGATGATATTGGGCCGGCGTGGCCGAAAACTTGACCGGCATGCCGATCGTGCGCGTGAGGCCCGCCTGAGGGTGGTCTTGTTCGACCACCATGTCGCGTGCGAGGGTTTGTGGATGAGACAGCGCTTCCGCTACCGAATTCACCGGGCCTGCGGGCACGCCCACCTGATCGAAGTCGACCAGCCAGTCCTGGGCAGGCCGCGTCGCCAGTATCTCGGTGATGGCGGGGATCAGGGTGTCGCGGTTGGCCATGCGTTGTGAATTGGTGGCGTAACGGGGATCTTCGCACCATTCCGGGTGGCCGAGCACCTGGGCAATACGTGTCCAGTTTTTCTCGTTGGCCCCGCCGATGATGATCCACTCGGTCGCGGTGGGGAAGGCCTGATAGGGCGATGTCAGCACGTGCGCCGACCCGGTGGGACCGGGAGATTCGCCGCTGCCGAAATAGATGGCGGCGTGCCAGTACAACTGCTGCAGGCTGGCTTCAAGCAGGGATGTTTCCACGATTTGCCCTTCGCCGGTCTTCTGCTTGTGCTGATAGGCTGCCAGGACACCGAATGCCGCCAGTAATCCTGCATTGATGTCGGCCACCGAGTTACCCGTACGCAACGGCGGGCCGCCCGGTTCACCGGTGATCGCCATCAGACCGGAGAACCCTTGGGCAATCAGGTCGAATCCTCCTTTGTCGGCGAAGGGCCCGGTCTTGCCGTAGCCCGACACGGCGCAATAGATCAGGCCAGGGTTGTGCTGGCGCAGGGTGTCATACCCCAGGCCCAGTTTCTCCATCGTGCCTTTCCTGAAGTTTTCAGTGATGACATCGGCGTCCTGCAGCAGCCGCATCAATACTTCGCGGCCTTTCTCGCTCTTCAGGTTCAGCGCGATGGCGCGCTTGTTGCGGTTCAGCATGAGAAAGGGCGCCGATACGCCGTTGATCAGAGGATCCTTGTACTGACGTGCATCGTCGCCGCCCTCCAGCTTTTCGACCTTGATGACATCGGCGCCCAGGTCAGCGAGCATCATCCCGCAAGTGGGGCCAGCCATGATTTGCGAGAGTTCAATGACGCGCATGCCCGATAACGCACCTTTCACCGTCTTTGCGGGTGGGGATTGAGTCATAAGTGCATCTCCTGATTAACGGCCGGTGAAGGCGGGGGTCTCTTTCTTCAAAAATGCCTGGTAGCCGGTACGGAAATCCTCGGTATCAAAGCATTCGAATGCCTCGGCGCGTTCCGCATCGGTCAGCTCGGCACCGGTACCCAGACGCCTGATGAATTTTTTGTGCCAGCGCGCCACCAGGGGCGCACCTGCGGCGACTCTCGCCACTGTCGCGGCGACCTCGCTGGCGACCTCGTCGTCAGGCACGACTCGATTCACCACGCCCAGGCGCAATGCTTCCTGCGCATCGAAAATCGTGCCCTGCAGCAGGACATTCAGCGCAACCGACGGCCCCACCAGTTTCACCAGAGGGGTCAGTTCCGTGTAGGACATGACCAGGCCCAGGTTCTTGATCGGGACGCCGAAGCGCGAGGAGGCACCGCAGATCCGGATGTCCGCCAGGCTGGCGATTTCCATGCCACCGCCTACACAAATGCCGTGGATCTGGGCCACGACAGGGTGAGGACAATTGGCGATGGCTTCGATCGTGCGACGCATCACCTCGCCATAGGCGATCGCCTGCTGCTTGTTCGAACGGGTCGTTTCGAACTCGGAAATGTCATTTCCCGGGGAAAACGCTTTTTCACCCGCACCGCGCATGACGACACACCGGATGTCGTCATTCTCGGAAAGGTTGAGGAAGGCGGTTCCCAGATCGCGCCAGACATCGATCGTGAAGGCGTTCAGTTTTTCCGGCCGGTTGAAGGTGATGGTCGCGATGGCGCCGCTTTGTTCAACCAGTAACTGCTTGTCGTTGGCGTGTGTAGTCATAGGGTGTATTTTTCCGTGTCGTAATGGTTCAGGGCTGCTTCAGCTTCAGCTCGGTGGCCATGGCCTGGTATTTTTTGTGTTCCGACGCAATGAACGCCGTGAACGCCTGAGGGTCTTTGGGGCCACCACCCAGGGTCATGCCTTGCTCGGCAAGTTTCGATGCCACGCCCGCATCGCGCAGGGTCGTGTCAATGGCCTGGTCCAGTCGTTTGAGCGTGGACGCAGGAATGTTGGCCGGCCCCAGCACCGCATACCACTGCTCGACGTCCATGCCCTTCACGCCCGCTTCCTCCAGGGTAGGCACGTCCGGCAGGCGATCCGAACGCTTGTTGCTGGTGACAGCCAGTGCCCGCAACTTGCCGGCGTTGATCTGGCCGATGACGCTGGGTAGCGTGTCGAAGTTCATGTCCACCTGGCCACCCAGCAGATCGGCGATGGCCTGGCCGCTTCCTTTGTAGGGAACGTGCTCCATCTTTGCCCCTGTGATCTGGGAAAAACGTGCCGCGCTCAAGTGCTGCGGGCTGCCCATGCCGGAGGATGCGTAGGTGAAGGAGCCCGGCTTGGCCTTGATCTGCTCGAGCAGTTGGCCCACCGTGGTGACATCGTTCTTGGTGGGGTTGACGACCAGCACGTTGGGCACCGTTCCGATGAAACGCACCGCAGTGAAGCCGTTGACGGGGTCGAAGGTGGTTGGCAACACGTAAGGGGCCGAGACTGTCGACTGCATGTTGGCCAGCAGCAGCGTGTAACCGTCCGGCTCCGATTTGGCGACGTTGTCCGCCGCAATCAGGCCAGAGGCGCCAGGCCGGTTCTCCACGACGATCTGCTGTCCCAGCGTTTCACTGAGTTTCTGTGCGATGAGCCGCGCAGAAACATCGGTGCCGCCACCCGGAACGAAGCCAACCACCAGGCGGATGGGCTTGTTGGGAAAGTTGTCTGCTGCGTGTACGGTACCGATCTGTGCGATCGGCAAGGTCAACATCGCTACCCATTTCCATACAGTATTCTTGTGCATGTCTGCCTCCATTATTTGTTTTCGGGGCGTCTGCCTGACGTAAGTCGCTTAACAAAGCAGTACGCTGGCGACTGGTATCTGGTATACCAAATACCAAACTAGCCTTTATTAAAGTGGTACGCACCTATGGATTTCCCTAATCTTCCGACCGACGATGAGCCGTCGTTGGCGCTCGACTCTGTGGCGATCGACCATCCGACACTCGCGACGGTGGTCGCCGCAAAATTGCGTCAATTGATTACAGACGGCACGCTCAGCCCGGGCACGGTATTGAATGAGCGTGATCTCTGTGACCGATTGCGCGTCTCGCGCACGCCCTTGCGCGAAGCCTATCGAGTCTTGAGTGCGGACGGGCTGGTAAGCATCCAGCCCAAGCGGGGCGCCGTCGTCATCGAGCATTCCCCGGCAGATATCGCGAACATCTTCGACGTTCTGGCCGTGCTGGAAGGCCTGGCCATCCGCCAGGCCGCCGAACGTGCCCTGGATGCCGAGCTGGGCGAAATCGCCTCGCTGCACGAGCGCATGCTTGCCAAAACCCGCGAGGGCGATATCCGGGCCTATTTCGAAGCCAGCATGGGCACCCATATCGCGATCAACCGTGCCGCACACAACCCACCTCTTTCCGCAGCCTATGACCGCCTGAACCTGCAGGTGCAGGCGCTGCGCTACAAGTCCAACCTCGACCCCAGCGAATGGGAAGCGGGGGTGGCCGACCACGAGCGTTTTGTCGCGGCCCTTCTGGTGCGCGATGCGGACGCTGCGGAGCAGGCCATCCGCCAACATCTTGTGAGCAAGAAGTCCTTCCACCTGGCCCATTCCAACACTCAATGATCCAGAACGAGATGCCATGAAAATCAATGCGCAACGCGTGTGGGAGCGGTTGTCCACGCTGTCCACCCTGACCGAGCCGGACCGTCCCTGGACGCGCCGGTCATTCACCCCGATGTTTCTGGAAGGCCGCAAATGGCTGGCAGATCAGTTCGAGCAGGCAGGACTTGCCGTCTCGATAGACGCAGGCGGAAACCTGGTCGGGCGGCTGGAGGGGCAAGATGCCTCCTTGCCTCCCATTCTGGTGGGTTCGCATTCCGACAGCGTTCCATCGGGCGGTCGATTCGATGGCATGTTGGGCGTTGTCGCCGCGCTTGAAATTGCCCAAAGCCTGCAGGAGCGTGGCGAGTTGCTGCAGCATCCGCTCGAAGTGGTGGACTTCCTGGCCGAAGAACCCAGTGAATTCGGGTTGTCATGCATCGGCAGCAGGGCGCTGGTCGGCAAGCTTGACGAAACCATGTTGGCTTTGACGCGACCGGACGGCATGAGCTTGCGCGAGGCCATCCAGTACGTTGGAGGTCACCCCGACGCGCTCGATGAGCCGTGCCGCAGGCCTGGCAGCATTGCCGCGTATCTGGAGTTGCACATCGAGCAGGGAAAGATTCTGGAATCGCGCGAGCTGGATGTCGGTATCGTGACCGGCATTGCGTCCATCCGCCGCACGCGCCTGCTCGTGACGGGGCGTGCCGATCACGCGGGCCAGACGCCGATGGATGATCGCGCCGATGCGCTGGTGGGGGCGGCGCGCCTGATCGACGGCGCCTATCGAAAGGCGCTCGCTGCCAGTACGCCCGACTTGCCGCTGGTGGCAACGGTGGGACGAATCGACCAGATCCATCCCAATGCCGCCAATGCCGTAGCGGGATCCGTGGCGTTGATCATGGAGTGCCGAAGCGCTGATGAACAGGCTGTCGCTTCGTTCTGCGACGAACTCGTCGCTCAACTGAATCCGGACTTCGAATCGCTTGGATTGACCGTTCAGACGGCGACGCTGAGCCATGTGCCCGCAACGCCCTGTGCCGACGTGATCCAGAAGAC
>JAEYZR010000266.1 GCA_023427945.1 Pseudomonadota bacterium | reverse complement strand
GTGCATTCTGGCTCATTTCCAGGCCGGAAACGGCCACGCCGCCCGCGTTGCTGGCCTTGCCGGGGGCATAGAGCACGCCTGCTTCGATGAACGCGTGTGCGGCCTGGAGTGTGGTGGGCATGTTGGCGCCTTCGACCACGCATTGCACACCGTTGGCGATCAGGGTGGCCGCATCGCCTGCATCGAGCTCGTTCTGTGTGGCGCACGGCATGGCGATGTCGACCGGTACGTGCCAGGGACGAAGGCCCTGCGTGTACTCCAGGCCCGTCGATGCCGCATAGGCGACCAGGCTTTCGCGCCGGACGTTTTTCACATGCATCAGTGTCTCAAGCTTTTCGGGCGTGAATCCGGCTTCGTCGATGACGCAGCCACCGGAGTCCGAAATCGTCACCACTCTGGCGCCCAGCATCATCGCCTTTTCAATGGCGTACTGTGCGACGTTGCCAGAACCCGATACCGCAATACGCATACCGTCGAGCGATTTGCCGACTCTGCCCAGCATTTCCTGGGCGAAGTACACCGTACCGTAACCGGTCGCTTCGGGTCTGATCAGGCTGCCGCCAAAGCTGATGCCCTTGCCTGTGAACACGCTTGCTGAACTGTTGGATAACTTCTTGGCCATGCCTGCCATGAAGCCGACCTCCCGACCGCCCACACCGATATCACCGGCAGGCACGTCGGTATCGGGGCCGAGATGGCGATGCAGCTCAAGCATCAAAGCCTGGCAGAAACGCATGACCTCTGCGTCGGACTTCCCTTTGGGATCGAAGTCCGCTCCGCCTTTGGCACCGCCCATCGGCAGCGTCGTCAGCGCGTTTTTCAGCGTCTGTTCGAAGGCCAGAAATTTCAGGATGGAAAGGTTCACGCTGGGGTGAAACCGCATGCCGCCTTTGAAAGGGCCGATTGCCGAGCTGTGCTGAACGCGGAAAGCCCGGTTTATCTGGGGGCGGCCCGCGTCGTCGGTCCAGCACACACGGAATTGGATCAGCCGTTCGGGTTCGATCAGCCGTTCAAGCAGGGCGTGGTCTGCATACTGGGGATTGGCCTGCACAAAGGGCCAGAGGCTTTCCAGCACTTCGCGCAAAGCTTGCAGATATTCGATTTGATGCGGGTCGCGACGCGTTGCGACGCCAAGGAAATCATCCAATTTTTGTAGGGCCAAACGAGTCTCCAGCGCGTGTTTCAAAAAAAAGCCATCGTGAGCCCTGCACATGACATGCACGGGGCCACACTTTATACCGGGGCGATAGATTAGCGCTTTTTTGAATCGGCCGAATTCAGGGGAGTCGTCGTGCCCTGGATCACCCTGCGTTTTTTGGGACCGGAGTGTTCAACAGTTGCTGCTCCCACAGCAACGCAATGCCGCTGCCGCCCGCGTGATTGATGATCACTTCCGAGAGTCTGGTTGCCTGATCGAGCCGGGCCCAGTCACGCTGCCACTCGGCGGCCACGGCCAGCCACGTCATCACGTTGGCACCGGCTGCGATCATGCGTTGAATGGCGACCTGGTGGGCTTCGACTGAGACAGCGCCCGATGCGTCGGTGACCACGGTCACGTCCCAGCCTTCGCCCAGAGCCTGGATCGCCGGCATGGCCACGCAGACTTCGGTCCACAGGCCTGCAATGATCAACTGTTTACGGCCTGTCGCCTTGACCGCGTCGACCACCTTCTGGTCCTGCCAGGTGTTGATGAGCGTGCGGTCGATGATTTCCTGGCCGGGAAACACATCGGTGATCTGAGGAAAGAGCAGGCCGCCACGGTCGGCGATGACCGTCGTGAGGATGGTGGGTACGTCGAAGGCTTTGGCGGCTTTGGCCAGGCCCGCCGTGTTGTTGATCACCATCTGCGGTTCGTGGCTGTTCACGTTTGCCAACTGATAGGGCTGGTGGTCGATCAGAACCAGTACGGAATCTTCTGGACGCAGAAGCGAATCAAGGCCATTGCGAAAAGTCATGCGAGTTCACCTTTGTTTGCCGTTATCGGAGCCAATATTCTGCTATTGGCAATACTGATCCGATAGAGCCGCCATCAGGCGAACTGTTTTGCAGAATCGGGAACGCCGACTCCGCGTCCGGTCCACGACCGGGCGCAGTCGCATGTGCTTTGGCGCGCGCTTTCGCTGCCCGGATTCGGTGCCGCAGGAAGCCCTACAGCGACCAGTCGTAGTCGATGGTCAGTGGGGCGTGGTCGCTGAAGCGTTCGTCCTTGTAGATGGACGCGGCGCGTGCCTTGCCCGCGATGCCAGGCGTGGCGATCTGATAGTCGATGCGCCACCCCACGTTCTTGGCCCAGGCCTGGCCACGGTTGCTCCACCAGGTGTACTGGTCGGGATCCGGGTTGATGGCGCGAAACACATCGACGAAACCTCGCGTGTCGAATACCTGCGTCAGCCACTCGCGTTCCTCAGGTAAAAAGCCGGAGTTCTTGCGGTTGCCGCGCCAGTTCTTCAGGTCGATTTCCTTGTGTGCGATGTTCCAGTCACCGCAGATGACGAATTCGCGCCCTGTCTCGCGATTTTCCTGTATCAGGGCATCCAGCCAGGGGCCGAACGCATCGAGGAAACGATACTTGGCCTGCTGGCGCTCGTCACCGCTGGAGCCTGAAGGCAGGTAGGCGCTGACGACCGACAGGTTGGGCCAGTCGGCTCGTATGATGCGCCCTTCGACGTCGAATTCTTCGCAGTCGAAACCTTGCACAATACGCTCGGCACCCTGGCGCAGATAAATGCCCACGCCGCTGTAGCCTTTCTTGACCGCGTGTTCGAAGTGACCGGTGTATCCCGGCGGATTGCGCAAGGCGTCGGTCAGATCGCTGTCCTGGGCCTTGATTTCCTGCAGGCAGAGAATGTCGGCGCGGTGAGTGTCGAGCCAGGGTTGCAGACCTTTCTTGAATGCAGACCGGATGCCATTCAGATTGAGTGAAGTGATGCGAAGCAAAGCGTGGCCTCTACCAAATTGAAGTTGTCTGCCAGAACTTTAACCGAGGTGGATTTCCCGAGGGCGTGCCGATAGCGGATAATGCCGGAATCGAAAAAACAGGTTAGCGCATCATGTCCCAGGCTTCGTCCAATTCAGTTGATTTCGTCCGCTTCGCGCTGGACTGCAACGTGCTTCGTTTTGGCAGTTTCAAAGTCAAATCCGGGCGCATCAGCCCTTATTTTTTCAATGCAGGCCTGTTCAACTCTGGTGCCAGTGTCGGGCGTCTTGCCGCGTTCTATGCACAGGCGCTGGTCGATGCCGGCATCGATTTCGACATGCTTTTCGGGCCGGCCTACAAAGGTATCCCGTTGGCAACGGCAACGTCGGTGGCGCTGGCCGCTCATCCCGCACTGAGTGGGCGTGACATTCCATTTGCCTACAACCGCAAGGAAGCCAAGGACCATGGCGAGGGCGGCACGATCGTGGGCGCGCCCCTGGCCGGGCGTGTAGTGATTATCGATGATGTGATCACGGCGGGTACGTCGGTGCGCGAGTCGGTAGACATCATCCGCGCCGCCGGTGCCACGCCTCACGCCGTTCTGATTGCGATGGATCGTATGGAACGTGCAGGGGCAGATGGCGCCTTGTCGCCCCATTCGGCCGTACAGGAAGTCAGTCAGCGCTATGGCATTCCTGTGGTGGCCATCGCTTCGCTGACCGATATTCTGACGCTGATCGAACAGGATGCGGCATTCGCCGAGCATCAGCAGGCCGTGTTGGACTACCGTGCGAAATATGGCGTGACAGCAGGGGCCTGATGGGTCGATCGCAGGTCAGGCGGTTTGCCAACCATTGCGATCAACCGCGGGCCCGGCCCGCGAGCGGGCTCACGCGTCCAGTTTCTGTTTCAAGAGGTCGTTGACCTGCTGAGGGTTGGCTTTGCCACGCGCTGCCTTCATGATCTGGCCAACCAGTGAGTTAAAGGCCTTTTGCTTGCCGGCGCGATACTCGGCCACGATGGCAGGTTGAGCGGCCAGCACTTCGTCGATCATGGCGCTAATCGCGCCCGTATCGCTGATTTGCTTCAAGCCGCGCGCCTCGATGATGGCATCTGCCTGACCGCCGTTTTCACCGGCCCACATGGCCGCAAAAACCTCGCGAGCCATTTTGTTCGAGATCGTGCCGTCCACAATCCGTGCGATCAGCGCGGCCAGAGCCTGGGCGTTCACCGGGGCTTGCTGTATGGGCATTTCCTCGCGGTTCAATGCCGCTGTCAGTTCGCCCATGACCCAGTTGGCGGCCTGTTTGGCCTGGCCCGCCGGCAAGGCTTTGGCGACTTCCTGGAAGTAGGCTGACACCTCGCGATCGGCCGACAGTTGTGCGGCGTCGTAGGCCGACAGCTCATACTCCGATTCGAAGCGGGCGCGCTGCGCCTCGGGCAGTTCCGGCATGGCCTGACGAACCTGTTCGATCCATTCCGGCGAAATGACCAGAGGGGGCAGGTCAGGGTCGGGGAAGTAACGATAGTCGTTGGCGTCTTCCTTGCTGCGCATGCTGCGCGTTTCGTCGCGATCGGCGTCATACAGGCGTGTTTCCTGCACGACAGTGCCACCGTCTTCGATCAGCTCGATCTGGCGGCGCACCTCGTACTGGATCGCACGCTCCAGAAAGCGGAACGAGTTGACGTTCTTGACTTCGGCGCGCGTGCCGTATTCTTTCTGGCCCGCAGGTCTGACCGAGACGTTGGCATCTACACGGAACGAGCCTTCCTGCATGTTGCCATCGCATATGCCCAGCCACATCACCAGGCTATGCAGTTTGCGTGCATAAGCCACGGCCTCTGCGGCCGATCTCAAGTCGGGCTCGGTCACGATTTCGAGCAGGGGCGTGCCGGTTCTGTTGAGGTCGATGCCGCTGGCTGGCGCGCCGTTGGGCAGATGGAACTCGTCGTGCAGGGACTTGCCGGCGTCTTCCTCGAGATGAGCGCGGGTCAATTGCAGCGTCTTTTCTTCCTCACCGACGAAGAAACTCACGCGCCCACCTTGCACCACGGGGATTTCGAACTGGCTGATCTGGTAGTTCTTGGGCAGGTCGGGGTAAAAGTAGTTCTTGCGCGCAAACACCGAGCGTGGCGCGATGGTCGCACCCACGGCCAGGCCGAAACGGATGGCCCGTTCGACGGCGCCCCGGTTGAGCACCGGAAGACTGCCGGGCAGCGCCATGTCGACCAGACTGGCCTGCGTGTTGGGCGCCGCGCCAAAGCGCGTGCTGCTGCCCGAAAATATCTTGGATTCGGTCGAAAGCTGGACGTGTGTTTCCAGTCCGATGACAATTTCCCAACTCATATCAACGTCCTTGTGTCTCGGCCTGGCCGGGCTGCATGCGGTGCCACTCTGTCACCTGCTGATAGCGATCTGCGATGGCCAGAAGACGGCCTTCGTCGAAGTAGTTCCCGATGATCTGAAGACCAATGGGGCGGGGCGACTGTGTGGTGGTTCCCAGGCCGCAGGGGATGGACATGGCGGGGAGTCCGGCCAGACTCACGCCCAGCGTGAAGATGTCGGCCAGCCAGTCCGCCTTGGGATCGTTGCGTGTTTCACCGATGTCTTTGGCCACACCCGGTGTCACCGGGCCCATGATCACATCGCATTGTTTGAACGCCTGCTGGAAGTCTTCGGCGATCAGGCGGCGAACACGCTGTGCCTGCAGGTAGTAGGCGTCGTAGTAGCCGTGCGAGAGCACGTAGGTGCCGATGAGAATACGGCGCTGGACTTCGGCGCCGAACCCTTCGGCACGCGAGCGACCCGTCATTTCCTCCAGGTCGCGGTAGGTGGCCGTGCGATGTCCGTAGCGCACGCCGTCGTAGCGCGACAGGTTGGTGGACGCTTCGGCCGGCGCAATGACGTAATAGGCTGGAATGGAGAGCTCGGTGCGTGGCAGCGACACCGCTACCAGGCTGGCGCCCAGCCCTTCGTAGACCTGCAGTGCGGCGCGCACGGCCTGCGCGACATCCGGAGCAATGTCGTTGCCGAAGAACTCGTCGGGTACGCCGATGCGCAGGCCCTGCAGGGGTTTGCTGTCACGGCTGTCGCAGTCATTCTGAAAGCGCGCGTAGGCACCCTGGATACGGCCGGCAGCGTTGGGCGTGCCATCACATTGCTCCAGGCTGGTGGCGTCGCGTGGGTCGAACCCGCTCATGGGGTCGAGCAGGGCGAGCAGATCGCGGCTCGATCGCGCCAGGGGGCCGGCCTGATCCAGGCTGGATCCGAAGGCGATGATGCCAAAGCGCGACACGGTTCCGTAGGTCGGCTTGATTCCGCTGACACCGCACAATGCCGCCGGCTGGCGAACCGAGCCCCCCGTATCGGTGCCGGTGGTGGCCATGGCAAGGCCAGCGGCTACCGCTGCAGCCGATCCACCCGAGGAGCCGCCGGGTACAGCCGTCTTGTCCCAGGGATTCCTGACCGGGCCGAAGGCCGAGTTTTCGTTGCCAGAACCCATCGCGAACTCATCGCAGTTCAGCTTGCCCAGGCTGACGGCGCCGGCATCGCTCAGACGCTCGACCACCGTGGCGTCAAACGGGCTGGTGTAGTGGGCCAGCATGCGGCTGCCCGCCGTGCTGCGCCAGCCGCGTGTCACGAAGGCATCCTTGTGGGCAATGGGAATGCCAGTCAGCGGACCTGCCTTGCCCTGGGCAATGGTAGCGTCGGCGCGCGCCGCTTCGGCCATCGTCAGCGCGTCGTCTACGTGGAGAAAGGCGTTCAGGTCGCTGGCCTCGATGGCCTTCAGCGCATTCCTGGCCAGTTCGCTGGCGCTGACACGGCGCGTGTCCAGAGCCTGGCGCAGCGCGGCGATATCTTCGAATTCTGTGTGCAGGGAGGTGGTCATGGTCATTCGACGACTTTGGGAACCAGGAAAAGCCCTTCGGCGAGCGCCGGGGCATTGGCAGTCAACGCATCGCGGCGTGCAACCGAAGCTTCTTCGGTGACCTTGTCTTCGCGCAGGCGCAGGGCGACTTCCTGGTGTCCGGAAAGGGGGTGTGCCATCGGCTCGATGCCTTGGGTGTCTACCGACTGCAGCTTTTCAATGAGGTGCAGAAGGTCGTTGAGTTCGGTGCAGGACTGCTCGATCTTGTCCTGCGGCAGTTCGATACGAGCCAGCTTGGCAAAGCGGGCTACATCTTTTTCAGTCAGCGACATGGGAATCAGACGATACAAAATGTAGAGCGGTCGCTCTTGGAGACAGGAGAGAATGCGAAGGCAATATGGCGAAACGCTCGGTAATTTGCCAGTATTTTCGCGCTAGTTAGTGGGAAATTATAAGTTATCATTCAGGGCTTACGGCTTGCCACATTGGTAGGGATCGCGCATGCGCGGCCGAACAATGCTGCTGCAGGCATCTAACTATTTTCCTGAGTCGAGCCAGAGCGCCCAATGTTCGGATTTCTGCGCAGTTATTTTTCAAGCGATATGGCAATCGATCTCGGTACTGCCAATACGCTCATTTATGTTCGTGGCAAAGGTATCGTGCTTGATGAACCGTCCGTCGTGGCGATTCGTCATGAAGGCGGTCCCCACGGCAAGAAGATCATCCAGGCTGTAGGTCGCGAGGCCAAGCAGATGCTTGGTAGGGTACCCGGCAACATCGAGGCGATACGCCCCATGAAGGACGGCGTGATTGCCGACTTCACCGTCACAGAGCAGATGCTCAAGCAGTTCATCCGGATGGTTCATCCGCGCAGCATGTTCGCCCCCAGTCCACGCATCATCGTCTGCGTGCCTTGCGGGTCGACCCAGGTCGAGCGCCGAGCCATTCGTGAGTCGGCCCTGGGGGCGGGAGCCTCCCATGTGTATCTGATCGAAGAGCCCATGGCGGCAGCCATTGGTGCTGGCCTGGCTGTTTCGGACGCCAGCGGTTCGATGGTCGTCGATATTGGCGGCGGTACGACCGAAGTCGCCGTCATCTCGCTCGGCGGCATGGTCTACAAGGGGTCGGAGCGTGTCGGCGGTGACAAGTTCGATGAGGC
>JAEYZR010000260.1 GCA_023427945.1 Pseudomonadota bacterium | reverse complement strand
ATTAGGGCGCGGGCGGGTGTCGTCTCCCACCACCCACCGACGACCGCCGACCGCCGACCGACGACCGCCGACCGCCGACCGACGACCGACGACCGACGACCATCGACGGTCGGCCAAGGAGCATCGACCGCCGCTGAGCGCCTACTGGGTTACTGGCCCCTGCCAGCGTGGATATATCCGGAGATCTATAAGAGCGGGAATAGGCAGAGGCTAACTCGGTCTGCAGATGGCATAAAAAAATCAATGGCTTAGACCTTGCATGAGAATTGTTTATTTTCGATAATTGTTCTCATGTACATTTGCATATGCAATGCGGTTACCGAGCGGCAAGTCCGAGCCAGCGTGGATGCTGGTGCAACGACCCTCGACGATCTGCACATCGACCTGGGTGTTGCGTCCTGCTGCGGGCGCTGTGCCGATACGGCTCAGGAATACCTTCCTGGTGGACGCTGCTCCAGCGTCTGCGCGCCGCACGAGGTCCTGGCACAGCCCATCGTCCAGCCTGTCCGTGGTGCTCCAGCCGCCAATCCCTATCCCGTCATCCAGATCGCTGCCGCCTGAGCGGCAGAGCCGGATGTGCTTGCGCACGGCAGGCCCTCCTATGGAGGCTGTTTGTGGTCCAGCAGGCGCGAGGGCGCGTGAAAACCGTGGCACACTCTTGAAATCGCACACCCGTTTCTACTGGTTACAAAATTATATTTGAGACTGATCGGGCGTCATCAGCCCTGCCTGACACACAAAATCCGCCTTTCCTGACCCTCTGATCGGATCATTTCCTGGGCGAATTCATGCAGGCTTTGCCTGCTGCGCCTTGCTGCATCTCACAACGGCTGCGAACGTTCGCACATCTATAGTCATTCTCATTCTCTGCACGGTTTCGGATTGCACTTGTACAGTGACTCTCGGCTGCATGGCGCAGCCACTGGAAACGGCATATAGCCGATGTTAGTCTGCAAGGGTTGCAGCGGAAATTGCCGCTGCGAGGCCCGTTTTCCGGGTCGCAATTATTCGGAGCAGCAAATATGAAGGGCGATCCTCAAGTCATCCAGTTCTTGAACAAGCAACTGACCAACGAACTGACTGCGATCAATCAATACTTTCTGCATGCCCGCATGCTGAATCACTGGGGCTTCGAGAAGCTCGGCAAGCACGAGTACGAAGAGTCCATTGGCGAGATGAAACACGCCGATCGCCTGATTGAGCGCATATTCATGCTCGATGGTCTGCCAAACCTGCAGGATCTGCACAAACTGCTGATCGGCGAGAACGTGCCGGAACTGCTCGCCTGTGATTTGAAAGTCGAGCAAGGCGCCCAGGCGACCGTGAAAGAAGCCATCGCATACTGTGAAAGCGTGCGCGATTACGTGTCGCGCGACCTGTTCCAGGACATCCTCGACGATACCGAGGAACACATCGACTATCTGGAAACCCAGATTGGTCTGATCGATCAGATTGGCGTGCAGAATTACCTGCAATCGCAGATCAAGCCGGGCGTGGACGACTAATCCCCGGACATTTTCGCCGGCCATTGAAAAAGGCTTCGATCAAACGATCGAAGCCTTTTTACATGGGTCAGACAAGACACCGCGCGATCAGGGGCGTTGCGGGCATTCGCTCACACGGCCCCAGGCGGAATTCGGGCCACAGTAGCGATTGCGGGCATTCCAGGCGCAGGTCGGGCGTTCGAAGAAGCCGGCGTTGGCGCACTGGCCGAGTTCATTGCGCAGATCCGCCAGCCAGTTGCCGCCTGCTGCGCCCTGGGCATTGCCCCCGCCATTGGACGAAGGAAGTGCCGTCGAGCGGATCATGGAGCCGCCGCTGAAGGAGTTGGATGCCATGATGGCACCTTGCTGCCCATAACCGGGGGCCGTGTCCAGTGCGCTGTCGTTGTTGTCGCCATCGGGCAATGAGGACCGGGCCGCACGCGCCACTTCCGCTGCCTGCCCTGCCGTCATGGAGGTGCGCGACAAGGTGATGGAGGGGTCGGTTACGGCGTCAAACAACGAGACGGTCTGGATATTCCAGTTGGCGGCGGCCGTTTTTTCCGGGACACCCAAAGTACCGTCTACACGGGGCTGGGGCGGTTGTGCCAGATAAGGTTTGCCATTGGCGTCCAGGACCGCCTGAGTGCCGTTGTCATCGGCGCCGGGGGCTGGCGCGGCCTGGGGTGCGTGCTGGACCAGCCAATCGCCCAGCTGCACGCCTCCATAGGCTGAAACGCCTAGCGCCACCAGCAGTGTCACAATCAAAATTCGCCACGACATGGCAACCCTCATCTTCTTTCGTATGCCCGGCACTTATGCTTTTGCACTGAATACCTGGCCGCCATGCTCGCGCATCGCGTGAAACCGTACATCCGGATAAAGTTCTTCAGCCACACGCAACTGTGCGTGGGACGTGACCAGGAAGGCCGCTGCATCCACCACATCATAGGCGATATGGGCCGCATTGGCATCCATGAACCTGCGCAAGGCCTTGGGGTCTTCCGAGGTGATCCAGCGCGCCATGTTGTAGCGTGATGGCATCAGTCGGGCGTCGGCCCCATACTCGGTTTTCAGTCTGTGAGCGACCACTTCGAACTGCAACTGACCCACTGCACCCAGCAACAGCGCACCGCCTGCTGCCAGAGGCCTGAAAACCTGAATCGCACCTTCTTCGCCCAACTGAGCAAGTCCCGTGCGCAACTGTTTGGTGCGCAGAGGATCTTTGACCTCGACGGCCTGAAAGAGTTCTGGCGCAAAGAAGGGCAGGCCGGTGAACTGCAGCGTTTCGCCCTCGGTCATCACGTCGCCCAGTTGTAAAACGCCGTGGTTGGGGATGCCGATCACATCGCCGGCATAGGCTTCGTCGAGCAGCTCGCGGCGCTGTGACAGGAAGGAAACGACGTTGTTGGGCCGCATTTCCTTGTTGGTGCGGCAGACTTTGAGCCGCATGCCGCGTTCGACGCGGCCCGAGGCCACGCGCACGAAAGCCACACGGTCGCGGTGCGAGGGGTCCATGTTGGCCTGCACCTTGAACACGACGCCGGTGAACTTGGGTTCTTCGGGCAGCACGACACGTTGCACGGCCTGACGCGGGCCAGGGCTGGGCGCCATGTCCACCAGCGCATCCAGCACTTCCTGCACGCCGAAGTTGTTGATGGCCGAGCCGAAGAAGACGGGCGCCTGTTTGCCCGCCAGAAAGGCCGCGTGGTCGAAAGCCGGCGCTGCGGCTTCGATCAGTTCGATTTCCCCTTCGGCCTGCGTGAAGGCGCCGGCGAATCGTTTGAGGATCTCGGGATTGTTGCGGCCCTGGATGAAGTCGTCGCTGTCGCTGCGGCGCTCCTGCCCGGGGCGGAACACGCGCATGCGGTCCTGGCGAATGTCGAACACGCCACCAAAGGACTTGCCCATGCCGACCGGCCAGGAGAACGGGACGGCGTCCATGCCCAGATGGGATTCGATCTCGGAGAGCAGTTCCAGGGGCTCGCGAACTTCGCGGTCCAGCTTGTTGATGAAGACGATGATCGGCGTGTTGCGCGCGCGGCAGACCTGCAGCAGGCGAATCGTCTGCGGCTCCACGCCGTTGGCGGCATCGATCACCATGAGGGCGGCATCGACGGCGGTCAGCACCCGGTAGGTGTCTTCAGAGAAATCCTGGTGACCCGGGGTGTCGAGCAGGTTGATGACGCAATCGCGATATTCCATCTGCATCACGGACGATGCAACCGAAATGCCGCGTTGTTTTTCGATTTCCATCCAGTCCGACGATGCATGGCGTGACGCCTTGCGCGCCTTCACGCTGCCGGCGATCTGGATGGCGCCTGCGAACAGCAGCAGTTTTTCGGTCAGGGTGGTCTTACCCGCATCGGGGTGAGAAATGATGGCGAAAGTGCGTCGACGTGCGACTTCTTGATTCAGATTCATGGTGCGAGAGTTTACTGTCGTCGTCAGGCCGAACGGCGAAAGCCTGCCAAAAATACGCCTGCCAATATGAACAGGGCGCCGAAGCTGCGGTTCATCCAGCGGATGTGGTGGGCACTTTTCAGCAGGCGCAGGACTTTGGCGGCCAGAAAAGCGTAGCAGGACATGGCAACCAGGTCGGTCATGGCCAGCGTGGCCGCCATGGCAGCGTACTGGGGCACCAGCGTCATGGAAGGGTCCACGAACTGGGGCACCACGGCCAGCAGAAAGACAGTCCCTTTCGGGTTGCTGGCATTGATCAGAAAGCCACGCGTCATCAGCGCACGGGGCGTTTCCTGGCGGCCATCGTTCTTGTCGACGGCAACCGGGGCGGCGTCGGTGCGAAACTGGCGCACGCCCAGGTAGATGAGGTAGGCCACACCCAGGTACTTCACGACCGAGAACGCTGTCTCGGATGTGGCGAGCAGCGCGCCCAGACCCAGCCCGACCACCACGAACTGGAAAATGATGCCGATGATCAGACCGGCGGTGTTCCAGTACGTGCGTGTGAAACCATATTTCAGCCCGCAGGACATGGCCGAGATGGCACCCGCCCCAGGTGAGAAGGAAATGGCCCACGAAGCCAGAAGAAACGTCAACCAAGTGGAAAGCGTCATGCTCGAAACTCGTGAATGGACTATCGGATCAGGCTGGGGAAGGCCAGGTTATGGGTGCGGACAGTCGCTTATTTTGACAGCAATGCGCCGCGTCGGGGGGCGCTGCCATCGGTGCGAGCACCAGCGGGTCGACGGTTGCCGGCGTTGCGAGCGCCAGCGGCACCTGCGCCGTTGCCTGCGCCGGGGTTGCCAGCGTGACGCGGGCTGCCCGATGCGCTGCCCGGTGCACGGCCACCACCACCGCTGCCTTGTCCCCGCGCACCGCTGCGCGGCGCGTTGCTGCGGCCATTGCCACCTCGGCTACCCGAACGGTCGCCACTGTGGCGGCGTTGTTCGTTGCGCGCCTCGCGTGCGTCGATGTCGATGGTGCCGGGGGCTGGAGGCGTCCAGTCGGTCACGGGCACGCGTTCGATTTCGCGGTTTATCAGGCGCTCGATGGCCTTGAGCAACTTGATCTCGGTCGGGTCGACCAGGGACACGGCCGCACCGCTGGCGCCTGCACGGCCCGTGCGGCCGATACGGTGCACGTAGTCTTCGGGCACGTTGGGCAGCTCGAAGTTCACCACCTGAGGCAATTGATCGATGTCCAGGCCGCGGGCGGCGATGTCGGTGGCCACCAGCACCGCGACGGTGCCTTCCTTGAAGCCAGCCAGGGCGCGGGTACGCGCCGCCTGGCTCTTGTTGCCGTGAATGGCGGCGGCGCTCAGGCCATCCTTGACCAGTTTTTCGGCCAGGCGATTGGCGCCGTGTTTGGTACGGGTGAACACCAGAACCTGATACCAGCCGCTCTCACGGATGATGTGGCTGATCAGGTCGCGCTTGTGGCTTTGTTCGACCAGATGCACCGTTTGATGGACCAGTTCCGAGGCGGTGTTGCGTCGTGCGACCGACACCTCGCCGGGGTTGTTCAGCACGCCTTTGGCCAGGGTGCGGATTTCGTCGGAGAACGTCGCCGAGAACAACAGGTTCTGCCGCTGGCGCGGCAACAGGGCGAGCACCTTGCGAATGTCGCGGATGAAGCCCATGTCCAGCATGCGGTCGGCTTCGTCCAGCACCAGGATCTCGACGCCGGACAGGTCTACAGTACGCTGGCCTGCGTGGTCGAGCAGGCGTCCGGGCGTGGCCACCAGGATGTCCAGGTTCTTGCGCAGGGCGCCGATCTGGGGGTTGATGTTGACACCGCCGAACATCACCATCGAGGACAGGCCAGCATACTTGCCGTAGGTCTGTACCGATTCCTGGATCTGGGCGGCAAGCTCGCGTGTGGGGGTAAGAATCAGGCAGCGTGGGCGTCCCGCCTTGCGCGTTTCCGGCTTTTTGGCCAGCAGCATGTGCAGGATGGGCAGGGTGAAGCCGGCGGTCTTGCCGGTGCCGGTTTGTGCGGCGGCCAGCAGATCGCCGCCCTTGAGCACTTGGGGAATGGCTTGCGCCTGAATGGGAGTGGGCGTGGTGTAGCCGGTTTCGGCGATCGCACGCATGATGGGTTCAGCCAGACCGAGGTCGGCGAATTGAATAGGGGTCGTCAAGAACTGCTCCAGCAACCGGCCTGCTGCCTGGTGTAGCGGGCAACTCCAATCGAGGGCGGGTGCACTAGGAGGTTGATCTGTGTGGCGCACGTTGCGCCACACAAAGGGCGTCACGAAATGGCGCCGCGATGCACGCGGATTGGTACAGCGTGCGAGCGCAGTGTAACCCAGTGCTCCCTCTGCAGCATGGCAGACATCTGCCCGGTAACGTATTGCACCAATTCAGATGCCAAACTTGTAACAGTGCTGCTGCGGCGCAACTATAATTCGACGCAGAAAATTGGAGAGAGCGAAATCATGAATAAAGCAGCAGGCACAGTGGTCGCAATTGTTGTCGTGGCCGGCGTCGCGTGGGCTGGCGCCTCCTGGTACACCGGCACACGAGTCGAGGCTGAGCTGAACCAGTCCATCGAGCGCGCCAATGCCCAGATGCTCGAAGTCGCGCCCGAATGGGCCGGCAAACTCAGCCTGGCTTCGTTCGAGAAGGGTGTGTTTTCCTCACACGCCCGTTACCTGCTCACCTTGCCGGACATGGCGTCCAAGGACGCTGAGCCGGGTGCGGCTGCCGCACCCGCAAAGATGCATGAAATCGTCATTGCCGATCGTATCGAACACGGTCCGTTTCCTATGTCGCGCATCGCTGCGGGC
The DNA here is from genome assembly GCA_023427945.1 of Pseudomonadota bacterium. Taxonomy (GTDB): domain Bacteria; phylum Pseudomonadota; class Gammaproteobacteria; order Burkholderiales; family Burkholderiaceae_B; genus Schauerella. Next base: position 1,222 of record JAEYZR010000260.1, on the reverse strand, counting down.
GGACTCACGCCCGTCATGGCCACCAGCAATTTCGAGCTCGAGCGCAATGCCTCGGTCGAAGAGTGGTTCAAGCACACCAATGGTGCGGTGCCCATGTCGGGCCAGGCCAGCCTGGGTTATGGTGGCGCCGTCGATGGCAAGCTGAGTCTCGCGCCAGTGAACTACGAGACCCCCACCGATGGCATCACTTTCAGTGGCCTGGACCTGAATTTCGATGTGAACGCTGATCGCTCGGTGTCCAAACTGGACGGCGATTTTGACCATCTGTCGTTCAAGACGCAGAACGAGCAGGGCACGCCCACCACGTTCGAAGTCCGAACGGTGGTGCTCAACAGTGACATGCGCGGCATGTTCATCGGTCAGAACGAGATCACCGCCAAGACGCTGACGATCACGGTGCCGGATTCCAAGGTCGAAATCGCCGACTATGCACAACGCATGGATCTGAAGGAAGCCGACAACAAGGTCTCCGGCTCCCTGGGTTACGAGGTCGGTCAGGTACGTGTGAATGGCGCTGACCTGGCCAGCGGCCAGTTCCTGCTGCGCGTGAAGGATCTGGATGCTGCGGCCATCACCCGCATGAGCGAGATCTACCGCGAGTCGGCGATTCGTGCGGCGCAGGCCGACGGCACGGCGAGTCCCGAAGCCACGCCGCAGGAACAGCAGGCGTTCATGGATGCCGTCATGCAGTCGCTGGCAGGTAACCCGACACTGGAAATCGATCCCTTGCTGATCAAGACGGCCAAGGGTGAGGGGCGCTTCAACCTGAAAGTCGATCTCAAGAAACCCGCTGACCCGGCCATGACCATGGATGCGATCGTTGCCCAGATGGTCAGCAGCCTGGATGCGCGACTGGTCGTGTCCAAGCCGATGTTGACCGATCTGCTGGCGTTCCAGGCCACCAGTGCCGGTGCACCTGCCGACGCTGCGCAGAAACAGGCGGCACAGCAAAGCGAGATGATCGGCATGATGAGCCAGCAAATGGGTGCCGCCCGAGTGGATGGCGAGAACATTGTGTCGACCCTGAGCTACAGCAAGGGCGAAATCGACTTCAACGGCAAGAAGATGCCGGTCGAGGACTTTGCCGGATCCTTGTTGTCGATGGTGCTGGGCGGCGGGATGGCAGTGCGCCCCTGAAGCCGGTCAGTCAGGATTAGCCGGGCGGGCTCGCCGCCCCGGCCGCCGCCGGTTGGGATTCAAGCCGGCAGCGGTTTTGCCAGCA
>JAEYZR010000223.1 GCA_023427945.1 Pseudomonadota bacterium | reverse complement strand
CGATCATTCAGATCCTGATCAACGAGATGACCTTCCTGACCGAAGGCCCGATGGGCATCCGCGTGGCCAAGCCGGCGTTCGGCAGCTACGTGTTGAGCAAGACCGAGTTCTTCTGGGTGGTCGCGGTGTTGCTGGTGCTGTCCTTGCTGGTGGTGCACCGGATCATGAAGTCGCATCTGGGCCGGACTTTCGAGGCGCTGCGCGACAGTCCGATTGCCTCGGACTGCATGGGGGTGTCGGTATATCGGCACAAGGTGATTGCGTTTGTCATCAGCGCCGGCTTCGCCGGACTGGCTGGCGCGCTCTATTCGTTTTCCGAGCAGTACATCTCGCCCAATACCTACAACTTCGAACTGACCATCCTGTTCCTGCTGGCCATCATCATGGGTGGGCGCAAGACGCGCACCGGCGCGATCCTGGGCGCATCGATCATCGTGCTCCTGCCCAAGATGCTCGATGACATCGGCACGTTCCGGGTGATTGCAACGTCGGTCGCCGTCCTGCTGGCCATCGGTGCCGCGGTCTGGATAGCGAAAGGACGCACCACCTGGTCACGCATGGCGGTGCCGGTCGTCGGAACGATACTGCTGGCCATCTTTTCATTCTGGCTGGAGTCGGTCACGGACTGGCGCCTGAGCATCTTTGGCGTGATGATCCTGTTCGTGGTGTATTACCTGCCTGACGGCATCGTCGGTTTCGTGCGCAAGACGTTCTTCACCACGCGGCGGGCGGCGCTCACGGTCAAGACCCATCTTGCCGATGCCGATTCTGCCGTGGTGAACGCCAAGGCAAGCAAGGGGGGGACCTTGCTGACGGTGAGCGAGGTCGTCATGCAGTTCGGCGGGCTCAAGGCCTTGAACAAGGTCGACCTTTCTGTGCAGGCCGGTACCATCCATGGCCTGATCGGACCTAACGGATCCGGCAAGAGCACCATGATGAACGTGCTGACCGGCATCTATGTGCCGACGGCGGGTTCGGTGCAGTTCGACGGCAAGTCGCTCGTGCGCCTGGTTCCCGCGCAGATTGCCGCCAGCGGCATTGCCCGTACCTTCCAGAACGTGCAGTTGTTCGGCGAGATGACGGCATTGGAGAACGTGCTGGTGGGGCTGCACCACAGCTTCGAGACCGGCCTGGGCGCCATCGCGCTGCACACGCCGAAGTGGCGCAGGGAAGAAACGCAGGCGCGGGCACGGGCCTTGGCGTTGCTGGAGTTTGTTGGCCTGGATGACCTGGCCAGCGAGGAAGCGCGCAACCTGCCCTATGGCAAACAACGGTTGCTGGAGATCGCCCGTGCGCTGGCGCTCGATCCCAAGCTCCTGCTGCTCGATGAGCCCGCCGCCGGTCTGACTGCGCCGGACATCGTCGAACTTCTGGCGATCATCCGCAAGGTGCGCGATCACGGCATCACGCTGATTCTGATCGAGCATCACATGGATGTGGTGATGGGTGTGTGCGACACCGTATCGGTGCTGGATTTCGGCCAGAAGATTGCCGAGGGCAAGCCGGCGCAAGTGCAATCCGACCCGAAAGTGGTGCATGCCTACTTGGGCGGCGCGTCCGCATAACAGGAATCGACAGTCATGTTATCGATCAAGAACCTGCAGGCTGGCTATGGGCAAGTGAAAGTGCTGCATGGCATCGATCTGGAAGTGCCCAAGGGGCGGGTGGTCACGCTGATCGGCTCCAACGGCGCCGGCAAGACCACGACCATGCGTGCCGTCTCGGGCATGATCCGGCCCACCTCGGGCGAAGTGACGCTCAGCGGCAAACGCATCGATGGACTGGAGTCGCATCGCATCGCGCGGCTGGGTATGGCCCATTCGCCGGAAGGGCGGCGGGTGTTTCCGACACTGACCGTGACCGACAACCTGATGCTGGGTGCGTTTCCGCGGTTGATGGGCGCACGCCCGCGTGGCGATGTGCCTGGCGACCTCGATCGTGCAATGGATTTGTTTCCACGATTGAAGGAGCGCCGCACGCAACTGGCCGGCACGCTTTCTGGGGGTGAACAGCAGATGCTGGCGATGGCGCGAGCCATCATGCAAAGCCCCGAACTGGTGCTGCTGGATGAGCCATCGATGGGCCTTGCGCCCATCCTGGTCGAAGAGGTGTTTCGCACCATCGCACGCCTGAAGTCCGAGGGGGTGACGATGCTGCTGGTGGAACAGTTCGCCAGCGCTGCGCTGAACGTGGCCGATTACGGCTATGTGCTGGAAAACGGCCGCATTTCCGTGCATGGCGATGCGGCCCGCCTGAAGAACGACCCGGCAGTCGTCGCGGCGTACCTGGGCGGGCATTAGCGCCTGGCAGGCATCCCGGTGCCGCGCTTTCGGGGCACTGGACGCGCGCGCAGCCGCCTCATCGCGCCGGGCCCTCGACCCTGGCGCGCCTGCCGTGCTGTGTCGGCCTTACGGTCTGTTTCTGGGTGGCGCCCCAGGCTGGCGGCGTGCTGCCCATAGATTGCCCACGCCCGCGGCTATCGCCAGCGCGCCAAAGACACTCCACTTGATCTGACCCGTCATGTAGCTGCCGGGCAGGATGCCTATTCCCTGCAAGAACCAGATCGCTCCGATGACGATCAGGACGATGCCTGCGATATTCAGAATGAGCTTCATGATGAACCTTTGATCAGGAAAGGTGCGTTGTTCGATCGTAGCAGGGTTCACGATCTTCTAAGTAATGAGAATTGTTTGTATTTCCTTTCATATTTGTATACGATTCTGACTTATTGCTTAATAAATTCTTAATGCGAGCTTAAGCATCATCGATTCATAAAAGGAAAATATGACTGGACCGACCCACTCTCCCCGTTCGCTCGAGGTTCTTGCCCTGTCCAACGGCACTACTTTGCCACTCGCGGCGCTGTCTACGGCAGTTGTGGCGGGTGTGATGGGAATCGGGTCGGCACATGCCCAGTCGGCCGCCGCCTCAGGCGTGACCGAATTGAGTCCTATCCGGGTGGAAGGCGAGGCTCCTGGCGGGTATCAGGCGCGTGAGGCGCAATCGCCGAAGATGACGGCGCCGTTGCTGGACACCCCGCGCAGCATCACAGTCATTCCCGAAGCCTTGATGAAAGACCGCGGTGCGACTTCCCTGCAGGACGTCTTGCGCACCACGCCCGGCATCACCTTTGGTGCAGGTGAAGGCGGCACGCCGGTGGGTGATCGTCCGTTCATTCGCGGCTACGAAAGCAGTACGGACATCATGATCGACGGGTTGCGCGACTATGCGCGTGGCTCGCACGAGACGTTCAACCTGGAAGCCGTAGAAGTGCTCAAGGGCCCGAGTTCGGCTTACAGCGGTCGGGGATCGACCGGTGGCAGTATCAACCTGGTCACCAAAACCCCCAAGCTGGGCAACTTCGTCGAAGCCAGTGGTGGTGTGGGCACCGACGATAACTATCGCGGTACGGTAGATGCCAACTTCACATTGCGCGATACGACGGCATTTCGTTTGAACCTGATGCGCATGGGCGGCGATGTGCCCGGCCGCGATCATGTGGAAATCGATCGCTGGGGCGTGGCGCCGTCTCTGGCGTTCGGCCTGGGCACCCCAACCAGGGTGACCTTGAGCTACTCGCACATCGAGAACAACGACATGCCCGACCTGGGCCTGCCGTTCAGCAACGCGGCGATGCCCGGACGGGCCGATCCACTGCGCCCGGATCGCAGCAACTTCTACGGCCGCAAGCATGTCGACTATCGCAAGAACACGTCCGATGTGGGCACGGCCCAGATCGAACATGACATCGGCTCGTTCACGCTGCGCAACACAGCGCGCTACACCAAGACGCTGAACGAATACCTGATGACGCGCCCCTCGTTCGACAACTGCACGGCGACCTCCGGTCCTCCTTGCTCCAACGCAGGGCCGGGCTTGCAGTTCACACGATCCGATCGCGCCCGTTATCGCACGAGCGAAGCCCTGCAGAACCAGACCGACATCTTTGGTGAATTCTCCACGGGTCGTCTGCGCCACAGCGTGACGGCAGGTGTCGAATTCTCGAAGGAAATGCTGTATTCGCGCACGCTGACAGGACTGCCTGGCAGCAGTCGCGACAGTTTCTACGATCCCGACCCCACGCAGCGCTACAACAGCAACATCACGCGTGGACCGAAGAGCAGCGACGGTGATTTGAAGACGCGTGCGATCTATGTCTTCGATACCGTCAAACTCTCCGACCAGTGGGAAGCCAACGCGGGCCTGCGATTCGACAACTATCGGGTGACCAACAACACCGACAATCGCACCGACAATCTGTGGAACTACCAGTTGGGCCTGGTCTACAAGCCCGCACCCAATGGCAGTGTGTATGTCTCGTACGGCACGTCCTCGAACCCGAGCGGTGAAAACCTCGGCCAGGCGGGTGGCGCCGATGGTCCGGCCGGTGGCGCAGCCATTCGTGACCTGAAGCCGGAGAAGAGCCGCAGCATCGAACTGGGTACGAAGTGGGACGTGCTGGACAATCGCCTGTCCTTGACTGCAGCGGTTTTCGAAACCAAGAAGACCGATGCGCGCACTTTCGACCCGCTGACCGGCGACGTGTCGCTGGACGGCAACAATCGTGTACGGGGTGTCGAGCTCGGTGTTTCCGGCGCGATCACGCCAAAATGGAGCATGTGGGGCGGTTACACCTACCTGGATCCAGAGGTCACCAAGTATCGCGGCGGGGCGGCGGCCAGTACGGATTACAGCGGCAAGCAGATGAAGTTCATTGCCAAGCAAAGTTTCGCGCTGTGGAGTACTTACCGTGTCCTGCCTGAATTGACGGTGGGCGGTGGTGCGACGTATGTCGGCAAACGTTTCGTCAACGATGCCAACACGCTGGAACTGCCGTCTTCATGGCGTTATGACGCAATGGCGCAATACCAGGTCAACAAGCAGTTCGACATTCGCCTGAACCTGAACAACCTGACCGATGAGCGCATCTACGATGCGTCCCACGTGGGTCTGTTCGCGCTGATGGCGCCCGGCCGTTCGGCCATGTTGACCGCCACCTATCGCTACGACTGGTAGTGGCCACGCCCGCACGATCGATGTGCGGACTTGTCCGCCGGGCCCTGGCTCAGGGCTGGCCGATGCCCGTCAGGCCGACCAGACTGCCTGCGGCAAGCAGCCAGAGAGGGTGAATGCGGGTCGTGATGGACAGCCAGGCGCACACCGCGGTGATGATGCCGAGCAACCAGGTGTGCACGGAAGCTTGCGTGATGACGACTGCGCTGGCCAGGAACAGGCCCGAGGTGATGGGCGAGATGGCGACCTGAACCAGACGTCGCCACGGTCTGTCCTTGAAGCGTTCCCAGGTGAACAGGGCAAGAATCGTGACGATGGACGAAGGACCGAACTTGGCCAGCGTGGTGACCAGAACGCCCATCCACCCTGCCACATGCCACCCGACGAGCGTCACCACCATCAGGTTGGGTCCGGGGGCGGCCTGACCCAGCGCAAACAGTGCGCTGAAGGTTTCCGCGCTCATCCAGTGGTGTACTTCCACGACCTGTCGCTGCATTTCCGGCAGGATGGTGTTGCCGCCACCGAACGCCAGCAGCGAGAGCTGGGTGAAGATGATGGCCAGGGCCAGCAGCGTACCGCTCATAGTTTGAACCGCCAGGCGATGAAGATGCTCAGGGGGGTGAGAATGAGCATGGTGGGAAGCAGCGGCCAGCGCAGGAACGCCACCCCGACAAAGCACAGCGCGGCGACGGTGATCAAAGGTTTGCGCTGGCGCAGCGGCAAGGTGATGCGAATCGCCATGGCAATCAGCAAGCCGGCCGCAGCAGCAGCCAGTCCGGCAAAAAGGTGGCGGATGTGTGGATCGTCCTGGTAGATGTCGTAGACGGCACCCAGTGAAATCACGATCAGCGAAGGCGCGGCGATCAGCCCGAAAAGCGCGGCGACAGCACCCCGCACGCCGTGGAATTTCATGCCGATGGCCACCGACAGGTTGATGATGTTGCCACCGGGCAGAAACTGGCACAGCCCCAGGAGATCGGTGAATTCGGCGTTGTTCAACCAGCGGCGCCGATCCACCACCATGCGGTGCGCCAGTGGCAAGGCGCCCCCGAACGCCGTGAGCCCCAACAGAAGAAAGCCGGTGAACAGTTCCCGCACCGAGGGGGTGATGGTGGGGCGATCAGGGTCGGCGTCTAGATCCAGCGGTGTGGGGGCCATGCCATTGCTCTTGAGTGTCGGTGCGGGTCAGGCGGCTTGTTTGGCGACCCATTTATCGAACGTCGTGATGATTTTTTCCAGAAACGAACGCGTGGAATCCTCGAGCTTGCCCTGGTCGTTGAAGAACGAGCCGGCTTTGCCCAGATAGGTTTCGGGCTGCTGCATGCAGGGCATGTCCAGGAACACGAGCGTCTGACGCAGATGGTGGTTCGCGCCAAAACCGCCGGTGGCGCCGGGCGACACACTGACCACGCCTGCAGGCTTGCCGCCATACACGCTCTTGCCGTACGGGCGCGAACCGACGTCGATGGCGTTCTTCATGGCCGCAGGCATCGAGCGGTTGTATTCCGGGGTGACGAAAAGCACCGCGTCCGCGCTTGCGACTTCCTTGCGAAAACGGGTGTAGGACGCCGGCGGCTGGTCGCCATCGATGTCTTCGTTGTAGAGGGGGAGATCACCGATTTCCACGATCTGCAGTTTCAGCGACGGGGGCGCGATGTCAGCCAGTTCCAGGGCGATACGGCGGTTGATGGATTCTTTGCGCAGGCTTCCCACGAGTACTGCGACGTTATATACCTTGCTCATGACGACACACTCCTGAATGAGGATGGCATGATCCTACTCGAAAAAGATAATGCGTCATAATGCTGCGCACCATGGAACAAATCGAACTCGACGACGCATCGGCGGACCGTTATCTGCTGGATGCACCCGGTAACTCCCTGCTGGTTTTCTACAGCAAGACCTGTGCGACCTGCCGCGTCGCACGCCAGACCCTGCCTGCGCTGGAGCTGCCGGCCGATCGTCTGTGCTGGATCGATGCGGGCGTGTCCGGCGGGCTGGTGCAACGCTATGAGGTCTTTCACCTGCCGTCCATCTTCATGGTGCGTGACGGCGTGTTCTATGGCGCGGTCAATGCGTCGATGGAAGCGTGGGATCTGCGCATGCAGATCCGGCTGGCGCTGGACAGTTACCCCGCCGAATTGCCCTGACCTGCGACGCAGGGGACGTCTCGTATTCTCAGGCGAGGCGGTGTCGATGGTGGCGACCTGTCCTGTGGAAACAAAAGGTCCGGCTGGTCGAGGCGATCAACGGCCGCCTGGCCCCTCAAAACTTCGGGATGCGTAGTGTCTTGCTGATCATCAGCGTGCCCGACAGCACGAACATCAGGCTCAGCGGATGAAACTGCCAGGGGCCGAGCATCCACATTCCCCCCCACAATTGTTCTCCCAACCTGTCCTGCCAGGCCGCGATGGCCAGCACTCCGGTGAGCACCACGCTGGTGGGAATGGGGGTGCCCTCGAAGTAGGACACTTTGCCCGTTTCGGCAGACATGGTTTCTGCCGTCACGTTATAGCGAGCCAGGCGGCTGACCCCGCAGCACACGAAGTAGATCAGCGCCACGGCATCCCAGCCGCCCGACATGCCGGCGGCAAAGGCGAGTGCTGCCGGTGCCACGCCGAACGAGATGACATCGGCCAGTGAGTCCAGCTCGCGTCCCATCGCGGAATGCTGCTGGCGCCAGCGCGCAATCTTGCCGTCGAACACATCGAAGGTGAACGCCAGCGGCGCCATTGCAGCGGCCCAGTAGAAATGGGTGAGATCGCGACTCGTCATGAACAACATGGCAAACATCACACCGGCCACGCCGCAGGCGGCATTGCCCAGCGTAAAAGCATCGGCCAGGTGGAATTCGCGAATCATGGAAAAGTGCTTGCGCGGCATGGGCAGATCAACTGTGTAATGAGAACGTCATAGAAGAGTAACCGGTTTGCGAAAGCCTGTTATCAGGTGCACAATAGGCCTTGCACATCCGTGTTTGAAATTTTGCTTACGGTGTGTTTTTTGACACTACTGCAGGTTTGCATTTTTCGCAGTTATCGGGCTCATTGATTGGGCGTAATTGGAATCTGGTAGTTGTTGCAGCCCAGGCTTTAGCCAAGATTGCGACAACATGTCGAGAACTGCGCAAATATATGTTCGATATCCTGGTTTATCTCTACGAAAATTATTACACCCCCCAGGCCTGTCCGGCGGCCGATGTGCTTGCCAAGCGGCTGGTGGCGGCTGGCTTCGAGCACGAAGACATAGACGATGCCCTGGGCTGGCTGTACGGGCTGGCAGAAACCACAGAACGCTGTGTGGATCTGGCCAAGGTGCCCGTAGGCGGCACGCGGATCTATGCCGACTCCGAATATCAACAGCTGGGCAGCGAAGCCATCGGGTTCATCACTTTCCTGGAATCGGCGGGTATCTTGCCCGCGCCTTTGCGCGAGATCGTCATCGACCGCGCCTCGGCCTCGCCCGAAGCACCCGTTCCCCTGAGCAAGATCAAGATCGTCGCCTTGATGGTTCTCTGGAGCCAGGAAGCCGAGATCGACAATCTGGTGCTCGAAGAGCTGCTGGACGACGAAGGCGCACGCCGTCTGCACTGATCCGTGTGATGTGGTGTCTGCCTACGTAGGCCGCTTTGCGCCCAGTCCGAGCGGCCCGCTGCATGCGGGCTCGCTGGTCGCGGCCATGGCAAGCTACCTGGATGCGCGAGCTCACGGCGGGCGCTGGCTGGTACGCATCGAAGATGTCGACACTCCCCGAAGTGTCGATGGGGCGGATCGCGTCATTCTCGGGCAGCTCGCGAACCTGGGCATGCATGCGGACGGCGACGTCTGGTATCAGTCCCAGCGTGGAAAGGCCTATCAGGAGGTTTTTGACCGGCTGCAGAGCCAGGGCGCGCTGTATGGGTGCGCCTGCACCCGGCGTGAGATCGTCCAGGCCGCACGTGCCGCCGGTATTGCCCCGGATATTCACGAAACCCCCTACCTTGGCCAGTGCCGTCAGGGCTTGCCCGACGGGCGGCAGGCGCGGGCATGGCGGGTACGTATGCCCGCTGGCGACTGCGCGTTCCAGGACCGCTGGCTGGGGCCGCAGACTCAGGATGTTGCCCGCGAAGTGGGTGATGTGGCGGTGCGGCGGGCAGATGGGCTTTGGGCCTATCAACTGGCGGTGGTGGTGGACGATGCAGCGCAAGGGGTGACCGATGTCGTGCGCGGTGCCGACCTGCTGAGCTCGACCGCCCGCCAGATCCGCTTGGGGCAATGGCTTGGATTTCCTCCTGTGCGCTACATGCATGTCCCGCTGGTGATGGACCCGCGCACTGGCCTGAAGCTGTCCAAACAGAACCACGCCCCGGCCCTGGATACCGGTCGTGCGCTGGAGACGGCACACGAGGCGTTCGCGAGGCTGGGTTTTGCGCCCGTGGAAGCGGGCAG
>JAEYZR010000138.1 GCA_023427945.1 Pseudomonadota bacterium | reverse complement strand
CCCTTTTGGAATGACAGCGTAAAGGTAGACGTTCAAACCGATCGTCACGACCAGTGAAAGCATGACCAGACGCCCGTGCGACAAAGCCCAGCGCAAGCTGCGCCCGTAGCCACGATGCATGGCGTCGTAGAACCGGGCAAACGAGCCGACGGCTCGACGCAGCCACTGCCAGCCGGGCGAAGGCGGTTCACCGACATGGCCGGCACCATCAAACGCCTGGGCAGAACCATCGCGCGCACCATTGGGCGTCACGGCGTTCTCTCCCGACCCTGCCTGCCCATCGGCACCGCTGCCGGATCCGACCGGTTCTGCAGGGTCTGGCGGCACATGCTCCTGCTGCCCGGGATGCAGCGAATCCCGGCGACGCAGCATGCGGGCACACATCATGGGCGTGAGCGTCAACGACACGGCCAGGGACACCAGAACCGCCGAAGACAGGGTGACGGCAAATTCACGAAACAGGCGTCCGACCAGCCCGCCCATCAACAGAATAGGGATGAACACCGCAATCAGCGACAGGCTCATGGAGAGCACGGTAAAGCCCACTTCCCGCGCTCCGCGCAAGGCGGCGTTCAAAGGCGAGCGGCCTCGCTCGATGTGACGCATGACGTTTTCAAGTACGACGATGGCATCGTCCACCACGAATCCGGTCGCCACGATCAAGGCCATCAGCGATATCGTGTTCAGCGTGTAGCCGCACAGATACATGACGATGAACGTACCCAGCAGCGAAACCGGCACCGCCACAGCAGGAATGAGGGTGGCGCGCACTCGTCGCAGAAAAAGCAGCACCACCAGCACGACCAGCACGACGGCGATCACCAGCGTGAGTTCGGCTTCGTGCAGCGAGGCCCGGATGCTGGGCGTACGGTCCTGCGCCAGTGTGAGAAACGCCTGGCCGGGCAACAGCGACGCGATGTGCGGCAGTTGTTCGCGAACCGACTCCACCACATCGATGATGTTGGCATTGGCCTGGCGGCGCACGATCAGCAACACCGCAGGATCGCGATTGTAGAAACCCATCTGATAGAGATCTTCTACCGAATCGGTGACCGTGGCCACATCCGACAGACGCACCGGTGCACCGTCGCGGATGGCGACAATCAGAGGCCGGTATTGCGCGGCGCTGTTCAGTTGATCGCTGGCCATGATCTGCCAATGGAAATCGTCGTTTTCGACGACGCCCTTGGGACGATTGGCGTTGGCACCAGACAGTGCCGAACGAACCTCGTCCAGCGCAATGCCGCGATTGGAAAGGGCGCCCGGAATGAGATCCACGCGCACGGCCGGCAACGAGCTGCCGCCTACCGACACCTCGCCCACGCCGCCGACCTGCGAGAGCTTCTGCGCCACGATGGTGGACGCCAGATCGTACAACTCGCCCTTGGTCAGGGTGGGCGAAGTGAGCGCCAGAGTCATGATGGGCGCCGAGGCTGGATTCACCTTGTGGTAGGTCGGACTGCTGCGCATGCCAGTGGGCAACAGGCTGCGTGCCGCGTTGATCGCCGCCTGCACATCGCGCGCCGCACCGTTGATATCACGCGACATGTCGAACTGCAGCGTGATGCGCGTCGAACCCTGCGAGCTGTTCGAAGTCATTTCGGTGACCCCCGCAATGGCCCCCAGCGACCGCTCCAGCGGCGTGGCCACGCTCGAGGCCATCGTCTCGGGACTGGCACCCGGTAGACTGGCCGACACGGAAATGGTGGGGATATCCATTTGCGGCAGCGGCGAGACCGGCAGCCGCACGAAAGCCAGGATGCCCAGCATGACGACACCCAGCCAGATCAAGGTCGTGGCAACGGGTCTCAGGATGAAGGGCGCCGAAATATTCGCCACGCCCTACTCCGTGCGCATGCGCGACGGGCGCTTGCGCTGTGCCGTATCGCGGCCGCGGCGGCCCAGACGATCGAACATCAGATAGATCACCGGGGTCGTGAAAATGGTGAGCAGCTGGCTGCATATCAGCCCGCCCACCATGACCAGCCCAAGGGGTTGGCGCAACTCCGCCCCGGTCCCGGTGGACAGCATGAGAGGCACGGCCCCGAACAAGGCGGCCAGCGTCGTCATCAGGATGGGGCGAAAACGCAATAGCGCGGCCTCATGAATGGCGGCAAGCGGACTGAGACCACGTTTGCGTTCCGCATCCAGCGCGAAGTCGATCATCATGATCGCGTTCTTCTTCACGATGCCGATCAGCAGAATGATCCCGATGATGCCGATCATGTCCAGGTCCGAGCCCGACATCAAAAGGGCCAGCAACGCCCCCACTGCCGCCGAGGGAAGTGTGGAGAGAATGGTCAGGGGGTGAATATAGCTTTCGTAAAGCACGCCCAGCACGATGTACATCGTGACCACCGCGGCCAGGATCAATAACAAGGTGCTGGAAAGCGATGCCTGGAAAGCCTGTGCAGCGCCCTGGAACCTGCTTTCCACAGCCTGCGGCATGTCGATCTCGGCACGGGCCTGGTCGATTCGTTTCACCGCATCGGCAAGCGAGGCGCCAGGGGCCAGGTTGAAGGACACGGTCACCATCGGGAACTGGTTCAACCGGTTCACCGCAAGCACTGTGCGCCGCTCCGACAGATGCGCGATGCTGGCCAGTGGCACCTGTCCGCCGCTGGCCGTCGGCACGTAGATCTGCCCCAGGGCCGACGGGTCCTGCCTGAACTGGGGCAAGACCTCCAGCACCACACGATACTGATTGGACTGCGTGAAGATGGTCGATATGAGGCGCTGGCCAAATGCGTCGTACAGCGCCTCATCGATGACGGATGCCGTGATACCCAATCGCGACGCGGCATCGCGATCGATATCGACATAGGATTGCAGGCCCTCGTCCTGCAGATCGTGCGCCACGTCCCGCAGTTCCGGCAGTGTGCGCAAGTGTTCCACCAGCCTGGGCGCCCATTCGCTGAGCACTCTGATATCCGGATTGGACAGCGCCAGCTGGTATTGCGTACGACTGATGCGATCCTCGATCGTCAGGTCCTGCACGGGCTGCATGTAAACGGTCAGATCCTGATTCTCACGCAACGCTTCCTGCAGGCGTTCGATGACCTGATGCATGGAATCCGAGCGTTGTGCCTGCGGCTTCAAGGCGATCTGCATCCGTCCGGCGCTGAGCGTCGCGTTGGCGCCATCCACGCCGATGAACGAGGAAACGGATTGCACCGCCGGATCCTCCAGGATGGTGGCGGCAGCATGCCGCTGGCGCTGGGCCATGCCCGAGAACGAGATCGATTGAGGCCCTTGCGTGATGGCCTGGATCATGCCGGTATCCTGCTGCGGGAAGAACCCCTTGGGTACCAGCAGATACAGAATGACGGTCAGTACGAAAGTCCCCAGAGCCACCAGCAAGGTCAAGCCTTGGCGGGCCAGGACCAGACGCAAAATCCGGTCGTAGCCGCGCACCATGGCGTCAATGAATCTGCCCGAGGCACGATGGAAACAATTGTAGGAATGTGCGCGCTCGGGCTTGAGCAGGCGCGCGCACATCATCGGGGTCAGGCTGAGCGAGATCAGCAGCGAGAGAAAAATCGCGACGGCCAGCGTGACGGCGAACTCTCGAAACAGGCGACCCACGACCTCGGTCATGAACAGCAGCGGAATCAGCACGGCAATCAGGGAAAGGGTGAGCGAGACCAGCGTAAAGCCGATCTGCGAGGCTCCTTTCAAGGCGGCAGGCAAAGGGCCCTCGCCTTCTTCGATATGCCGCGCAATGTTCTCGACCATCACGATGGCATCGTCCACGACAAAGCCGGTTGCAATGGTGAGCGCCATCAAGGTCAGGTTGTTGATGCTGAATCCGACCAGATACATGATGCCGAATGTCCCGATCAACGAGAGCGGCACGACGATACTGGGAATGAGCGTGGCCGTCAGGCTGCGCAGGAAAACGAAGGTGACCACCACCACCAGAAAGATGGCCAGCATCAATTCGCTCTTCACGTGCGAGATGGACTCGCGTATGGTCTGCGTGCGATCCGACACCACCTGCACATCCAGCGTGGCAGGCATGACCTGGCGCAACGCCGGCAGCATGGCGTGCACGCGATCGACCACGTCGATCACATTGGCCCCCGGCTGGCGCTGAATATTCAGCAGGACGGCCGGCGTGGCCCCGACCCAGGCAGCCTGGCGGATGTCTTCGGCACCTTCGACCGCCTGCCCGACATCGGACAGACGCACAGGCCGATCATCGACGTACGCAATGATGAGATCGTTGTATTGAGTGGGCGAGCGCAGTTGATCGTTGGAATTGATCGTGGTGGCCCGTTCGGGTCCGTCCAGGTTGCCCTTGGGCTGATTGACGTTCGCCCCCGTAATGGCCGAGCGCACATTGGCAAGCGTCAGGCCATTGCCCGCCAAGACCTTGGGATTGACCTGGATGCGCACGGCAGGACGCTGTCCGCCCGCCACACTCACCAGACCCACCCCCGGGATTTGCGACAGCCGCTGCGCCATGCGCGTATCGACCAGATCGCGCACGTTGGGCAACGGCATCGTCGGCGACGAAATCGCCAGTGTCAGGACTGGCGCATCGGCCGGGTTGACCGTGTTGTAGGTCGGCGGCACGGGAAGATCCGATGGCAGCAGATTGCTTGCCGCGTTGATGGCGGCCTGCACTTCCTGCTCGGCAACGTCCAGGCCGGTGGTCAGGCCGAACTGCAGCGTGATGACCGACGCGCCGCCTGAGCTGCTCGATGTCATCTGCGCCAGACCGGGGATCTGGCCGAAGCGTCGTTCCAGCGGCGACGTCACCAGCGTGGTCATCACATCGGGGCTGGCGCCCGGATACAGCGTGACGACCTGGATGGTGGGGTAGTCGACTTCGGGCAGCGCCGACACCGGCAGCATGCGATAGGCGATCAAGCCTGAGATGGCCAGCGCCAACATCGTGAGAATCGTGGCGACCGGGCGAAGAATGAATAAGCGCGACACGCTCAGGGCTTCCTGGTAGCGGGGCCACCTGTCGCAGGCGGTGCGCCGGCACCCAGGCCACGTCCCGAGCCGGAGGGAACCGTGTCAGATGCCGAGGCGACAGTCACGCGTGCGCCCTGCCGAAGCCGATCGGTGCCTTCCGTCACGACTCGTTCGCCGTTTTCAAGACCCTGATTGACCGCAACTCGATCACGGTAGATCGGACCAAGCTCGACCTGCCTGACTTCAACAGTGTTGTCCTGCTTGACCACAAAAACGAATGAACCCGAGGAACCCTGCTGCGCGGCCACCGTGGGGATGGAAGTGGCCGCCTGTCGCGTCTGCACCAAGAGGCGCACGTTGACGAACTGGTTGGGGAACAGGCTTTCGTCGGCATTGTCGAAACGTGCCTTCATGCGCAGGGTGCCGGTAGCCACATCGATCTGGTTGTCCACGGTTTCCAGGACACCTGTCGCTATACGCCGCGTATCGGCGCGGTCATAGGCCTCTACCACCAGCGAGGCGTTTGCACGGACCTGGCTGACGACGTCGGGCAACTGGGTTTCGGGCAGCGTGAACACGACCGAGATAGGCTGCGTCTGAGTGATCACCACCAGGCCTGTCGTGTCGCTGGTGTTCACCAGATTGCCACGGTCCACCTGGCGCAGCCCGAGACGGCCTGCGATCGGTGCCGTGATGCGGGCGTAATCGAGCTGCAGACGGGCGTTGTCCACGGCCGCCTGGTCGGTCTTGCGCGTGCCCTCGTACTGGCTGACCAGTGCCGCCTGCGTGTCCAGTTGCTGGCGTGCAATGGAATCCTGCTTGAACAGCGTCTGGTAGCGCGCGAGATCACGCTTTGCATTGGCCAGCAGGGCCTGGTTCTGCAACTGGGTACCCAAAGCCTGATCGAGCTGCACCTGGAACGCCCTGGGATCGACCTGCGCCAGAAAGTCGCCCGCCTTCACCATCTGGCCTTCCTTGAAGGCAACCTCGGTGAGTTCCCCCGACACCCGGCTGCGCACGGTCACCACGTTGTAGGCGGTGACCGTGCCCAGAGAGCGCATGTAGATCGGGATGTCCTGGGAAATGGCCGTGGCAACCTTGACCGGCGTGGGCATGTTGGCCATGGCGCCCGGCCCGGCAGCAGCCCCCGCACGCGGCCGCCCTGACGGTGTGGCACCGCCAGCGGCAGGCGTTGCCGGCTTCAGAAACCACCATGCAATCAGTGCCACCATCGCCAACAGGAGCGAAAAAATGATCAACCGGCAGGCGCGCCTGGGACGAGGAGAGATACGGCTGTCTGACATGAGGGGGTTCCGCGTGACCTTTCAGGGCCGTTACACGATGCAAAGGCACTATTGTGTACTACCCGACGGAACATTGGTGTCCCCTGCAGCAGCTCTGAAATGCACCGCAACATTTGCGGGGCCGCCCCGGCTGTCAGGCGTTGCAGAGTGCCATGCGAAAAGGCACACTTTCGCCCGTATGCTGGGGCTTGGCCTCTGCCGACTGGCGCGAGAATCGCACCCATACCATGTACTTGTTGCCGCTGATCTCCGGGAAGGCATCGAGTTCCGGGGCCACCCACACCCTCATCAACTGATAGACCTTGCCGCCCAGCATCTGCTGATAGGCGCCCTGCTCGGCCATCATGTTCACACGCTCGCCGGACTCGCGCACGATGCGCAGTGCAATATTGACACCCTCGTGCAGAGCGACCAGGGGCTGGATCCAGGACTGCAGGTCTGCGTACCGTTTTTCGGCGGATTTGTGCAGCCAGGCATGATAGGAAGGCATATCCATCTGGCTACCTCCGCCCGGCACGGCCAGGCGGCCACGCAGGCTGACCAGCCACTCGTTGTCGCGTAACGCCTGCCCCGTCTTGCCGCCCGCGGCGAGCGCAGAGACCGCTGCAGCCATTTCGGCGAGCATGTTCTCCAGCGCGGCCTGGTCCACACCCGGGTGCTCACGCAAGCCCAGCAACTGAGTACGTTGTCGCTCGACATCCTGCACGACGGAGGTGCGCACATCCGTGCGCTCGCAGGCATCCAGAATGTCGAACAATGTGGTCACGGCAATCTGATGGTGCCGGAGATCTTCTCCACGCGAAAAGAAGAACAACCTGTCAAACAGGTACTCCAGGCGCAAATAGGCACGGATACGCTCATTGAAAGGATATTCGTAGAGAATCACTGTTCGAATCGCCTCACGATATGGGCCTGGTGGCCTGTTTCAGTGCGCTGCCAGCACGGCAGATTGATCATCGCATTGCGAGCCATCGCTCGTGCTGCGCATGGGCCGCCGCCTCTAGTGCCTGAGGCGTGACGCCGGCTCCATTGAAAATCACATCCTGCGCAGCAGCCAACCGCGTCGCGCGGTCTGCCTGCGCTGCCATGATACGCCTGATGATGTCCAACGTCAGCCCACTTCGATTCTGTACCCTCAGGACCTGGGTTTCAGGCTCACAGTCAACCACGCACACCCGGTCGACACGGCTTGCCCATTTACCCGACTCCACCAGCAGCGGCACGACGAAGACCAGATATCGGCCTTGCGCCGCAGACGCGCGGCGCTCGGTTTCGATGGAGATCAGAGGATGGACGATGGCCTCAAGCTGCACGCGCGCCTTGGCGTCGTTGAATACGCGCGTGCGCATCCAGTCCCGATCCAGGGCACCATCAGCACGGATGGCCGAGCGGCCGAATGCCTGCTCGATAGCGGGAATGGCGGCACCGCCCACCGCCGTCGCTTGATGTGCGATGGCGTCAGTGTCAATGACGCTGGCCCCCCACTCGCCCAGCAGATCGGAGACTCGCGTCTTGCCCGAACCGATCCCTCCAGTCAAACCAATTTTCAACATGCTTCGTTATCCCGGAAATTCGACAAACCATATCAGCGCAATGATTCCCGCCGCCGACAGATAAGGCCCGAAAGGGAGTGCCTGCCCTGCATGAGCACGCCCTGTGAATCGGAGGAACAGGCCGACGACGACCCCAGCCAGCGAAGCGCCCAACAGCACCAGGGGCAGCATGTGCACGCCCAGCCATGCGCCCAGCGCAGCAAGGAGCTTGAAGTCGCCATACCCCATGCCTTCGCGTCCGGTCGCCAGACGAAAGGCGTGATAGACCAACCAAAGACCACCATAGCCAAGCGCCGCCCCCCAGACTGCGTGTGAAAGAGGCGCCCAGCCCACACCACTATTTACCAGCAGCCCCAACCACAGCAGGGGCAAGGTGATCACATCAGGCAGCAACGTGGTTTGCGCATCGATGAATGCCAGCGTGACGAGCAACGCACAGAAGACCAGCGCAAAGACCAGAGCCACGCTGTACCCATAGCGCCAGGCACAGAGGCCGAACACCAGTGCACAACACCATTCGACCAGCCTGGTGACCGTGCCGCCACGCTTGCCACAGGCTGCACATGCCAGCGGCGCAGCCACTGCACTGATGCCCGGCCAGGTGCGCCAACCGCGAGCCACGCTGCCACATGCCGCGCAGGGGACGGGAGCCGTCAGGTGCGGGGCCGGTGCGAGGTCTGCACACACGTGTGGCGACCCTTCCAGGGTCGCCTGGATGTCACCAGCCGATTCGGCCTGAGCCTGGACCAGTTGAAGCTGCCAGGCAGCCTCAAGCGAGCGCGGCAGCGCGTAGACACATCGAGCCACCCAGGCACCGACCCACAGACCCAGCACGGCGACGCACCCGATGAACAGCACGGGAGGAAAGACAATAGTTGACATAGGCGGCATGATGTCATGGAGGAATGCGGGCGTCTGTGACAAATGCACTCACGCCTCCCGAATAACCAGGCACCGCGGCACGCGCGACAAGAACGAATGCAATAGCCTACAGAATATGCGTAGAATTCGCCTGACTGACCGCCTCCTTTCGGAACTCACCATGCCTATCCGTCCTGCCTCTTCGATGCCTACACACCTTTTCACCGTCAGACGCATTGCGATGGCCTGCGGCTTCGTGGTGTTGGCAGGTTGTGCGCAACAACAGGAACCCGGCTACTACGCGCCCCAACGCGGCAGTTCGATTACCGACTCGCAGTACACCGGTGAAGGCGCTCAGTATCGCAGCGTGGTGCGGGCACCGTCGCAACTGCAGATCTCTCTGGACCGTAACGGCAGGCAGATGAATACCCAAGCGGCAGACGGCCAGCCGGCGCCTCAAGGCCCGGTGCCCACCAACGCCGCAAACGAGGGAGCAGGTGCCGTGGCGCAGGCCCAGCCCGTGGCAACGGCGCCATCCACCGCCAGCACGGGTGCGGCATCGAACAACCCCGCCCTGGCCAACTTTGCCCCCCAACCGCAGACTTACGCTGGCACCCTGCCGTGCCTGGCCCCCGGCATGAACTGTAGTGGGCAGAAAATGGTGTTGACGCTGGCACCGAACGGCCGATGGCGCGCACGACTGGCGTTTGTCGATGTGGCTGGCACCACAGGCAAACCGACCGTGGAACAGGGCTGCTGGGACGCCACCACGGCGCGCCCGATCCGCGTGCTGCTGACGGACAGCGCAGGCAACACGCGCGCAGACTTCGAATCGCTGGGCAATACCCTGCGTGTACGCAGCATGGACGGCCAGACCCCAAACCTGAACTACAGCCTGACCCGTCAACCCGACCTCGACCCGATCGACGAGCTTTCTTCGGCTGCCGCGCCCAACTGCGGTTGATCGCTGTGGGGGAAAGGCACGGGCCTGCCGTCGCGGGATCGTGCCTGGTGGTAACTCTCGATCAGCCCCGGTTCCTGCAGGCGATAGAACAGGTGGGCAAACGCCACGGCATGCCTGACGCCGAATTTCTGGAAGATTCTGGAACGATGCGCCTCGACCGTGCGCAATGAAATGCCCAGGTCGATGGCGATGACCTTGTTGGAACTGCCATTGAGCACGTAACCGGCTACCTGACGTTCGCGTGGGGTGAGCTCGCGTGTAGATGCTGTCATACAACCTCCTGCTGATGGAGGCAGTCTGACATCTGAAATTGCAAACTGAAAGCCGATAGAACTGACAGGCCCTGGCATTGCCGACCGGCCAAGGCAGGCCGGTCGATGAAGGGCCTCAGATCTCGAGATTGTCGATCAGGCGTGTGGCACCGAGTTTGGCCGCTGCCAAAGCCACTAAAGGTTCTCCCGCCGCCAGGTCGTCGGCGCCCGGACGATTCAGATCGCGCTGACGGCGCAATGCCACGTAGTCCACTGCCCAGCCTTCGCTGGCCAGGCGCGCCACGGCATCGCGCTCCAATGCCTGGAAGTCGACTTGCCCGCCTTGGCGCAGTTGCTGCTGCAAACCTTTCAAGGTGGCGTAAAGCGCCGGTGCACGCGCGCGCTCGTCGGAATCGAGAAAGCGGTTACGCGAAGACAGCGCCAGGCCATCGGTGTCACGCACCGTTTCATGCGCCAGAATTTCCACGGGCAACTGGAACTGGCGGCACATATTGCGCACCACCATCAACTGCTGATAATCCTTTTTGCCGAAGACGGCCACACGCGGCTGCACGCAGGACATCAACTTCAGCACCACGGTACACACGCCGGCAAAAAAACCGGGACGGTAATGGCCCTCGAGGATATCGCCCAGATCCGCAGGCGGCTGCACCCGGTAGTTCTGGGGCTCCGGATACAGCTCCTTCTCGTCGGGCGCAAACACCACATACACGTCACGACGCTTCTCGAGCTTCTCGATGTCGGCTTCGAGCGTACGGGGATACTTGTCGAAATCCTCGTTTGGACCGAACTGCAGCCGGTTGATGAAAATGCTGGCCACGACCGGGTCGCCATGCTGGCGCGCCAGTCGCATCAAGGCCAGATGGCCGTCATGCAGGTTACCCATGGTGGGCACGAACGCCACGCGGTTTTGGCCGCTGAGTTGTGCACGCAGGTCCTCGATGGTGTGGACGACTTTCAAACTGCCTCCGGATGTGGCCCACCTGGGGCCTTATTGGTTCAAGCTGCCTGGGACACGGTGGTGTAGGCCAGACGCACATAAATAGGCGCATAAGGCTCGGCCTGCGTGATTTCCAGCAAGGATTCCCGCGACAGCTCGAGCATGGCGATGAAATGAACAACAATGACGGCCTGGGGCTCGCCTGCGTCAATGCGCTCCATGAACAGGTCGCTGAACTCGATGAAGCGCACATCGGCCAGGCGACGCAGGATGTGCGTCATGTGATCACGCACCGACAGTTGCTCACGCGTGATGTGGTGGTGCGCATTGAGCCGCGCACGCTTGATGATGTCGGCCCAGGCCTGGCGCAGGTCATCCACATTCACGTCAGGCACGGCCCGCTCGACGCTCAGGTCGGCCTCTGCCTGGGCACGCAGATAGTCGCGCCCGATCTGCGGCAGCGCATCGAGCTTGCGAGCCGCGAGTTTCATCTGCTCGTACTCAAGCAGGCGCCGCACCAGTTCAGCACGCGGATCCTCGACCTCTTCGCCGGTATCGCTCTTGCGCACCGGCAGCAGCATGCGCGACTTGATCTCGATCAATAGCGCCGCCATCAGCAGGTATTCCGCAGCCAGCTCCAGGTTGTGGACACGGATCTGGTCGACATACGACAGATATTGGCGTGTCACATCCGCCATCGGAATATCCAGAACGTTGAAGTTCTGTTTGCGAATCAGATAGAGCAGCAGGTCCAGCGGCCCTTCGAACGCTTCGAGAAACACCTCGAGCGCGTCAGGCGGAATGTAAAGGTCGTTGGGGAGCTTGAATAGGGGCTCGCCATACAGGCGAGCGAATCCCACGCTGTCAACGACATCGGGCGTGGTGTCCACTTCCGGGGTCACCAGCGCCTCGAGGTCATCGCCTGCTGTCGATTTTGCTCGCGACATGCGCGGGTGATTCGATCAATCGGCCGAGTAGACGTAGGGCTTCTGAGGCACGCGTGCGGCCTTGAACCCTTCCTGCAGCTCCAGGTCCTGGGGCTTGTCCCACAGACGCGCACGACCCTCGCGCTGACGCGCCTCGGTGTCAGGATGCGATTTCTTGTATTGCTCAAGGAACTGAGTGATTTCGGATTGATAGTTGCCCGACATGGCCTGATCTCGAAAAAAATAAGTACAGAATGGCGCAAAGTGTACTTCAGGCGCTCTCGGAGTGCGGCGTTACAATCTCCAGGTCGAATCGCCAATATGCCCATGTCCACTTCTGCGCCCTCCCGGAAACGCCCGCCTCCCGACCCTGCCCTCTCGGCACGGATGATTCCCTTCATTGTCGGGTGCGCACTTTTCATGCAGATGCTGGACGCCACGGTGGTGGCCACTGCGCTGCCGGCAATGGCGCAGGCCCTGGGCACGTCGGCCGTTCGCCTGAACGTGGCGATCACGTCTTACCTGCTGGCCGTGGCGGTTTTTGTACCCATCAGCGGCTGGGCTGCCGACCGTTTCGGGGCCAGGCGGGTGTTTGTCGCGGCGATCGGCCTGTTCACCCTCAGCTCGATTGCCTGTGCAATGTCCAACACGATCACCGAACTCGTGCTCGCGCGCATCGCCCAGGGCATGGCTGGAGCCATGATGGTACCCGTGGGACGCATCATTCTTCTGCGCATCGTCCCCAAGGACCAACTGCTCAAGGCGATGGCCTTTCTGTCCATGCCTGCACTGCTGGGCCCGGTGATCGGTCCGCCCCTGGGTGGTTTTCTGGTCACCTATGCTTCCTGGCACTGGATCTTTCTCATCAATATCCCCATCGGCATCCTGGGTATTTTCCTGGTGCTGCGTTTCATCGCGGAAATTCGCGATGTCGATGCCCCTGGGCTGGACGCCATTGGATTCGTGCTCAGCGCGTCATGCCTGGCCATGATCGTCTCTGCGTTCGAGGCACTCGGACATGGTCTGCTCGCCTGGCCCTGGATGGTGGCGCTGGTGGTCGCCGGAACACTATCGGGTATCGCATATGTCTGGCATGCCAAGCGTGTACCCAATCCCATCATCGATCTGTCCCTGATGAAGATCCACACGTTCAAAGTGTCGGTGCTGGCGGGAAATCTTTGCCGCTTCACCGTGGGGGCAACGCCTTTTCTGCTGGCCGTGCTGCTACAGGTCGCTTTCGGACTCTCACCGCTTGCTGCCGGGATGATCACATTTGCCGGTGCGGCGGGCGCCTTGCTGATGAAGTTCGTCGCCTCGCCCATTCTGATGCATTGGGGCTTTCGGCGAGTCCTCACGGTCAACGCCGTGCTGGCAGGCGTGTTCATTGCAGTATGCGCCCTGTTCGACGCAACGACACCAGCCTGGGTGATGATCGGCGTCCTGCTGCTGGGCGGTTTTTTCCGGTCTCTGCAGTTTACGGGCGTCAACACGCTGACCTATGCTGACATCGCACCCGAACAGATGAGCCGCGCCAGCAGCTTTGCTGCGATGGCGCAGCAACTGGGCGTGAGTCTGGGCGTGGGCGTCGCAGCCGTGACACTGAACCTGAGCATGGCGGCCCGCGGAGCGACCAGCCTTGCCAGCAGTGACGTGGCGCTGGGGTTCATCGTCATTGGCGCTTTTGCCACGCTGTCCAGCCTGTCGTTTGCCAGGCTGGACGCTGATGCAGGTTCGCAGCTCAACACGCGGAGACCTACCCATGCCAAAAAATGAATACATACTCGCCCTGGATCAGGGGACCACAAGCTCACGTGCAATGGTCTTTGATCGCGAGGGTGCGGTTCGCGGCATGGGCCAAAGGGAATTTCATCAGTTCTACCCAAAGACCGGATGGGTCGAACACGACCCGATGGACCTCTGGCACACGCAGATCGAAACGGCCCGTGAAGCGCTGCGCAATGCGGGCGCCACGGCAGCCGACGTCGCAGCCATTGGCATCACCAACCAACGCGAAACCACGCTGCTGTGGGATCGGGCCACCGGCGAGCCGATTGCCCGCGCCATCGTCTGGCAGGATCGCCGCACGGCCGACTTCTGCGACAGGCTCCGCGAACAAGGCCATGCCGATTTCATCCAGTCACGCACCGGCCTGGTCCTGGACGCCTACTTCGCCGGAACCAAACTGGCGTGGCTGCTGGACAATGTGCCCGAAGCACGTGCACGCGCCGAGCGTGGCGAACTGGCGTTCGGAACGGTGGACACATGGCTGATATGGCAGTTGACCGGCGGACGTGTCCATTGCACCGACCCCAGCAATGCATCCCGCACGCTGCTGTTCGACATTCACGAGCGCGCCTGGAGCGACGCACTGCTCGAGCGTCTGAACATTCCCGCCTCGGTTCTCCCAGAGATCACCCCCAGCAGCGGCATCGTGGCCAAGACCGATCCACGCCACTTCGGTGGACCGATCGCCATTGCCGGCATCGCCGGTGATCAGCAGGCCGCCACGTTCGGCCAGGCCTGCTTCACTCCCGGCATGGCCAAGAATACCTACGGCACGGGCTGCTTCATGTTGATGAATGTGGGCGAAACACCGGTGATTTCGCAAAACAGGCTGCTCTCCACCATCGGCTGGACCTTGGGTCGAGAGGAACGCCAACGCACCGATTACATGCTGGAAGGCGGCGTGTTCATGGCGGGTGCGACCGTGCAATGGTTGCGCGATGGCCTGGGCATCATCGAACGCTCGGACGAAACTGAAGCCCTGGCCAACAGCGTGGCCGATACAGACGATGTCTTTCTGGTGCCTGCCTTCGTCGGGCTGGGCGCTCCGCATTGGGATCCGTACGCGCGCGGCCTGCTGATCGGACTCACCCGCGGCACGACCCGCGCCCACGTCGCGCGTGCGGCGCTGGAGAGCATTGCCCTGCAAAGCACCGAACTGCAGCAGGCGATGCTGGCCGATGCCGACCAGAAGATCCAGATGTCCGAACTTCGGGTGGATGGCGGCGCATCCCGCAACAACGTGCTCATGCAGCTACAGGCCGACCTGCTGGGGCTGCCTGTCGTGCGCCCACGCATTCCCGAATCCACGGCCCGTGGCGCGGCAGGATTGGCGGGCCTGGCCTGCGGTTTCTGGGCGGGCGAAGATGAGCTGTCGGCGCAATGGGAGATCGACAGACGCTTCGAACCAGAGTGGTCCGAAGACCGACGCCAGGCTCGCCTGGCACGCTGGCGGCAGGCGATCGATCTGAGCCGGGGCTGGGCCCGCCCCCAGGACTAGCGCTGCGAACGATCAGGGCCTGCGACGAACGACATCACAGGCCCTGAGCTCTGTTTCTGGGAGCAGCGCTTTCAGTTCAGGCTGGCGCCCGACAGTTTCACCACGTCCTTGTACTTCTGCATTTCAGCGGCAACGAATTGGGCAAATTCGGCAGGTGCCATTGGCTGCGCTTCCGAACCCATCATCAACAAGCGCTCACGTACATCCGGCAGGGCCATGGCACGGGCATAGGCCGCATAGAGTTTGTCCAGAATGGGCTGCGGCGTGCCTGCCGGGGCGAAGACACCAAACCAGGTCTGCAGATCGAAACCTGACACACCGGCTTCCTGCACGGTTGGCACGTCGGCAAGCAGGGTCGAGCGCTGCGCAGTGGTCACGGCCAGGGCATTGACTGAACCGGCTTTGATCAATGGCGCAGCGGCAGCGAGGTTGTCGAACATGAAATCCGATTGACCGGCGAGCAAGGCGAGCTGGGCGGGCGCCGCACCCTGGTAGGGAATATGCACGGCGTCTATGTCTGCACGCGCCTTGAGCAACTCACCAGACAGATGGCCCGCGCTCCCATTGCCCCCCGAGCCGTAATTCAGTTGGCCTGGATGCGACTTCGCGTAGGCGATCAGGTCGGCAAGCGACGCAATGCTGTTTTTCTCGGCAAACGCCTTGTTGATCACCAGCACATTGGGGACCGCCGCGACCAGCGTCACGGGCGAGAAATCCTTGACAGGGTCATAGGGCAACTTGGCAAACAGCCACGGATTGATGGCGTGAGTGGCGACGGCACCCATGACCAGCGAATAGCCGTCAGGCGCGGCGCGTGCCACCAGGTCGGCGCCGATATTCCCACCAGCCCCTGCCTTGTTTTCCACCACCACAGGTTGCCCGAGATCCTCACGCACCTTTTCAGCCAGCATGCGAGCCATGTTGTCCAACGGCCCACCCGGCGGATAGGGAACCACGAATCGCAGAGGGCGCTGTGGCCACTCATCGGCGCCGGCAGACGCAGCACCCGTCTGCGCCGCAGAGGCCATGAACGATACCGATGCCGCGGCCAGCAGCAGCGACCCGATCAGCCAGGCACGTCCTGGTAACTTTGCAGCATATGTGCGCATGGTTTTGTCTCCTCAAATTCGGATGACCGTCTGCATATTCCAGATCGATAAGCCAGTAACTACGGAAAAGCGGGCCAATATAGCCCAAAAAAACGGCTCCCATGAAATGGAAGCCGTCTCGGTGAACTACGCTGCTGCGCCCGGCGCTACCGGTGCGTCAGTGCAGAATCTGACTCAGGAACAGTTTGGTGCGCTCGTTCTGAGGTGAGTCAAAGAATGCATCGGGGGTATTTTCTTCGATGATCTCGCCGCGATCCATGAAAATCACGCGATCGGCCACCTTGCGGGCAAAGCCCATTTCGTGGGTCACGCAGATCATGGTCATGCCAGACTCTTCGGCCAGCGTCACCATCACATCCAGCACTTCCTTGACCATTTCGGGATCGAGCGCCGAGGTGGGCTCATCGAACAGCATGACTTTGGGATTCATGCAAAGCGATCGGGCAATGGCCACACGCTGTTGTTGACCACCCGACAACTGTCCGGGAAACTTCAGTGCCTGATCGGGAATACGCACCCGTTCCAGATACTTCATTGCCGTAGCTTCGGCCTGAGCCCGCGGCTGCTTGAGCACCCAGACCGGCCCGAGGGTCAGATTCTCCAGCACCGTGAGATGCGGAAACAGGTTGAAGTGCTGGAACACCATGCCCACGTCCCGACGAATCGTCTCGATCTGCTTGAGATCGTTGGTCAACTCGGTGCCGTCGACGATGATCTGGCCTTGCTGGTGTTCTTCCAGGCGATTGATACAACGGATCATCGTGGACTTGCCCGAACCCGACGGGCCGCAGACCACGATACGCTCGCCTTGAGCGACGCTCAGATTGATATTGCGCAGTACATGGAACTGGCCGTACCACTTGTTCACGCCCTGCAATTTAATGATGGCATCAGACATGCCTGAACTCCCAGAATGACTATCGCTGATACCCGGTCGACAAACGCTTCTCGAGCGATTGACTGTACCTGGACATGGAATAGCAGAACACGAAATAAATCAAGGAAATGAAGATGTACGCCTCGACCCCGAACCCACGCCAAGCCGGGTCGGACAATGCTGCCTTGGCGGCCAGAGTCAGATCGAAAATGCCGATGATGACGACCAGCGACGTATCCTTGAACAACGAGATGAAAATACCGACCAGCGGCGGAATGACGATCTTCAGGGCCTGCGGCAGAATGATCTTGCGCATCTGCTGCCAGTAGGACAGACCAAGCGAATCGGCCCCTTCATACTGCCCTTTCGGAATGGCCTGCAAACCTCCGCGAACGGTTTCGGCAATGTAGGCCGCGGCAAACATGACGATGGCGATCTGAGCCCGCAGCAGTTTGTCGATCGAAAAACCTTCTGGCAGGAACAGCGGCAACATCACGGACGACATGAACAGCAGGCTGATGAGCGGCACACCACGGATCAGCTCGATGTAGGCCACGCACAAGGCCTTGATCGCCGGCAGCCTGGAGCGGCGCCCCAGGGCGAGCAGTACACCCAGCGGAAAAGCGAACGCGATACCGAAAGTGGAGAGAATCAGGGTGAGCGGCAGGCCGCCCCAGCGAACGTTCTCCACGAAGGTCAGACCGAACACGCCGCCCCACATGAGCACACCGACCAAGGTCAGGCCGATCACCCAGATGAACAGCAGCGAGAGGTTCCAGAAGCGGCGCATGCCACTGCAGACCACCACGCCGATGAGAATGACAGAAGCGATGAGCGGCCGCCATTGTTCGTCGTAGGGGTAGGTGCCGAACAGGATCAGTCGATGCTTTTCAGCAATGAAAGCCCAGCAGGCACCGGCAACGGCCCGGCACTCCTGTGCCGTGGACGCGGTCCAATTGGCCTTCAGGAATGCCCACTCGATGAACGCAGGCACGCTCATCAAGAGAAACCAGACGACCAGTACCGTCAACAGGATATGCAGAGGCGAGGCAAACAGGCGCTCACGTACCCATGCAACGGCGCCTACCTGGGTGACGGGGGGCGGCAGAGCCTCGGTCGGCGTTGAAGTTGTGCTACTCATATCAACGCTCCACCAGCGCGATGCGCTTGTTG
>JAEYZR010000106.1 GCA_023427945.1 Pseudomonadota bacterium | reverse complement strand
CGATCCACCTCCCCTGCCAGATCGTTTTCCGCATCGGCATGGCGGCAGCGTCAGCATCCACATGAAGGACGGCACCGTCCATCATGCAACCTGCAAAGCACCGCGCGGCTCCGGCCCGCGCGGGGTGAGCTGGGAGGAGATCGACAAGAAATTCCAACGTCTGTTCCCGCTCGGCGGTCTGGCGCCTGCCGCCACCGGGCAATGTCTGGCCATCGTGCGCGCCTTCGAGGACGACGATGCCGTTGTTCGCCTTGTTCACTGTCTGACTTCACGTTAACTCACGACGGGTAGCACGATGCATCCGCATCGAGGCGCCCGCGCAGATCGATCACCAAGATCGGCATTCACCCAAAGGAGACAAGCATGAAAAGAGTTGCAGCCTGCCTATTCTCGGCACTGACGTTCACGTCGTTTGCCGCATCCGCGGCGAGCCAGGCGCCCTATCCCTCGCGTCCCATCACCATCATCGTGGGCGTCGCTCCGGGCGGCAGCCTGGATGCGCTGGCACGGCTGGTGGGCAACACCCTGTCCGACATCGTCAAACAGACCGTCATCGTGGAAAACGTGACCGGCGCAGGGGGCCTGCTGGGCTTTCAGCGTCTGACGAAATCCGAGCCCGACGGCTATACCGTGATGTTCAGCAATAACTCGATGGTGCTGATTCCTTTGCTGCAGCCCCAGGCCAAGCTGGACGTGGTGAAGGACACCACGCCTATCGGCACCGTGGCCAACGTGCCCATGGTGCTCAGCGTGAGCAACAAGAGCGGCATCCCCGATCTGCCCACGCTGCTCTCGAGCATGCGCGACAAGAAGCTCGTGCCCAACCTGGGTTCGGGTGGGCCTGGCACCACCGCGCATCTGGCCGAGGCCATGTTCCTGCAGATGGCCAAGGGCGAGGGCCAGCTCGTGCAATACCGGGGTTCGGGCCCTGCCCTCACGGACCTGATGGCCGGCACCATCGACGCCATGATCGACCAGACCGTGACCATGATGTCCTTGCACAAGGACAACCGCATCAAGTCCATCGCCGTGGCGTCCAAAGAGCGTTTGCCGCAGATGCCCGACGTCCCCACTTTTGCCGAAGGTGGCCTGCCTCAGTTCAACCTGCAGATCTGGAATGGCATCGTGGCCCCCAAGGGCACGCCGAAACCGGTCGTGGACGCGCTGTCCAAGGCGCTGTCACAAGCCGTGGAAACCCCGGAGTTTCGCGAGCGCATGAACCAGCTCGCCGCGCAGATTCCCAGCCCCGACGAGCGCAGCCCGGCTGGTTTCACCCGCACGCTCGAACGCGACAAGAAACAACTGGCCGAGCTGGCAGAACAGATCGGTCTCAAACCTCGTTGATCCCCTATTTTTGGAAGGCATGAATTATGGATAAGAACATCGTCTACGGCTTCATCGGACTGGGCAACATGGGCGGCCCGATGGCGGGTCGCCTGATCAAGGCCGGCCACAAACTGCACGTCATGGATCGTGACGCCGCCGCCGTGAAACGCCTGGTCGACCAGGGCGCCACCGCCCACTCCAGCGCCGCAGAACTGGGCGCGGCAACCGACGTGGTGTTCCTGAGCCTGCCCGATGGTTCGATCGTCGAACGCGTGATCTCGCAGGAGCAGGGCCTGGCACAGGCCAGCCGCGCCAAGCAGGTCGTCGATCTGTCGACCATCGGCCCGAATGCGGCACGACGGGCATTCGAGACCTTGGCCAAGGTCGGCATCGCCTACGTGGATGCACCGATCAGCGGCGGAGTGGGAGGGGCCGAGCGCGGCACCCTGGCCATCATGGCGGCATGCCCGCGCGCCCAGTTCGATGCCCTGGAAAGCATCCTCTCGAACTTCGGCACCTGCTTCTACATGGGCAGCGAGGCCGGCCAGGCCCAGGTCATGAAGCTGGCCAACAACCTGCTCTCGGCCACGGCGGTGGCCATCACCTCCGAGGCGATGGCCCTGGGTGTGAAGGCGGGACTGGACGCCAGCACCATGATCGATGTCATCAACGCAGGATCGGGACGCAACACGGCAACGTCGGACAAGTTTCCAAAGTCTGTACTGACCGGCAAATTCAACGTCGGGTTTGCTGCCCGCCTGGCGCACAAGGATGTCCGGCTGTGCCTGGAAGAAGCGGAGCGTCTGGGCATTCCGATGTCGGTGGGCTCATCGGTGCGCGAGATGCTGGTCATGACCACCGCCGTGCGCGGGCCGGATGCCGACTATGCCGACGTGGCGCGCGTCGTGGAAGACCTGGCGGGGGTGAAGATCCGCGCCAAGGGGAACTGAAGTCAGTGATTGAACGGCAGGCAGTCGACGGCTGCCTGCCCCTCGGAACGAGGCGGCAAGGGGTTCCCACAATTGACGGATTGTATTACGAGAATATAATCATAAAGCCAAAAACGTGGGGTCAGGCCACATGCCGGACACATCAAAAACACCGAGGAATATATATGGAACACAGCGATCGCTTCGACAAAGGCTTCAACAACCGCAAGGCAGTACTGGGAGCCGCCCATGTCGAGAAATCGTGGGAAGCGGCCGACGACTTCAATCGTCCGATGCAGAAGATGGTCACCGAATACTGCTGGGGCGATGTCTGGGGCGATCCCACTCTGGACTTCAAGACTCGCAGCATCATCAACCTGGCCATGCTCACCGCCATGAGCCAGCACCATGAGCTTGCGGTTCATGTGAAAGGCGCATTGAACAACGGCGTGACCAAGGACGAGATACGTGCCGTGCTCACGCAGGCTGCCGTGTATTGCGGCGCCCCCCTGGGTCTGGCGGCATTCCGTGTCGCCAGCGACACCATCAAGAGCTACGAGGCAGAGCAAAAACGATGAGACAAGACCGGATCGGGATGATTGGCCTAGGCAACATGGGCGCTCGCATGACGCGGCGCCTGGTCGATACAGGCATCAGCGTGCTTGGCCTGGACCGCGACCCGAGCCGGGCAGACATTGCCGGCGCACAACGCGCCGGCAGCATCGAAGAAGTCGTCGGCTTTGCCGACGTCGTGATGCTGTCGCTGCCCGACAGCAAGGTGGTGGAGTCGGTGGTCGAGGGCGATGACGGCATTCTTGCCCACATCCGGCCCGGACAGACCGTCATCGATCTGAGCACCGCTGCCGCCAGCTCGACCATCCGGCTGAACGCCTTGTTCCAGGCGCGCCAGGCGCACTACATCGATGCGGGCATTTCGGGCGGTGCGGCGGCAGCCGAAAAAGGCACGCTCACCCTGATGATCGGTGGTGAGGCCTCTGCCGTGGACGCCATACGCTGGGCCCTTGCCCCGTTCAGTACCAAAGCCTTGCACATGGGGGCCAGCGGTGCCGGACACACCACCAAACTGCTCAACAACTTCCTGAACGCCATCAGCCTGGCGGCCACTGCGGAAGTGATGGTGGCGGGCAAGAAGGCCGGGCTCGATCTGCACCAGTTGCTCGACGTGTTCAACAGCAGCAGCGGTGTGAACTTCGCCACTCTCAACCGTTTCCCCCACATCGTGGACGGCAACTACCTCGAGGGTGGGTTGAGCAGCAAACTGATGACCAAGGACGTCGTACTCTATATCGATCGTGTTCGCGAACTTGGCATCGCCTCGCTGAACGCCGCGGGTCCGCTGGCCAGCTTCGGTCTGGCCACGGCGCTGGGATACGGCGATCAGATCAGCAATAAAGTGGTCGATGCCATCGGCGATGTGTCGGGCGGCACACGACTGCACACCCCAAAAGGAGATCCACAATGAAAGTCATACATGGCAGGGCCCAGGGCAAACCGTCGGAACAACGCGGCGCCACATTCACCGGCGTCGTATGGGCCGACCCGGTCATGGCCGCCACCGATGGCGTGGGGATCAACCACGTCTTCTTTTCACCCGGTGCACGCACCTACTGGCACACCCATGCACAGGGCCAGGTTCTGCAGGTGACCGGCGGTTCGGGATGGATCTGCGTCGAAGGCCAGAAGGCTGAACCGATCCGCGCCGGCGACTTCGTGTGGATACCCGGCGGCGAAAAGCATTGGCACGGTGCAACCGCCGACAGCTATATGATCCACGTGGCCACATCGCTGGGTGACGCCGACTGGCTGGAAGAAGTATCGGACGCCGACTATCGCAAGGCAGTGTGAACCATCCAGGCCCTGACCGCACGGCGGTTTGAACTCATTTATCTCATAAGGATTGCATCCCATGATCGTAGAAATGCGTATCTATCATTGCGCGCCTGGCCGTCTGGCCGCGCTGAACGAACGCTTCAGCACCACCACCCTGGACTTCTTCAAGAAATACGGCATCGAGCAGATCGGCTTCTGGACCACGCTGGTGGGCCCCAGCAATCATGCTCTGACGTATCTGCTGAAGTGGGAAAGCCTGGCCGAACGTGAACAGAAGTGGAATGCGTTCCAGGCCGACAAAGAGTGGATTGCCAAGCGTGCCGCGAGCGAAGCGGAAAAGATGATCGTCGAGCGCATCGAGAACCATTTCCTCTCGCCCACAGACTACTCGGCATTGCGCTGATTCATCGAACGCCACCGAACGCTTCGATAAAAAAAGACGGCACTTGCGATGCCGTCTTTTTTTTGACCGATCCCCCGGCGTCAGGCGTGCGGCGGTTCATCCAGGCGCACCACCACGCCTTCGCTGGCCGCATCAGGTGCACGATAGCGATGCATGACCTGCGGATCATGCCCGGGAATGATGTGGTCTTCGGAATCCGCCAGCGCACGCACACGATTGAACCCTTCCATCATGTCGCCCACGCTGTAGACCAGCGGGAAAGGGATCGATCGCCCGATGTTGGCGTACAAATGGGTGGCGTCCGAGGCCAGCACGACCCAGCCGCGTCTGGTGTAGACGCGCACGACCTGCAGGCCCTTGGAGTGCCCACCGACCAGGTGCAGTGTCAGCCCCGGAGCGAGCTCGGACGTGCCATCGTGAAAGACTACCCGATCGGCATATACCTTGCGAACGAAGGTGACCACGTCCTCCACCCCATACGGCAGGCGCAGGGCCTTGTGGCACATGCAGCGACCGGTCGCATAGGCAGGCTCGGCATCCTGCACATGAAAGGTGGCGGCGGGAAAATCGTCCAGCGTGCCGGCATGATCGTAGTGCAGATGCGTGAGGATCACGTGCTTGAGTGTTGCGGGGTCGATGTCCAGATAGGCCAGTGCCGCGCTCGGGCGCATCAGCAGCGTGCGCTTGCGCTCCTGGGCGGCGTCCTCGGCAAAGCCGGTGTCCACCAGATAGACCTCGTCGCCGCGCCGGATCACCCATACGAAGTAATCCAGATCGGAGTCGGCATCGTGGAAATCGCCTCCGCCGATGAAATTCTCTTCGGCACTGCGTCCGCTGTGATTGGCATAACGAATGGCAAATACTTCGAAGGGTGCTGGTGTAGCGGACATGTTGTCTCCTGCCGCGTGGCTGAGTTGTTGTTGCGGCGAATTTGTACGTCAATCTTATTGTATTACGACAAACCTGCCACTCCTAGCGCCTGCGGAAACGATAATAAACTGAGCCATTACCCCATTGCCAAGGAGTGTGAAGATGCCTACCCGCCGCACCGTCATATCAGGACTGGCCCTATCGGCGGCCGGCTTGAGCCTTGCCACCCCCATGCACCGGATCCTGGCCGCGCCCGCACAAACCGCAATGGCCACGCGCAAGATCCCCCGCACGAACGAGGTCGTTCCCGTCATCGGCATGGGCAGTGCCGACAGCATGAACGTGGGTACCGATCCGACTGAGCGCGCACCGTTGAAGGAAGTGATCCGGCTGTTCTTCGAGGGCTCGGGCGTGCTGATCGACACGGCGCCCAGCTACGGACGCTCTGAACAAGTGCTGGGCGATCTGCTGGCCGAACTTGATCTGCGCGACAAGGCCTTTCTCGCGACCAAGCTTGGCACCTCCGGACGCGATGCCGGCATGGCGCAGTTCGAACAATCGTTGCGCGCCCTGCGCACCGACAAAGTCGAACTGCTGCAGGTGCACAACCTGCGCGACTGGAAAACCCAACTCGCCCTCATCAACGAGCTCAAGGCACAGGGCAGGACACGCTACAGCGGTGTGACCCACTACCTGGCCAGCGGCCATGACGAGCTAGCCCAGGTCGTGCGCACGGCCAAGCCCGATTTCCTGCAGGTGAACTATTCGGTCGTGTCACGCGAGGCCGAAAAGACCCTGCTGCCGCTGGCCCAGGATCAGGGCGTCGGCGTGCTGATCAATCGGGCGTTCGAAGACGGGCGTCTGTTCCAGCAGGTCAAGGGCAAAGCGCTGCCCGACTGGGCAGGCGAAGCAGGCATCACTTCGTGGGCCCAGGCGTTCTTGCGGTTTGCCTGGAGCCACCCGGCTGTCACCACCGTCATCCCGGCCACCAGCCGGCCTGACAGGCAGGCCGATAATCTGCAAGGCGGTCACGGCACCATGCTCACCGCCAGCCAGCGCCAGTCGCTGATCGACATCGTCGGGTAGGCTACGGGGTTCGGGGCACCGTCAGACCAGTCCAGTGCGCGGCAAATGCCCACAGGTCCGCGGTCGATTCGATCACCTGCTGCGTGGGCTTGCCCGCGCCGTGCCCCGCGCGGGTTTCGATGCGCACCAGCCGTGGTCTGTCGCCCAGATCAGCGGCCTGCAAGGCGGCGGTGTACTTGAACGTGTGGGCCGGCACGACACGATCGTCGGTATCGGCCGTACTCGCCAGAATAGCTGGATAAGACGCGCCCGACTTGACGTTGTGATAGGGGGAATACGCCAGCAGGTGGTCAAAACTGGCCTGCTCGCCAGGACTGCCGAACTCGGGCGCCCACAGGTGGCCTGCCGTGAATTTGTCGAACCTGAGCATGTCCATCACGCCCACACCCGGCAGCGCTGCGGCAAACAGATCTGGACGCTGGTTCACCACGGCACCCACCAGCAGTCCACCGTTGGACTCGCCCTGAATGGCCAGCCCGGCCTCGGGGGTCACGCCCTGAGCTTTCAGATAGGAGGCTGCCGCGATGAAGTCGTCGAAGACGTTCTGTTTGTTCGCCAGTCGGCCCGCATAGTGCCAGTCCTGCCCATATTCGCCGCCGCCCCGGATATTCGCCACCACCGCCACCCCGCCCTGCTCCACCCAGGCCAGCAGATCCGGCGAATAAGCCGGAATCATGCTGATCGCAAAGCCGCCATAGCCGTACAAAAGCGTGGGCGCCGGCCCGTGCACGTCGCGCCGCTTGATGATGAACATCGGTACACGCGTGCCGTCCCTGGAGCGGCAGAACTGCTGGTCCACCGTGATAGCCTCGAAATCGAACTCGATCTTCGGCCTGGCCCACACGTCGACCACACGCGTCCCGACGTCGTAGTGGTAGAGGGTGGTGGGCGCATTGAAACTGGTGAAACCGAAAAAGCATTCGGTCTCGTCCTGGCGACCCGCGAACCCGCCGGCACTGCCTATGCCCGGCAACTGGACCTGACCATCAGGACGACCATCCAGTTCATAGCGCCGGATGACCGTCCTGGCATCCACCATGAAGGCGGCCAGCAATCTGCCGCCTATCAGCCAGGCGGTTCGCAATACATCGTCCTGCTCGGGCACGATCTCGGTCAAGGCCGCGCCCTTCCCATCCGCGTCCCGGCGGTCGAGATCCAGCGTCACGATACGTGCCCGGGGCGCGCCATCGCTGGTCAGGAAGAACAACGTCGATCCCTGGTTGCCGATGAAGGTCCACTGGTGATCGAAGTTGTCGATCAGCCTGCGCGAGGGCCAGGCTGGGTCGCCCAGATCGACGACCGTCACGGCATTGCTCATCGTGCCCGGCGTCGATGACACCAGCGCATAACGACCGTCTTCACTGCAATCGGCCACATTGATCAGATTAGGCTGATCGGGCGACCCATACACCAGACGGTCCTGCTGCGCCGGCGTACCCAGCGCATGGAAATAGACCGCGTGACCGGCGAGCGCTTCCTGCGAGGTCTCGCCCTGTTGCAAGGCGGGATAGCGCGAATAGAAAAATCCGGCGCCGTCGCGAGCCCAGGACAGCACACTGAACCTGGACCATTTCACTTCGTCGGGCAGCACCCTTCCCGTGCACACGTCCATCACCCGCAAGGTGTGCCAGTCCGACCCACTCTCCTGCACGGCATAGGCCACATGCGAGCCGGTGGCGTTCACCGCCCACTGGGCAAGTGCCACGCTGCCATCGTCGGACCACGTGCCGGGATCGATCAATACCTGTTGCGCACCGTGAAGCGTATCGCGCACGCACAAGGACGACTGTTTTTCCAGCCCGCTATTGCGCAGATAGAAGTAACGCCCGCCGCGCTTTTGCGGCGCAGTCACGCGTTCATGGTTGTACAGCGCTGTCAGGCGTTCGACGAAGACTTCGCGGCCGGCAAGGCCTTCCAGATAAGCATGTGTCAGCTGATTCTGCGCCTGCACCCATTGCATGACCTCGGCATCACTGCGGGCATCGTTCTCCAGCCAGCGATAGGGATCAGCCACGTCGCGCCCGAAGTGGCGCTCCACCAGATCGGCCCGCCGGGCGTCAGGGTATGCGATCACTGCGTTTGCCATGTTTGCTCCTGATTCAGTTGCCACCGAACTTGTCAGCGTACACGCTGCATGCCCAGTCGATGAACACCCGTACCCTGGGCGAAAGCTGACGGTGGAAGGGATAGAGCGCGCAGACCGGCAGTTCGGGACTGGTCCATTGCTCCAGCACCTGCACCAGCCGCCCCGACTGCAGATGCTCCAGCAGGCGGAAATCCGGCAACTGGATGAGGCCGCATCCCGCCAGCGCTGCGCTCATGTAGCACTCTGCGTCGCTGACCGATACCCAGCCTTTGGCTTCGAATGACTTCACCTCGCCATCGACGATCAGGTTGAAGGGATAGCGGTGATCGCTGTGCAGCGAAAAAAAACCCACCGCCTGGTGCGTCGTCAGTTCATCGGGATGCGTGGGGGTGCCGTGACGTTCGAGGTACTGGGGACTGGCGCAGATGATTTCCCGCAGGCTGGCCAGCTTTTTGACCACCAGGGTGGAATCCCGAGGCTGGCCCACCCGCACCA
This sequence comes from Pseudomonadota bacterium, assembly GCA_023427945.1. Taxonomy (GTDB): domain Bacteria; phylum Pseudomonadota; class Gammaproteobacteria; order Burkholderiales; family Burkholderiaceae_B; genus Schauerella. The sequence goes on along the minus strand of JAEYZR010000106.1, from coordinate 15,942 downwards.
CACAGTCGATGCCCTCCTTCACCAGATCGACCAGCCGGTCGCCACTGCTGATGACGATGTCGATGTGCGGGTAACGCTCGTGGAACTCGCCGATGCGTGGCAGGAGGATAGTGGTGGCGTGCACCCCGTGCAGGTTCAGCCTGAGCGTACCTCGGGGTTGCGTGGCGGACGTGCTCATAGACGTCTCGGCATCGTCCAGTTCCTGCAGCACGTGCCTGCTGCGCTCGTAGAAGGCCTGCCCATCGAGGGTTGGTTTGACCTGTCGCGTGGTGCGATCCAGCAGACGCACGCCTAGCCGCGCCTCCAGCGACTTGATGGCATGGGTGGCCGTGGCGCGGGGAATATCCAGCGCCAAGGCCGCCTTGGTGAAGCTGCCCAGTTCAACGATGCGGTTGAACAGCAGCAAGGCATCGAAACGGTCCATGTCGATCCACGCCAGTCGATTGTTGCGATTTATGGAATAACGAAGCCTATTTCATCGCAATCATCTCCCGGGCGTCAACCCGGAAGACCCATCGCAGGCCGCCCTACCGGACCTGGGCCGCCGCCGCCCGCGCCGCGTGCAGCTTGCGATAACTGTCCATCAGGCGATGGTGGCGATCCAGCGTTTCCAGTTTCATGCTGGTTGGCGTCAGGCCAAAAAAGCGCACACTGCCATCCACCGAACCGAGCACGGCGTCCATGCGGGCGTCGCCGAACATCCGGCGCAGGTTGACCACGTAATCGTCCATCGCCAGATCGTCATCCAGCACGATCTCCAGCGCCACATCCAGGGCCTGGTAGAACAACCGGCGCTCGACCGTGTTGTCGTTGTATTGCAGGAAAGCCTGCACCAGGGACTGCGCGTCGTCAAAGCGCTGCAAGGCCAGGCAGATCAACAATTTCAATTCGAGGACCGTCAGTTGCCCCCAGTCGGTATTTTCGTCGAACTCGATGCCGATCAAGGTGGCGATGTCTGAATACTCGTCCAGGTCATCGTCCTGCAGGCGCGCAAGCAAAGCCGCCAGCGCGGCATCGTCCAGCCGATGGAGGTTCAGCACATCGGCGCGGAACGACAAGGCCTTGTTCGTGTTGTCCCAGATCAGATCATCGACCGGATAGATCTCGGAGTAACCCGGCACCAGAATCCGGCAGGCGCAGGCACCCAACTGGTCGTACACCGCCATGTAGACCTCTTTGCCCATGCCGTGCAGAATGCCCAGCAGCCTGTCCGCTTCCTGGGCATTGGCGTTTTCGCCCTGCGCCGAGAAATCCCATTCGACAAACTCGTGATCCGCCCTGGCGCTGAAAAAGCGCCAGGACACGATGCCACTGGAGTCGATGAAATGCTCGACGAAATTGTTCGGCTCGCTTACCTCGTCGCTGTTGAACGTGGGCCGGGGCAGATCGTTCAGCCCCTCGATGCTGCGCCCCTGCAGCAACTCGGTCAGACTGCGCTGCAAAGCCACTTCCATTCGGGGATGCGCGCCAAACGAGGCAAACACGCCACCCGTGCGAGGGTTCATGAGCGTCACGCACATCACCGGGTAGACACCGCCCAGCGAGGCATCCTTCAGCAGAACGGGAAAGCCCTGGGCCTGCAATGCCTCGATGCCCGCCACGATATCCGGGTACTTCGCCAGCACATGCGGCGGCACGTCCGGCAATGCGATTTCGCCCTCCAGGATGTCGCGCTTGACCGCGCGTTCGAAAATTTCCGACAGGCACTGCACCTGTGCTTCGACCAGCGTATTGCCGGCGCTCATGCCATTGCTGACGAACAGGTTCTCCACCAGATTGGTCGGAAAATAAACCACCTCGCCGTCCGAGTGGCGCACGTAGGGCAGCGAGCAAATGCCGCGTTCGGTGTTGCCGGAGTTGGTGTCATACAGGTGCGAGCCGCGCAGCTCGCCTTCCGGGTCGTAGATCTCCCGGCAATATGCATCCAGAATTTCAGCAGGCAGCGCATCGTCTGCGCCCGGCTTGAACCAGCGTTCATCGGGGTAATGCACGAACGCAGCCGTGCCCAGATCTTCTCCCCAGAACGCGCCGGCATAGAAATGGTTGCAGCTCAGCCGCTCGATATATTCGCCCAGCGCCGAGGCCAGTGCGCTTTCCTTGGTCGCACCCTTGCCGTTGGTGAAGCACATCGGCGAGTGGGCATCGCGGATGTGCAAAGACCAGACATTGGGTACCAGATTGCGCCAGGACGCGATTTCGATCTTGATGCCAATGCGCGCCAGCACACCGCACATATTGGCGATGGTCTGCTCCAGCGGCAGGTCCTTGCCCGCAATGTACGTGCTGGCCTGACCATCCGGCGCCAGGGTCAGCAACGACTGGGCATCGGCATCCAGGCTCTGGACTTCTTCGATCACGAATTCGGGACCGGCCTGCACCACCTTTTTCACCGTGCAGCGTTCGATGGAGCGCAGAATGCCCCGGCGATCCGCCTCGTCGATATCGGCCGGCAACTCAACCTGGATCTTGAAGATCTGCTGGTAACGGTTCTCCGGATCGACGATGTTGTTCTGCGACAGGCGAATATTCTCGGTGGAGATATTGCGGGTCACACAATACAGCTTCACGAAATACGCCGCACACAGGGCCGAAGACGCAAGGAAATAGTCGAAAGGACCGGGCGCAGAGCCGTCGCCCTTATAGCGTATGGGCTGATCGGCGATGACCGTGAAGTCATCGAATCTGGCTTGCAGACGTAGCTTATCGAGAAAGTCGACTTTGATTTCCATGGGGCATTCTGAAAATGATGCGAGAAAACACGCTCTTGCATCGATGTGGGCGGTAATGGAGAGATGGGGCAGCGCGTGCGATAGTGTACTTGGCCCGATCAGGCCACTATTTGCCTTGCGCCAGCAGATACTGGATGAATTGCTGGGCGGGATCGGGCACGTCTTCCATGTTCCGCACGCACAGCAGCAGATTGCGCCGCGCCCAGGCGTCGGACAAGGCGATCGCCCTGATGCCCGAGGACCGGGCATGGCGCTGGGCGACGGCCTGCGGCACGATGGCCAGACCGATGCCGCGCCCCACCACGCGGCAGACCGACTCGAAACTGCGCAGGTGCACCCGATAGTCCAGTCGCTTGCCCAGCCGTCGTGCATGTTGCGTCACATGCTCATGCAGGGCGCTTGTCGCGCCCAGGCCTACCCAGGGTTCACTGGCGACCTCGGCAAAACCGATGCGCCTCTTTGCGGCCACGGCATGGTCGCGCGCGGCAATCAGGACCAGCGAATCGCTGCGGAAGAAAAAACACGTCAATCCCTGCGCATCCACCGCATCGGAGATCATGCCGACATCGCACAGACGATTGCGCACGGCATCGACGATCTCGATACTGGTGCGCTCCTCCAGGTCCAGCGAAATGCCGGTGTGCGCCTGCAGAAAGCCGCTGACCACATCGGGCAGGTGTTCGCTCAGGGCCGAGGTATTGCACAGCATGCGCACATGGCCACGCAGGCCCGCACCGTAGTCGCTCAAGGCGTCGTGCATGTGATCGACCTGCGCGAGCACCAGCCGGGCGTGGTGCAAGAGTGCCTGGCCCGCCGGCGTCGCGGTTGCGCCACGCCGGTTGCGCACCAGCAAGGGCACACCCAGCACGTCCTCCATGCCGCGGATGCGCTCGCTGGCAGAGGCCAGTGTCATGTGGCTGGCCTGCGCGCCGGCTGTCATGGTCCCCGTCTCGTGGACATTGATGAACAGGCGCAGGTCGGTCAGGTCGAATCGCATGATGAGTGTGACGCTACCACATGCAGCCTCAGGTTGCGCCTGAGGCTGCATGAGGAAATCCCATCTATGCGCCACGTCACTTCGGCGCGAGAATGAGGTTCTGGCCCGGCATCATGACCTGGCCTCTTCTCACTCACTCTGTGTTTCATGCCCGCCATAGACGCTTTCAGCTCTGCTCCCCAACTCACGCTGCTTCTGGCCGTAGCTGCCGTGTTCGTTCTGGCCGGCCTGGTGAAAGGGGTGGTCGGCCTGGGTCTGCCCACCGTCGCGATCGCGCTGCTTGCGCTGCTGATGACGCCTGCGCAGGCCGTTGCCCTGCTGATCGTGCCCTCTCTGGTCACCAATATCTGGCAGATCCGTCCCTGGCGCAGTCTGCCTCCCCTGCTCAAACGTCTGGCCCCCATGCAGGCCGGCGTGTTCATCGGCACGGTGGCAGGGGCATGGCTGCTGGGCGCCGCCACGGGCGCCTGGGCGATGATCTGCCTGGGAGCAGCCTTGATCGGGTATGCCGGGTGGGGATTGAGCGGTGCCCGGTGGATCGTGCCGGCGCGCACCCAGACGTGGCTGGGCCCGGTCATCGGCACCCTGACCGGGGTGATCACCGCGGCGACTGGTGTATTTGCCGTACCGGCGGTTCCCTATCTGCAAGCCATCGAACTGGAGCGCGACGAACTCATCCAGGCGATGGGCATATCGTTCACCGTCTCCACCGTCGCACTGGCGCTGGGCCTGTACATCAACGACAGGTATTCGACCGCCGCTCTGGGCATCTCCTTCCTGCTGCTGGTGCCCGCGCTCATCGGCATGGAGATCGGTCAGCGTCTGCGCCGCCGGCTGTCACCGGCGCTGTTCAAAAAATGTTTCCTGATCAGTCTGGCACTGCTGGGGGGCCATATGATCGTGTACGAACTCCTGGTGAGATAGGCAGGACGCGCGATCTGTTCCAAACGCCATTAATTTCATACAATGAACTTTGTTTTATTGGATGAAATACAAAATCATGGCAAAGATTCCCGAAGCATTGCTGGTCGACCATCTGGACCGCCTGCGCCACGGTCCGATTTCCCAGAAAACCCGCGAGCGCCTCGCGCAGGCATTGCTGGACTGGTACACGGCAGGCTGGGCCGCCATCGGGACACCTGCCGCAGACAACCTGCGCATGCTCGCCCAACGCTGCCACGGCGAGACCGGCCCGGCGCCGGTGTTCGGGGGATGCTCCCTCCCCTCGGCAGGCGCGGCATTCGCCAACGCGGGCATTGCCCACCTGCGCGAGATCGACGATGCCCACCGCAGTGCCATGCTGCATCCCGGCATCATCGCCATCTCGCCGGTCATGGCCCTGGCGGCCGACATCCCGCTCACCCAGCGACAAGTGGCCGACGCCATCATTGCAGGGTATGAAGTATCGCTGCGTGTGGGCGAGGCACTAGGCACGGAACACGCCGCCAACTTCCACGCCACGGCCACCGCCGGCGCGCTGGGCGCTGCGGCCGCCTCGGCCGTCGCGCTGGGTTTGCACGGCGACTCGCTGCATCATACGCTGGGCATTGCTGCCACCCAGGCCGCAGGTCTATGGCAACTGGTGGACGACAATGCGCACGAATCGAAATCGCTGCATCCCGCGATGGCCGTGCGCAATGGCCTGCTGGCTGCCTACGCCGCACAGGCCGGATTTCCGGGCGCCCAGGCCTTCGTGACGGGTCGCCGCGGCCTGTACCGCCTGCTGCACGGCGATGGCCCGCTGGCCCGACTGACCGACGGTTTTGAAGCCGAAGAGCGTATCAACAGCGCGACCATCAAGGCATGGCCCTGCTGCGCCCAGTTGTTCACGCCTCTGGACGCCATCCAGACGCTGATGCAGGCACACGGCATCCATCACAGCGACATCGAAAGCGTCAACATCGAGATCTTCCCCCATGCCCTGAAAATCGCGGGCGTCGTCTGGCCAACCAAACCGGCCGAGACCTGCTTCTGCCTGCCTTATGTGGCCGCCATGCTGCTGAAAAACGGCCAGCTGCGCATACACGACATGGATTCGCCACAACTGGAAGATGCCACCTTGCTCGGCCTGGTCAGGCGCATATCGGTCACCCCGAACGATGCCTTCCAGCAGCATTTCCCCGAAAAACGCCCGGCACGGGTGACCGTCACGCTGCGCGATGGCAGACAGTTCGCCGAGATGCGCGAACTGCGCCGGGGCGACCCTGAACAGCCCTATACCTTCGAGGCCCTGGAGCAGCGCATGCGCGCGTTCGCTCCCGCCATGAGCGATGCCAGCGCGACGCGCATCACGGCCTGGTGCAAGCAATACGCCGATCCGCAAGCGGACAGACAGATCTGCTCACCGGCGCCTGACCTGTACATGGCCTGAGCTAGCGCTGCGCTGAAGCCTGCCCCGTCGCCCTGAAGCCTGCGCCGCGCTTGACGCCTGCTTTCTGCGCGGGGCCCGGGTACGCCTAACCCGGTGCCGCCCGGCTGGCAAAACCCTGGGCGGCCAGTTCCCGGCGCACGATTTCCACGGCCTTCAACTGCTCCTGCTCGTTGTGGCGCGAGGCCAGCCCAAGCACCACCAGCGCCCCCACGAAGGAACCGTCGGAGTCAAAGACAGGCAGCGCCACCGACGCCATTTCCGCAATGCGCTCCGCGCGTGTCATGGCATAGCCTTTTTCCAGGATCATCTGCGCGTGAGGCGTCTCCCCGCCCGTGTAGGCGCGCAACACATGCGAAGACGAACCGCCTGCTGCCAGCGGCAGGCGTGTCCCTACCTCCACATGATGACGAACTTCCTTGGACGTGTTTTCACGGTATAGACAGATCCTGTCCTCGCCACTGCGGGCATACAGGGCGGCCGTCTCGCCGGTTTCCTGGACAACCTGGCGCAACACCGGTTGAATGCGCGCCCCGAGATCGAACGTACGGCGATAGAGCATACCCATGTGCAGCAGCGATGGTCCCAGAGCGTAGTTGCCATCGTCGTAGCGGTGCACCATGCGCGCTCGCGTGAGCACCCCCAGCAAGCGCAGCAACGTTGCCTTGTCCAGGCCAGTGCGCTCGGCAATTTCGCGCAATGACAGGCGCAGAAAATCCTCCTCGAAACACTCCAATATCGAGATTCCGCGTTCGAGCACGCCAATGGGCGGCGCCGATGTAGTTTTGCTTGACACGCTTTTACGATGCTCCTATAGTTTTATTCAATAAAACACATTTTATTCAATGAAATAGAAAAGGCAATGTGAACAGCCTTTCCCTGGAGACTAGTATCGCCCAGCAACCGGTATCGCAACGTTGCCTTGGCGCACTCCCTGCCCAAATGATGAACATTTCCGATAGCGCATTTCTGGACGCTTTGAAGCGTCTTCTTGGCAACGCCAACGTATTGGTCGATGCGGAAGATACCGCCCGTTTCAACGCCGATTGGCGGCGCCACTACCCAGGCACCGCACTGGCGGTCGCTCGCCCGGCAAACACCGTCGAAGTCTCGGAGGTCGTGAAACTGTGCGCCACCCATCGAGTCGCGCTGGTGCCTCAGGGCGGCAATACGGGCCTGGTGGGAGGCTCCACCCCGGATGACTCCGGGCGTGAACTGGTGCTCAGTCTGGGCCGCATGAAAGCGGTACGCCATGTCGACCCGCTCGATGGCTCGTTCACTGTGGAAGCCGGTTGCACGGTGCTGTCTGCGCAGCAGGCCGCACTGGAACATAACCGCCTGTTCCCCTTGTCGCTGGGCTCCGAAGGCACCGCCACCATCGGTGGCGTGCTGTCCACCAATGCCGGCGGCGAACAGGTGCTGCGTTATGGCAATACCCGCGAATTGACTCTCGGGCTGGAAGTCGTCTTGCCCGACGGCCGCATCCTCGACCTTTTGTCGCCTCTGCGCAAGGACAACACCGGCTACGACCTGAAGCAGTTGTTCGTGGGTGCCGAGGGCACGCTGGGTGTCGTGACGGCAGCCACGTTCAAATTATTCGCGCTGCCCCGCAAAGTCGTGACCGGCTGGGTGGCGCTGCCCGATCCGGACAGTGCAGTGAAGTTGCTCGCCAGCCTGACCGAGGCCGTGGGCGAACGCGTGACGGCGTTCGAACTGATCAGCCGACAGGCCCTGAGCCAGGTGCTCGCACACCCTCTGGATGGCATGCGCGATCCTCTGGAAAGCGACTATCCGTGGGCGGTTCTGTTCGATGTCTCCGAAACGTCCCGGTCCTCGGACCCGGCGCAGGCGGTGGAGGACGTGCTGGGTCAGGCCCTGGAGGATGGCGTCGCCCTGGACGCAACACTGGCCAGCTCCGATCGCCAGGCGCATGAGCTGTGGGCGTTGCGTGAGCACATACCCGAAGCCCAGCGCCTGGAGGGTCCCTCGATCAAGCACGACATATCGGTGGCCATCTCGCATATTCCCGGGTTCATCGCCTACACCGACGCAGCACTGCAGCGCGCGCTGCCCGGCATCCGAGTGGTGTGTTTCGGCCATGTCGGCGATGGCAACCTGCACTACAACCAGAGCAAGCCGCCAGGCATGAGCGACGACGATTTCCGCTCGCACACCCAGGCCGTCCACGACATCGTGCACCACGCGGTGGCGCGCATGCGCGGGTCGATCTCCGCCGAACACGGCATTGGCCGCCTGAAGCAGGACGCCTTCCTGCAGCACAAGTCCAGTGTGGCGCTGGGCGTCATGAGCGAGATCAAGATGGCGCTGGACCCCTTCAATCTCTTCAATCCTGGACGCGTGCTGCCGCGCGAACGCGTCCTCCCCCGCTGATTTCTACACCGGAGCAAACATGCCAGTATCCGTTTTCGATATGCAATCGCTTCAGCATCTCTGGAGCACCGACGAACTTCGCGCCATCTTCTCTGAAGAGAACCGTATCCAGAAATGGCTGGATTTCGAAGTGGCACTGGCCGCCGCGCAGGCCGAGCTGGGCATCATCCCCGAAGCGGCCGCACGCGACATCGCATCGGCCGCCAAGGTGGAGAACATCGACATCACGGTGATGTCCGCTGAAATCCGCCGTATCAAGCACTCGCTGGTGCCGGCCCTGAAGCAGTTGCAGGCCCGTTGCAGCAAGGAAAACGGCGAATGGCTGCACTACGGAGCGACCACCCAGGACGTGGTCGATACGGGCGTGGCGCTGCAATTGAAGGAAGTGCATGCGGTCATTCTGCGCGACCTGAAGGCAGTCGGCCGCGAACTCGCCCGCCTGGCACGTGAACATCGCGACACCGCAATGGTCGGACGCACCCACGGCGTGCAGGCACTGCCCATCACCTTCGGCCACAAATGCGCCATCTGGCTAGACGAAATCCAGCGCCATCACCAGCGCCTGCTCGAATGCGAGCCTCGCGTGCTGGTGGGCATGGTGGCCGGCGCCGTCGGCAGCCAGGCATCGCTGGGCGAGCAAGCCATCGAGGTGGAACGTCTCACGCTCGAGCGCCTGGGCCTGGGCGTACCGCAGATCAGCTGGGCTCCCTCACGCGACCGTTTCACCGAGTATGCATTGCTGCTGGCCATGATCGGCGCCTCGCTGTCCAAGATCGGCAACGAACTGTTCAACATGCAGCGCAACGAATTCGGCGAACTGGAAGAGGCGTTCTCCGAAGGCAAGCTGGGCTCCTCGACCATGCCGCACAAGCGCAACCCGACCTCGGCTGAAAACCTCGCCGGCCTGTGCCGCCCACTGCGCTACAACGCGGCGCTGATGCTGGAAGGCATGGTGCAGGAAGGCGAGCGCGACGGCATTGCCTGGAAGATGGAATGGAAAGCGCTACCCGAGTGCTGCCTGATTGCAGGCGCCATGTTGTTCCAGGCGAAGAACCTGCTCGCAGGGCTGCGCGTGGACAAGACGGCCATGGCGACCAATCTTGACCGCATGCGCGGCTACCTGCTTTCCGAGCGCGTCATGCTCGAACTCAGCGAACGCGTGGGCAAGCAGACGGCGCACGAATGGATCTATGAAGTGTCCATGCACGGCATCACCCACAAGCTGGATTTTGCAGATGCCATGCGACAGCATGCCGGCCTGGCCGATCTGCTTGGCGAACAGGACATCAAGCGCTTGACCGATCCCACCGGCTATCTGGGCCAGTGCGGCACATCGATCGATCGTGTCGTGGCGACGCAGGAAAAGAGCGGCTGGCTCAAATAAAAACATAACCGCCGTTCTGTGACACGTGTGCGCGTGCTGGCGTGGGCGCGCAAGGTTCATCGGGCAGGAACAATTCCAATTGAGGAGACAACTCATGTTCAATGCAATTCCGAGCCAGGCACGCCTGGGCAGACGTCAGATTCTGGTGGGTGCCGTCGGTGCCCTCTTGATGGCCAGCACCGCCTTCGGTACGGCGCACGCCCAGACAGGCAGCTTTCCCGACCGCCCCATCAGCCTGATCGTCGGCTTTCCGCCCGGCGGCGGTGGCGATCTGTACGGAAGAATGATCGCCGTCGCGCTGTCCAAATCGATGGGCAAGACAGTCGTGGTGGAAAACAAGCCCGGCGCAGGCGGCAATATTGCGGCAGCCTACGTCGCCAAGGCCCCCGCGGATGGCTACACCATCCTGCTGGCGATGAGCGGCAACCTGGCGGTTTCGCCTGCGCTCAAGCCCAATAGCCTCTCGTACAAGACGCCCGACGACTTTGCGCCGATCGGCCTGATCCTGGAGGCGCCCCACGGCCTGTTCGTCGCGCAGAAATCGCGCTTCACCAGCGCCAAGGAACTGCTGGAAGAGGCCAGGACAAAAGAACTGACCTTTGCATCCACGGGAACAGGCGGCGCGGCACATATCGGCATGGAACGCATCAAGAGCCTGGGCAATCTCAACCTGCTGCATATCCCTTATAAAGGATCTGGACCGGCCATCACCGACCTGATCGGCGGCCAGGTGGACATGTTCTTCGCTACCGCATCGCCCCTGATGCCCCAGATCCGACAAGGTAATCTGCGACTGCTGGCCTTGTCGGGCGAACAACGCAATCCCGGCCTGCCGGACATTCCGACGTTCAAGGAACTGGGCATCGACATGACGCTCACGCAATGGTATGGACTGGTCGCGCCTGCCGGTACGCCCCAGTCAGCGCTGGATGTGCTGAGAAAGCACCTGAGCCTGTCGCTGAACGACCCGGAAGTCCAGAAAGGCATCCGCGCCGATGCGGCCATGGAACGCGACATCTCGGGCAAGGCCTTCAATGACTACATCGTGCGCGATATCGAACAATATCGTAAGGTTGCGTCACCCGAGCTACTCAAACAGATTGGGCAGTAACAACTGCCGAAAAGGAGATCATCAATGCTTGACCATTCGACCCACACATCCGGCAAGACGTCCGATGGTGTGGCCACGGCCTACACCAACGTGATCAATGCCGATGCCCTGGCGAACCTGCAAAAAGCGAACGCCGCGCTGGTGATCCTCGATTGCAGTTTCGACCTGGCCGATACGGGCGCCGGCCGGCGCGCCTACGATGAAGGGCATATCGAAGGCGCCCACTATGTCCATCTGGACGAGAGCCTCAGCGGCCCGAAGACAGGCACCAACGGTCGCCACCCCCTGCCTGAACGCGATGCGCTCGTACAGACCTTTGCCAGCCTGGGCATCGACAACGATACCCAGGTCGTCGCCTATGACAATGCTGCAGGGATGTATGCCGCACGGCTGTGGTGGCTGATGCGCTGGCTGGGCCACGACAAAGTCGCCGTGCTCAATGGTGGTGTGGCCGAATGGAAACGCCAGGGTCGCCCCCTGACAAGCAACGCTTCGGCCAAACCGGCGAAACCGGGCACTTTCTCGCCAAAAGCATCCCTGACCAGGACCGTGGCGCACGACGCCCTGCGCGCCAATCTGGAAACCAGGGAATTGCTCGTCGTCGATGCCCGGGCGGCGGACCGCTTCCGTGGCGAGAACGAAACCATCGACCCGGTCGGAGGGCATATTCCGGGGGCACGCAACCACTTTTTCCGCCTGAACCTGACCGACACCGGCGTGTTCCGCGAACCGCAGGCCCTGCGCGAAGCCTATGCCAAGCTGACCGAGGGCTTTGACACCGATCACGTCGTCATGCAGTGCGGCTCGGGCGTGACCGCATGCCACAACCTGCTCGCGATGGACGTTGCGGGCCTGAAAGGCGTGTCGCTGTATCCCGGTTCATGGAGCGAATGGTGCAAGACGCCAGGCGCGCCAATCGCAACCACGAGTTAAGGCTCCGCCCCGATGACCCAGTCCAGCCGTCCGAAGACATCTCCCCTCATGCAACCTCACAGTTCCCACTGGGGCGTGTTTTCTGCCGCCTGGCACAATGGCCGCGTCCAGGTCGCGCCGCACCCTGGCGATCCCGATCCCAATCCACTGATCGACAACTTCACCAACGCCGTGAACCACCAGGTTCGCGTCACCCAGCCTATGGTGCGGCGTGGCTGGCTCGAACGAGGGCCAGGCCCGGATCCGCAGCGCGGCCTGGACAGCTTTGTGCCCATGTCCTGGGATGAGGTGCTGGATCGCATCGCGGCTGAACTGTCGCGGGTCCAGCAAAGCCATGGCCCCGAAGGCATCTTTGGCGGCTCGTATGGCTGGTCCAGTGCCGGTCGGTTCCATCATGCCCAAAGCCAGGTCCATCGTTTCCTGAACACCAGCGTGGGAGGTTATGTCCGTTCGGTCAATAGCTACAGCGCGGGTGCCTCGGGGGTGATTCTTCCGCACATCCTGGGCAGCATGGACGATGTTGCCCGGCGCAACGTCACCTGGGACCAGATCGTCGAGCACAGCGATGTCGTGCTGTCGTTTGGCGGCATGGCACTGAAAAATTCACGCGTGGCCAGCGGAGGCATCAGCCGTCATACCGAGCGTGAATCCATGCGCCTCGCCGCGGCACGAGGCTGTCAGTTCATCTCGGTCAGCCCATTGCGCAGCGACATGCCCACGGAGTCCAACGCCACCTGGCTCGCCGCCAGGGCGGCCACCGACACGGCATTGATGCTGGGCCTGGCCCATACGCTGGTGATGGATGGCAGCCACGACACGGCCTATCTGGAAAAGTATTGCGACGGCTGGGACGTCTTCGAAGACTATCTGATGGGACGCAGCGATGGTCAGCCCAAGACGGCCGCCTGGGCATCGGAGATCTGCGAACTGCCCGAACCGCAGATTCTATCGCTGGCCCGCATGCTGCCAGGCAAGCGCGTGCTGATCACCGTCGCACATTCCCTGCAACGCTCGCAGCATGGCGAACAACCGGTATGGATGGGTGCCGTGCTGGCTGCCATGCTGGGGCAGATCGGCCTGCCCGGTGGCGGATACGCCTATGCCCTGGGCACCCTGGCACACTACGGCAAGCGCATGAACGCCGCACCGGTAGCGGCATTGCCGCAGGGCATGAATGGCGTCAAGACATTCATACCGGTGGCACGCATCGTGGACATGCTGCTCAACCCGGGTCAGCCATACGACTACAACGGCCAGCGGCTGACCTACCCCGATATCCGTCTGGCCTACTGGGCCGGCGGCAACCCCTTTCATCACCATCAGGACCTGCAGCGCCTGGCACAGGGGTTCAGGCGCCTGGATACGTTCATCGTCCACGAAATCGCGTGGACGGCAACTGCCCGGCACGCCGACATCGTGCTGCCCTGCACGATGACGCTGGAGCGCGAAGACATCGGCGCAGCGGCAACCGATCCGCTGATGGTGGCCATGCGCAGAATCGTGCCGCCCAATGGGATGGCACGCGACGATTACGACATCTTCGCCGATCTCGCGACCCGCATGGGCACACGCCAGGCCTTCACCGAGGGGCGCACCAGCGGCGAATGGTTGCGGCATCTTTACGAACGCACCCGCAAGGCGCTGCAAGACCAGGGGCGTGAAGCCCCGGACTTCGACACGTTCTGGCAGCGGGGGGAAATCACACTGCCCCAACAGGCGGACGATGGCGGCATATTGCGCGCCTTCTACGACGACCCGACCGGCAAGCCCCTGCCCACCCCCAGCGGCAAGATCCAGATTTCGTCCAAGGTCATTGCCGGGTTCGGCTATGCCGACTGCCCGGGCCATCCTGCCTGGCTGCCCATGACCGAAGCCCCGGACGAACGCCACCCCTTGTTCCTGGTCGCCAACCAGCCGGCGTCGCGCCTGCACAGCCAGCTCGATTTCGGCGCACACAGCGTCAGCCAGAAAAAACAGGGGCGCGAAGTCTGCACGATCAACCCCGGCGACGCCGCCAGCCGCCACATCGCGCAAGGCGATTTTGTTCGACTGTTCAACGCACGGGGCGCATGTCTGGCTGTGGCCAGCCTGAGCGACAGCGTCATGCCCGGCGTCGTGCAGCTGGCCACGGGCGCGTGGTATGACCCCTTGCACGATCAGCAGGATCCGCACGCCTTGCCCTTTTGCGGCCACGGCAATCCGAATGTGCTCACACGCGACATCGGGACATCTTCCCTGGCCCAGGGTTGCTCCGGTCAACTGACGGCGATACAGATAGAGCGTTACGACGATCACCCTCCTCCCGTACGTGCGTTCAGACCTGTGGACGAATCGCCTGGCGACCCCTCATCACCCTGAACCAGACACACGGCACATCCGCGGCACGGAGACTTTCATCATGGACCACGCATTGGAGCAAGCGATTGCCATCGTGCAGCAAACCTGCCGCGGTGATCTGCCCAAGCCCGAGATTCACGCCTTTTTCGATCCGGCCACCCATACCGTCAGCTATATCGTGCGCGACCCGACCGACAACGGGTGCGCCGTGATCGACAGTGTGCTGGATTTCGATGCGGCCAGCGGACACACCGGCCAGACGACGGCCACGCAACTGCTGTCCTTCATGACGCGCCACACGCTTCAGGCGCAATGGGTACTGGAGACCCACGTTCACGCCGACCATCTATCTGCGGCCCCGTTGATCGTCGACCATACCGGCGCCCGCCTGGCCATCGGCAGTCACATCACGACCGTGCAGGACGTCTTCGGCAAGATATTCAATGCCGGAACCGAATTTGCGCGTGATGGCAGACAGTTCGACGCCCTGTTGAAAGACGGCGACACCTTCACGATAGGCGCACTGCATGCCATCGCCTTGCACGTACCGGGCCACACCCCCGCCTGCATGGCCTATGTGGTCGGCGATGCCGTGTTCGTTGGCGACACCTTGTTCATGCCGGACTACGGTACGGCACGCTGCGATTTTCCCGGTGGCGACGCCAGCGCCCTGTATCGATCCATTCGCCGCCTGCTCGCCTTGCCGGACGAGACTCGCGTGTTCGTCTGCCACGACTACAAAGCCCAGGGACGCGACACCTATGCCTGGGAAACCACGATAGGTGAGCAGCGGACATCGAACATCCACATGCACGAAGGGGTGAGCGAGCAGGATTTCGTGACCATGCGGCAGACACGCGACGCGACGCTGTCCACGCCCGCGTTGCTCATCCCCTCGATCCAGGTGAACATGCAGGGCGGACGGCTTCCACCACCCGAGGCCAACGGCGTGCGTTACCTGAAAGTGCCGTTGAACACGCTGTAGGGTTGGTGGTCGACCACCGACGGGGAAACGGGCCGGCTATATCGCCAGTTGCCCCGTGATCCGCACCAGATCGGCCAGTGAGTCCGCCTGCATCTTGCGCATGACGTGGCCTCGGCGAACCTTCACGGTGATCTCGCTGACGTTCAGCAGCGATGCAACCTGCTTGTTCAACAGCCCCTGCACCACCAGCCGGGCCACATCCTGCTCCCCGGGCGTCAGCAACTGCCATCTTTCATGCAGCTGCGCGACACGCGCCGCGTTCGTGCGCCGAACACGATCCTTTTGTATGCCACCGTGAATGGCATCGAGCAGGTCCTGGTCCCTGAAAGGTTTGGTGAGAAACTCGATGGCGCCGTTCTTCATGGCCTGCACACTCATGGCAATGTCGCCATGCCCCGTGATGAACACGACCGGCAGGTCGATGCCCAGGCCGGTCATCTGCCGATGAAAGTCCATGCCGCTCTGCCCTGGCATGCGCACGTCGAGCACCAGACAACCCGGCGCATCTTCCCGGGTGTGCGCCAGGAATGCTCTGACCGACGCAAACATCAAGGCCTTCAATCCGACCGAGGCCAGCAAGTCGTCCAGGGCGGCACGAACGGACGTATCGTCATCGACGACATAGACGATGGCCTCGCCTGCCATTTTTTCCTCTGCGGTCATCGACGTCTTCCTCGCAGGATCGCCGGCACGGTGAACTGGAACAC
>JAEYZR010000038.1 GCA_023427945.1 Pseudomonadota bacterium | reverse complement strand
CCTCTGGAAACCGGTGTTCAGGGATGGGCAACTGGTGTGTTTCGTCGGCTGCCACATCCACAACACGGATATGGGCGGCGCCGTTCCCGCATCGTTGTCGCGCACGCTGACCGAAGTGCACCAGGAGGGCCTGCGCATTCCGCCCATGCTGTTGATCCGCGATGGGGTGATCGACGAGAAACTGCTGCAGATCATGAACGTCAACGTGCGTGCGCCCGAGCAGAACCGGGGTGATCTGAATGCCCAGATTGCGGCCTTGAACACTGGCGAGCGCGCGGTGCACGAGATCATCGACCGTTTCGGGGTCGACGATTTCATGGCCGGTGCCCAGCAGATCCTGGACTACGGCGAACGGCAGGCCCGCGACCTGATCACAACGATACCGGATGGCGAATACTTTTTCTCCGAGTATGCCGACGAAGACTCGGTGGGCGGCTACCCCTGCCGCATCGCCATGACATTGCGCGTACGTGGCGACGAACTGGAACTGGACTTCACCGGCAGCGATCCCCAGGTGTCGTCTTCCCTGAACATGCCTACCGGTGGCGACCCCCGCCACCCCATCGTGACGGTGGGACTGATCTATGTGCTGCACACACTCAATCCGCGCAACATCCTGAACTGCGGCACGGTGCGTCCGTTCCGTGCGATCCTACCCGAAGGGTCGGTGGTGAATCCGCAGGAGCCCGCTGCAGTGGGCATGCGCAGCCTGATGGCCGCAGTCGTGCAGGCATGCACCTTCGGTGTGTTCAGCCAGGCATTGCCCCATCTTCTGCCGGCGTGCCCGGCGGGCGGGTCGACATTGCTGAACGTGAAAACCGCCACCCGTGCGGGACGTCAAGTGCTGGCCTCGATCGGCCCATGTGGTGGCGGCGCGGGTGGCGGCCCCGAATTCGACGGTGTGGAAGCATGCGGTGCCAACTCGGCATTCCTGAAGAACACGCCCATGGAGATCAACGAGGCAGAGGTGCCCATCGAGGTGCTGCGCTATGGCCTGGTGCCTGACACCGGCGGGGCGGGATTCAATCGCGGCGGTAATGCCGCCACCATCGAGTTCAAGGTACTTTCGCCCAACGCCACTGTGACCGCGCGCAATCGTAATCGCTCCGATCTGGCCGCATGGGGCGTGCTGGGCGGCAGGGCGGGCGCAAATTCCCGCTTCACCAAGAATCCCGACTCGGCCTCGCCCGTCGATCTGCGCAACACCGATCTGGTGGTGTGCGCGCCCGGCGATGTCATCCGCCTCGAAGGCCCTGCAGGGGGCGGCTATGGCAACCCCTTCGAGCGCCCCATCGAGCGTGTGCTGGAAGACGTGCAGTGTGGTTTCGTCTCGATCGCCCGCGCCCGCGATGCCTATGGTGTCGTCATCGATGACAAGGGTGCGGTGCACGAGCAGGCCACACAGGCCCTGCGCAGCGGCCTGTCCCCCTCTCGTGAACACTTCGACTATGGTCCCGGACGCGACCGGTTCGAACGAGTCTGGACCCCCGCACGTTATGACGTGTTGACCCGAATCATGTCGCGTGTGCCGGTGCCCTGGCGCCACTACGTCAAACATGCGCTGTTTGCCGCGCTGGGTACCCGCGAGGCCCCGCTTGACGACGACGGTGCAGACGTGGCGCGAGCCTATGCCGTTCTGGCTGAACAACATGCGGATCTCCCGTCGCTGGACGAGGCCACTTCATCTACCCGCCACAGGGATCTGGCCCATGTCTGACACGATCTTTGCCCCCGACTATCGGGCGCGCCCCTTCTGGTGGGACGCATTCGAGCCGCCGCATAGCGGGGTCGACACCTTGCCCGCCCGCGTCGACGTGCTGGTGGTGGGCGGGGGCTATGCAGGGGTGTGTTGCGCCCTCACGCTGGCGCAGAAGGGTGTGCAGGTGCTGGTGCTGGAATCGGGGGCACTGGGGCAGGGCGCCAGCACGCGTTCGGGCGGCCAGGTCACCGGGGGCGTGAACGTCCAGAAAAAAGCCCTGCATGCTGCCGGGGCCAGCGCGCCTGAACGTCAGGCACGCATGGTCGGCCAACTGCGCGATACCGCCGACGCGATGACTTATATCGAGACCCTCATCGAACGACACGGGATCGATTGCGGCTGGCACAAGACAGGGCGTGTGACGGGGTTGTGGACACCGCGGCACTTCGCCGACTGGCAAGCGCGTCTGCCACAACTGAACAGCATTACCGGCGCCGATGCGCGCATGCTGGACGAAGAGGGCGTGCGTACCGAAGTCGGCACCCGGATCTACGCCGGTGCAGCCCTGATCGGACGGGCCGGACACCTGCATCCCGCCCAGCTCTATGGGGGCATGCTGACCGCGGCCCGACAGGCAGGCGCCAACATCCAGAGCGACACCCCGGTCACCCGCATCACACGCATGGCCGATCACTATCTGGTGGAAACCGCTCGCGCCAAGGTGCGTGCCGACCAGGTCGTCATCGCCACCAATGGCTACACCTCGGATCTCACGCCAGAGCTGCGTCGCGGCATCATTCCGATCACCAGTCAGATCATTGCCACGGAAGAACTCAGCGCCGATCTGGTGCACAGCATCTTGCCGACCAACCGGGCCGTGTCCGAGACACGACGTGTGGTGAACTACTACCGGCTGTCCCCGGACGGGCGGCGTCTTGTGTTTGGCGGACGCGCCCGCTTCGTCCCCACCAGCGAGGCCACCACCGCTCGCCTGCTCTACCGGGCGATGATCAAGCGTTTCCCGCAGCTCAAGGGCACACGCATCACGCACAGCTGGGGCGGCAACGTCGCCATGACGCTGGATCACACGCCGCACATCGGCAGCGCAGCCGGCCTGCATTTCGCCCTGGGCTGCAATGGCAGCGGCGTGGCCATGATGAGCTATCTCGGCCACAGCGTGGCACGCAAGATCATCGAGTCGCCCAGCGGCCCGATCAATTCCTTCGACACCGGCGAACTGGCGCGTCACCCGTTGTATTTCGGGAGGCCCTGGTTTCTGTTCGGCATTGGCAGTTGGTATCAGTTCCGCGACGCCATCGATCATTGGCGCGCACAACGCAAGACCTAGAAAAACCGCTGCAGCGGTCACTTACTCAAGGGGTTAAAGCATGGACGAGCAACGCCGAAGTGCATTGAAGATGATGACGGGGATATGTGCAGCCGCCGCCCTGCCCGCAGCAGCCTGGGCACAGAAGACAAGCTATCCAGGTGATACGGTCACAATGATCGTGCCTTATGGTGCCGGTGGCAGCACGGACTATTTCGCACGGGTCGTGGCGACCGACCTGGGCTCGCGCCACAATGGCCGGTTCATCGTCGAGAACAGGGCGGGTGCAGCGGGCAACATCGGCACACGATACGTGGCGATCTCACCACCCGATGGCCGCACGCTTCTTTATTCCACCGCCACGCCGTTTTCGATCAATCCCTACATTTACCGCTCGCTACCGTACGATCCCGACGGTGACTTCGTGCCAGTCGCCCTGACGGTGCAGGTGCCGCTGGTGCTGGTGGCCAGCAAGGAACTGGGCGTCAATACGCTGCAGGAATTGATCGACTACTTGCGCAAGAACGAGAAGACGAGCAGCTATAGCTCTTATGGCGTGGGCACCTCCAGCCACATATCGAACGCGGTTTTCGTTCAGAAGATCGGGGCGCCCGGCGTGTTGCATGTACCGTACAAAGACAACCGTGCCATGCCCGATCTGGCCGCCAACCGCAACACATTCCAGGTCGATGCCTGGACGACGGTGGCCCCCCTGGTGAGCGCGGGCAAGCTGGTCGTGCTGGGGGTGTGTGCCTCGGAGCGCATGCCCTGGATTCCCGATGTCCCCACCATTGCAAGCGTGATCAAGCAGGACTACGACATGTCGACCTGGCACGCTATCTTCGCACCCAAGTCCACGCCCACCGAGATTCTGGACTTTCTCAATCGCGAAGTCAGGATCACGATGGAAAAGGAAAGTATTCAACAATCAGCGATCAAGCAGGGGTTCGTGGGCTATCCTCATATGTCGCGCGAGCAGGTCGCCAAGTTCGTCCACTCCGACAAGCAGCGCTGGCAGGATTTCGTGAAAATTGCCGGCATCGAGCCAGCCTAGCGGCCTTGGCACCGGGCCTGCCACGCAAGCCCGGGCGCACGACAGGCCAATCAGATCACCCTGCCTGGGCAGCCGGTTACGTGTTGCTGATGAAATAGACTTTCTTCACTCGCGTATCGACTTCCCAGTGTCCCTTGTAGCCTTCCGGCATGATGAAAGGGTCACCGACGGTCAATTCATGCACGGTGCCGTCGGGATCCACTAAACGGGCTGCGCCTTCAAGGATGTAGCCGAACTCGATGTAGCCTGTGGTGTCCGAGCGGAATGTGCCGGCCGAGCTTTCCCAGATTCCCGAACTCACTTCTCCGCCAGGGGACTCGTAGCCCGTCACCGTCTTGAAGACCGTGTCGCCAGAGATGGGACGGCGAGGTTTGCCGACTTCTGCGTTGACCATGCTGCCTGCGCTGAAACGAATCAGATGGGCGGAAGACTGGGACACGACACTCACCTCGCAAAAAATTCAAAGCGAGACTTTATCCATTTATCACGCATCGCGCCACACGCACGCCTGTGATCCGGGCATGACGACATCGACGCTGCGCAACCCATACCGTTGCGAGACGCCGCCCAACGACGTCAGGCCGCACTGGAAGGCAGGTCGCAGTGGAGGGCAGGTGGCAGTGGAAGGCAGGTCGCAGTGGAGGGCAGGTCACGCTGTCAGTTGCGATCAGGCATGAACTTGTCCAGATCAGCGGCATCTTCATGATCCTCGTGCATCGGGACATGATCCGGGTCGCCTGCCGGTTGTGTGTCCCCACTCGTACGATCAGGATTTTCTGCCGGCTGGGCATCCCCGCCTGCGTGATCCGGGTTCTCTGCCGGTTGGATATCCTTGCCAGTGTGATCCGGATTCTCCACCGGCTGGATGTCCCCTCCGGCGTGATCGGGCGATGCGGGATCGAGCGGCGGCGTGGGTCGATGTGTGGGCATGGGCAGTTCCTCTGAAAGAGCTGAGGCGCGTGACACCATTGCGTAGGGCGTCAGTCCTGACGCCCGCCTGCATACCCCAGCCCTATGGCAATAGCAATCCCGATGCCGATGCCGATGAGAATGTTCTGAAGTGCCAATCCGATGGCAACGCCGATGGCGATGCCGATAGCCATGCTGAGTCCTTGTTTCATGCCTGCAAGTATACCGAGCCGATAGCCGGTCTGCTCAGAGATGACGCGCCAGGCGGATGCCGGAGAACTGCCAGCGTGCATCGGTGGGGAAGAAATTCCGATAGGTGGCGCGCAGGTGGGACGCGGGCGTCACGCACGAGCCGCCGCGCAGCACATACTGATTGCACATGAACTTGCCGTTGTACTCGCCCACGGCCCCTTCGGGCGTGCGAAACCCGGGGTACGCTTCGTAGCTGCTGCTTGTCCACTCCCAGGCGTCGCCGAACAGTTGCACCATGCCTTGTCCCGGTCTTGCTGCGACAGGCGCATAGTGACCAGATTCCTGAAGATTGTCCCGATCCGCGTCAGGCTCCCCAAACAAAGCTGCCGCGTGTTCCCATTCTGCTTCCTTGGGCAGACGTGCGCCGCTCCAGCGTGCGTAAGCGTCCGCTTCGAAATAACTGATGTGGGTGACCGGTGCGTTCAGGTCTAGATCGCGCAGGCCATGCAAGGTGAACTGGCGCCAGGCATCGCCGTCTTTGGACCAGTACATGGGCGCGATCCACCCTTGCGCGGCAACCGTATCCCACCCGGCAGACAGCCAGAGTTCGGCTCTTTCATAGCCGCCGTCCCGCATGAAGGCAAGATATTCACCCTGCGTGACCAGTCGATTGGCCAAGCTGTAGGGCTGGAGAAAGACCTGATGGCGCGGCGACTCGTTATCGAAGGTGAACGCAGGCCGTGCTGTGCGTATCGCAGCCGGCGCGCGTGCGTCCGACGCTGCGTCCTGCCGCGTCATGTAGGTGTTCTCGTCTGCGCTGTCGTCTGCATCGGGCGAGTAGCCGATGCTCACCACACCGCCCGCAAACTCCGTCCATGTCAATGGTTCGATGGCAGGGGCCGCACCAGAATCGCCGCCTGCCGATAGCCGCGTAGCGCTGGGAGGCAGGTAGGCAGGCGCCAGCGGATTGCACGACAGCATGTGCTTGACGTCTGTCAGGATCAGTTCCTGATGCTGCTGTTCATGATTGATGCCGATACGCATCAGCCCGTCGAGCTCGTCGCCGGCATGGCTGTGGCTTGCATAAAGCGCACGCATGGCTTGATCGACATGTTCACGATAAGCCAGGACATCGCTCAAAGGTGGGCGCGACAGCATGCCTCGCGCCGCACGCGGGTGCTTCTCGCCGATAGCGTTGTAGTAGGAATTGAAAAGAACGCGGTAGGCGGGGGAATAGGCAACATAGTTCGGCTTGAACACCGAAAGAATGAACGTTTCGAAGAACCACGTCGTATGGGCAAGATGCCATTTGACCGGGCTGGCATCCGGCATGGACTGCACCTGACAGTCCTCGGGGCTCAGGGGACGTGCCAGCGCCACCGACACTGCCCGGACTTCGTTGTACTGGTCCATGAGCGAGGGGGTGCGGGTGTTCCTTGCGAGACGGCTCGGAGAAAGGTTAGGCGTGGGCATTGCCATGGTTCGAGGACTCCAGGATCAGGGACGGGCGGAAAACACAGAAAACCAGTTCTGTTCGTCGGTCCAGTGCTCGATGTTATCGAATCCCGCCTCGCTCAGCAGCGCCGTGAACGACTCGGGAGTGTATTTGTAGGAGCATTCGGTATGCAGACGTTCGCCTGCACTGAATGTTCGCGCTCCCGTGGGCCACTGTACCGTCACGTCTCTCTGCGCTTCAAGGTGCATCTCCATCCGGCTGCGTCGTTCGTCGAACAGGGCAACGTGCCGCCAGTCGCTCACCTCAAAATTGCTGCCGATGATGTCGTTGATGCGGCGCAGCACGTTCAGATTGAAGGCGCCGGTGATGCCCAGGCTGTCGTCGTAGGCCCGAACCAGCGTTTGCACGTCTTTCACACGATCGACCCCGACCAGCACGCCACCGTCACTGCCGCAGGCTTCTTTCAGCGATCGCAGCAAAGGCAAGGCTTCCTCAGGCGCCAGGTTGCCTATGCTCGATCCGGGATAGAAAAACAAACGGTTCGTTTCCACTACCTCACGGGGCAGGGCCAGACGATCCAGGAAATCCATGCCCAGGGCAACGATGGACATCGTGGGGTAACTGTCCTGCAGACGGTTGACCGCCACTCGCAGATAATCGACTGAAATGTCCACCGGAACATACTGGTCCGGCGTAAGTGCCGCAAACAGGGATTCCGCCTTGCGACAATCCGCCGCGCCCAGATCGATCATGGCACCGACCGGTCCGATATGGGCCACCATTGCGTCAACGTGGGAGGCGAAGATCGCCTTCTCGGTGCGCGTGGGGTAGTACTCCGGGGTCAGCGTGATGGCATCGAACAGTGTCGAACCCAGGCGATCGTAAAAGAATTTGGGATGGACGAAGGGCGACTCTGCCTGCAAGCCCTCCAAGATCTCCCGCTTGGGGGCGACATCGCTCGCTTCGTGGAGTTGATGGAATTGAGCCGGGGTTCTTCGCTGCATGGCAAGCATGTGTCCCATTGGGCAACCTCGAATAAAAAGCGCGGCTTCGCGGCACAAGCTCGTCGATCGCACGTTGGAGGCTGGCCGAGCAACCCCTGTGCCTGCCCGGTCAAAGAATGCTCCCGCGGCGCACGAAAAGTTATCAATTTGATACGTATGAAATAAGGCCTCACTCTTGGTAGCCAAAGTACAGAACGGATTTCGCCCGCTTGTGCAAAATGGAGTTCATGTCAGGCCCGCCATGCACGGTTCTTCGATTATTGTTCCAGGTCAGCGAGGCGATCAGGATCAGTTACCGGGCCTGCAGGCGATCCACTCAACGCACTATAAAGGGATATCAGATGAGCACTACGGAACAACGTGAGGAAGTTCTTGCCCAGAAAGAGCGTGTGGCCGCTACCTTTCGCGAGTTGATGGCGGGTACCGAGGATCTGTTGAAGGCGACGGCCAGTCTGACCGGCAGCGAGATCGAAGAGGCTCGCGAGAAGCTGAAGGTGCAACTGGAGCACGCGCGCGAGCAAGCCCACGAAATGGAAGGCGTGGCTGCTCAGAAATATCGCGAAGCGGCCCGTGCCACGGAACAATATGTCCAGCAAAATGTATGGAAATCCATCGCCATTGCAGGTTTGGTGGGTGTTCTTTTTGGTGCGCTGGCAACCTCTGGCGGCTCCGGTCGGGACCGCGAGTAAGGCATTATGGCTGCTGTTATCGCCGCGCGCTTTGACTCGTTTGCAAACGCCAACAGCGCGGCGCATGCGCTTTTCGCCTATGGCGTGCCGCCCGATGCCGTAAGCGTGTTCTTTGCTCCCGAGCACTTTCGCCGGAGCGCCGAGATCAGCGATCTCGATCATGATCCACGCGGCTTCGGCGCTCGCTTTTACGGGCAAATGAATGTTGCCACCTTGGCGATGCTGGGTGCGCTTTTGGGGGCAGCGCCCGTCTTCTCTCTGGGCGGGCCGACTTGGGCCGTGGCGGGTGCGGCAGCGGCAGGCGCCTTTGTTGGATCCTGGACCGGTGCGGTCTGGCTGGCAGACAAGGCAAGGGCCCAGCGCGATGAGCGGGTGAGGCGGCATGCGTTGCTGACTGCCCAGGTGCCACTGGCACAGGAGCAAGAAGTGATCGAGTTGTTGCTGGATGCGGGTAGCGAAAATGTTGAGCGTGCCCGAGGACGCTGGCTGCATGGCCAGTGGATCGATGCCGACCCGCCTGCTCGCATGGCTTCGGGCTTGCGTCGCAGGGCAGGCGAACGTAGCGTCGCCCGCGCAGGCGGCAGGGTGATGCAGGACAGGCGCAACGGCTTGGAACGAGGCTTGCTGTAGAGCGGACAGATCAATCCACTGGAGGACGCCATGCCCGCTACCAAGAAACACAGTTCCGGCACGCCCGACGATGGGCAAAGCAACAAGACGAACGAGGGCCCGGATCGTCTGTCGTCAGACCTGGATGCCGCCGAACAATGGCAAGACGTGGCCTCGGAGCCCGGATTCCAGAAGGGCGAGCAGGGCGGCTACAAAGGCAGCTACGACGAAACCAAGTACCATGCGATAGAAGACAAGGACGTCAATCCGGACGAAACCCGCAAGATGCGTGAGAATGCGGCATCGACACCCACTCAGGGCGTGGGCGAACGGGGCGATGATGATGGACGCAAGTCACCGCTGACTCAAAATGAACGCACCTTGGACAAGCGCAGCAAAACCTAGCGGCTGTCGCATGCGATCGCATTCACCAGGAAAGGCCGCCCTTTGGCGGTCTTTGTTGTGTTCGGCGATGGCATTACTGGTGACGGGCTGCGCAAGCCTGCCCGATGTCAGCAACCTGAAGGCACAGCGTGCCCAGGTCAGGGTGGCCACCGATTCGGGGCAGGCGTCCCTGCAGCGCAGTCAGGCCATCGTTGCGCGACTGTCCAGCAGTGCCGGTGGCGCCGACTTCCTCGCCCGCCACCTGGCCGTGGAAGAGGCAGTGAGCAAGTCGCCGCTGGTGGCTGGCAACAGCGTGTCCTTGCTGACCGATGGACCCAGCACTTACAAGGCGATGCTGGCGGCCATTGCTAGTGCCCGGCACTACATCCATATGGAAACCTACATCTTCGACGATGACGACGTGGGTAATATGTTTGCCGATGCGCTGATCGCCAAACAGGCCCAGGGTGTGTCGGTGGCATTGATGGTGGATGCGATAGGCACGATCACGACGTCCGATGCCATATTTGAAAAAATGCGCACCGTCGGCATCGACGTGCTTGTCTTCAATCCCGTCAATCCGGTGCGCAATCCTTTCGGCTGGTCGCCCAACCAGCGCAGCCATCGCAAGCTTCTGGTGGTCGATGGCGCCATTGGTTTTGTGGGCGGCATCAACGTGAGCGGTGTCTACGCATCGTCGTCTTTCGGACCTGCCCGTGCGTCCAAAGGCGAGGAACAGTCGGCGCAGCAGGCTCCGTGGCGCGACACCCACTTGCGCATCGCCGGGCCGGCCGTCGTCGAAATCGAGCGGGTTTTCCAGGAGGGATGGCGATCTCAGAAGGGGCCGTCCATTGCCCAGCGAGGATTGCTTTCGCAGATCCCCCGCAAGGGCGATGACGTCGTGAGAATTCTGTCCAACGAGCCGGGCTCAAACGACAACTTCGAAGTGTATTTGACGTTGATGTCGGCCTTTCAGAGCGCGGAAAAATCGATCTACATCACGATGGCATATTTCGTCCCTGACCCGGCATTCCTGGATGTGCTGAAGGCGGCCGCCCGACGCGGCGTGGATGTGGTTCTCGTGTTGCCCGGCTTCAGCGATTCAGGCCTGGTGCTGCAAGCCGGTCGGTCCCATTATGGTGAACTTCTTTCCGCCGGCGTCAAAATCTACGAGCGCCGCGACGCCTTGCTGCATGCCAAGACGGCCGTTGTCGATGGGGTCTGGGCCACCGTCGGATCCAGCAATATGGACTGGCGCAGCTTCACGTTGAATCACGAAATCAACGCGGTCGTTCTGGGCGGCCGTTTTGCCACACAGATGGAGAATCTTTTCCGTATCGACAGGGCCGCCGCGCATGCCGTCGATCTGTCTGAATGGGAGAGCCGCGGGATCAGGCCGCGATTCATGCAGTTCTGGGGCCGCGTGTTCGAGCGGCTGCTCTAGGTCTTGGCGGTCGTGTTGGGCACACCAATTGCGTTGGAGTAGGTCCGCTCAATCTCCTCTGGAGGACTACTATGATTACCCGCAAACTGACTTCCGCATTCGCTATTGCTGCTC
>JAEYZR010000253.1 GCA_023427945.1 Pseudomonadota bacterium | reverse complement strand
GGCTGGCGGGGAAGGGCGCAGATCAACGGCGTGCGCGCCAGGCGCGCAAGGGTAAATACGGTGGACAGGGAAGGGCGCCCGGATGGGCGACGCGCCGTCTCCTGCTGGGGCTGGCTTTCGCTGCAGTCACTACGTTGGGCTGGTATCTCGAGCGCGATGCGCGCACGCCTGCCGGGCCCGAACAGGCGCCTGCGGCACAAGCTGATCGTTCGCCTTCGGCTCCTGGCAACTCGTCACTGTCTGTATCGTCTGCCAGCACGTTCAACGATCATGCAGGCAGGGTGGTCAGCGTGGCCGATGGTGACACAGTGCGTTTTCGTACGGCCTCAGGCGATCTGCGTATTCGTCTGGACAGCATCGACGCGCCGGAACAGGATGGTGGCAAGGATCGCCCGGGGCAGCCTTTCGCACAGGCCTCCAAGCGCCATCTCGAACAATGGCTGCAGGGCCGTACTGTGGTTGCGCGCTGTTTTGAGTCCGACCAATATGGACGATCGGTGTGCGACCTGATCGATGCCGAGGGTCAGTCGGCCGCTCGGGCCCAGGTGGATGCCGGCTATGCCTGGGCGTACACCGCCGCACGCGGTCGCTATCTTCGAGACGCCTCGCTGGCGGAGCTGCAGGCCCGGGCGAAAGCCGCCGGCCTGGGCCTCTGGCAGAATGGGCGGGCCATTGCCCCATGGGTATGGCGGTACGATTGCTGGCGCGAGCAACAATGTGCGCAATAGTATGTGACGTTCAGGTTTTCCTAGATAGATCCACTAAAGGTCCTGCATGATTGGTTTCAGGTCTCTCGGCGGTATGCTGTGCGCACTGGCGTTGGTGTTTGGGATGGTCACGCCGGCTTCCGGCGCCGATACGCCTATCAACAGTCCGTACCGGGCTGGCGAGCAAAGCGAAAACACGCTGTATTCGGCGTTCTTCGGTTCCACGCCCAAAACGATGGATCCCGCGCTTTCGTTCTCCAGCAACGAAACGGCCATTGTCTACAACGCCTACGAGCCGCTCTACCGCTACCACTATCTGAAGCGGCCCTACGAACTGCAAGGGCTGGGCGCCGAGCAGGTCGTCCTGCCGATCTATCTGGACAAGGCCGGCAAGCGCCTGCCCGACGATGCGCCGGCCGAAGATATCGCGCAAAGTGTCTACGACATCAAAGTGCGCAAGGGCATGCGCTATGCACCTCATCCGGCGTTGGCCCGCACGCCTCAGGGCTCGCCGCTATACGTGCCGGTGGACTTTTCCGCATTGCCGCGTATCGAGCGACCCAGCGATTTTCCCGAGTCCGGCACGCGCGAGGTGACTGCGCAGGACTATCTATATGGCATCAAGCGCCTGGCCAGCCCGAGGGTGCCTTCACCGGCATTTTCCTCTCTGGCTCGCCGCATCGTCGGATTCGAGGATTACGCCAAGACGCTGGCCGATGCCAACAAGGCCCTGCGTGCTGAAGGCAAGGGGCAGTCGGCATGGCTGGACCTGCGGCAATATGCGCTGGAAGGTGTGACGGCTCCCGATGCCCACACGCTGCGCATCCGTGTCAATGGCAAAGACCCCCAATTCAAGTATTGGCTTGCCATGAATTTCTTCTCGCCCGTTCCCTGGGAGGCCGACCAGTTCTACAACCAGCCCGGCATGGCGCAGCGCAACCTGGGCCTGGCGCGCTGGCCCGTGGGTGCGGGCCCATTCTATCTAGTGGATTTCCAGTTGAATCGAGGCTTCACACTGGAGCGAAATCCGAATTACTGGGGCATGCCCTATCCGTGCGAAGGCTCCGATGCCGACCGCGAGGCAGGGCGTCTGGCTGATTGCGGCAGGCCCACGCCTTTGCTCGATCGGGCCGAGTTCGTCCTCGAAAAGGAGTCGATTCCTTTGACGGGAAAGTTCCTTCAAGGCTATTACGACAGCCCGGGCCTGGATCGCGGGGAATACGGTGTCGCCATGATCGTGGCTGCCGGCGATTCCCCCGACAAAGCCGAGCTCTATAAAGAGAGGGGACTGATTTTTGCGCGGGCCGTCGAGCAGACCGCGTGGTATATGGGATTCAACTGGGAAGATCCCCTGGTGGGTGCGGGCAGTACGCCCGAGCAAAGCGAGAAGAATCGCAAGCTGCGTATGGCCATTTCGATGGCGATCGATTGGCAGGAATATATTGCGATCTTTCGGGATGGCGAGGGGCAGATTGCACACAGTCCGATTCCGCCCGGCATTTTCGGATTCCGGGAAGGCGTCGAGGGCGTCAATCGCGAAATCTATGATGTCGTCGATGGCCGTCCGCGTTTGAAGCCCATCGAACAGGCGCGCCGTCTGATGGCCGAGGCAGGCTATCCGAATGGCCGCTCCACCGCTACCGGTGCACCACTGGTGCTCAACTTCGATGCCATGACCGGTGGCGGAAACAATCCCATGTATCTCTGGTTGCGCCGTGCTTTTGCCCAATTGGGCATTCAACTCGAGTTGCGCTCGACAGATTTCAACCGCTTTCAGGAAAAGCTGAACAACGGCAGCGGCCAGGTCTATCTATATGGGTGGGTTGCCGATTACCCGGACGCCGAGAATTTCCTGAACCTGTTCTACGGGCCCAACAGCAAAATGAAGACGGGCGGCGAAAACGCGTTCAACTACAGCAACGCAGACTACGACGCACTCTACAAGAAGATGGTCAAACTCGAGGATGGGCCGGACAAGCAGGCGGTCATCGACAGGATGGTCGACATCCTGCGACACGATGCACCCCTGATGTTCGGCTACAACCCCTATGGCGCGGGCGTCTATCAGCAGTGGGTAGGCAACGCGGCGCCCTCGCAGATGGTGCGCAATGCCCTGCAGTTCTACAAAGTGGATCCGGCCTTGCGCACTGAAAAACTGGCCCAGTGGAACAGCCCCATCTGGTGGCCTCTCCTGGGGATCGTGGCATTGCTGGGCCTGGTGTTGTGGGCGTCGGCGCGCAGCCTGAGGCACATCCGGCAGCGCAACGCACTGGGACACATGGCGAGCCAGAAACCGGCAGGGGAGAACAAGGCATGATTGCCTACATCATTCGGCGTCTTTGCTACGGCGTCCTCATTCTGATTGGCGTGAATCTTTTCACCTTCCTGCTGTTTTTCGCAGTCAATACGCCCGACGATATGGCGCGCATCAATATCGGGGGGCAACGGGTCACTGCCGATGCGATCGAGCGCTGGAAGGTTGAACGAGGTTATGACAAGCCGCTGTTCGTCAACAGCCAGGCCAGCGGCGCGCAGAAATGGACCGACACGATTTTCTATCAACGCTCGGTGCCGCTGTTGACGATGAACTTCGGCACGGCCGACTCGGGCCACGATATCAACACGGAAATCCGCAAGCGCGTGGGCCCGAGCTTGGCGCTGGCCGTCCCCACCTTTTTGTTGGGCCTGTTCGCAAGCGTGGTGTTTGCTTTGCTGCTGGTCTACTTTCGGGCAACCCGGCTGGATTTCTGGGGCGTGGTGTTCTGTGTGTTCCTGCTGTCCATATCGTCGCTGTTCTACATCATTGCCGGGCAATGGTTGTTTGCCAAGACACTCAGGCTCGTGCCCTATTCAGGGTTCATGTGGGGCTGGGATATCTGGAAGTTCCTGGCCCTTCCCATCGTCATCGGCGTGGTGTCGCGCCTGGGGCCGGAGGCACGTTTCTACCGTACGCTCTTTCTTGAGGAGATCGGCAAGGACTACGTACGCACCGCCCGATCAAAAGGCCTGAGCGAGCGCGTCGTGCTGTTTCGCCACGTGTTGCGCAACGCCATGCTTCCAATCCTGACAGGCACGGTCTCGGCCTTGCCGCTGCTGTTCATGGGCAGTCTGATCGCGGAGTCCTTCTTCGGCATACCGGGACTGGGGAGCTACACCATCGAAGCCATCAATTCGCAGGACTTTTCGATTGTGCGTGCGATGGTCTTCCTGGGAGCCGTGCTTTACATCGCCGGTCTGCTCCTGGCCGATATTTCATACACCTTTGCCGATCCACGGATCCGTTTCGAGTAGCCGCCATGCCACTTTTCGTGTTTCTCTGGACCGACGTCGCCCTGTGGCTGATGGTGCTTGCCGTCGTGATCTATAGCATTCATGTCATGCGATCACCCAACCTGCGCAGCACCTGGTACAGGGTCGCTACCGATGCGCCTGCGATGTGTTCGGCCGTGGTGCTTGCTGCGTTTGTACTGATTGGCCTGGCCGACTCCATACACTATCGTCCTGTGCTGCCGCCCGTGGCTGGAGCTCCAGCCGATGCGCCCAAGACATATTCGCCCATCGTCCGGTCGGCACTGGAGGGCTTGTTTGCCAATACCACGTTGACCATGCCTGAAAGCAGGTTTTCCGCCCCGCTGGCCACGCGTCAGTTGAACAAGGAAACGGTGCTGACCGACCAGGGACCGCAGCGCGAGTTCAAGCCGCTCGTGCATGCCGGAACGCACCTGGCCAGTCCCGACGCACCCCGTGGCGGGGATATCGCCATGCGCATCCTGATCGGGGTGCTCTGCGGCATCGCCGTCTCCCTGCTGCTGCTGGCGCTCATGGTCGCTACGCTGGCACGCCGGCGAGACGGATGGCGCCAGGCGTGGTCCGATCTCATTGCCAACAACACAGGGATACCGCTGCGCGCCATGTGGTTCACCATGCTGGCTGTGCTGATGGTAGCTGGTTTACTGGGCGGCATGGCATCGGGCTATCACGCACTGGGAACGGATCAGACAGGGCAGGATGTGCTCTGGCAGTCGCTGCGCAGCATCCGCACGGCGTTGGTGATCGGTACGCTCACCACGGTTGCGATGCTGCCGCCTGCGCTCATACTGGGTATCTCGGCGGGCTACTTCAAGGGACGAATCGATGATGTCATCCAGTACCTGTACACCACCCTCACATCGATTCCGGGCATCCTGCTGGTGGCGGCCTGCGTGCTGTTGATGCAGGCATTCATCGACAACAATCCCGGGCTTTTCCCCACCTCGGCACATCGCGCTGACCTGCGTCTGCTGATGTTGTGTCTGATCCTCGGCCTGACAGGCTGGGCAGGCCTGTGCCGCCTGTTGCGTGCCGAGACGCTCAAACTGCGCGAGCTGGAGTATGTCCAGGCCGCGCGTGCATTCGGCGTGTCGCACTGGACCATCATGCGGCGTCATCTGCTGCCCAATGTGATGCACATCGTGCTCATTACCGTGGTGCTCGAATTCTCCAGTCTCGTGCTGTATGAGGCCGTGCTTTCCTATCTGGGTATCGGTGTCGATGCCACCATGAGTTCGTTTGGCACCATGATCGATGGTGCGCGGCTGGACATGTCGCGCGATCCGATGGTCTGGTGGAGTCTGATGTCGGCCTTTGCATTCATGCTGGCGCTGGTGCTGGCTGCGAATCTGTTTGCCGACGCCGTCCGGGCTGCATTCGACCCGCGCAGTCGCGTGTTCAGGATCCGGCGCAAGCCGGCAGGCGCCGCACCGGTCGGGAGGCTCGCATGACGAACTTGCAAGCCCCTCTGATCGATATCACAGGCCTGGGTGTTGCCGTCCAGGGCGAGCACAAACTGACCCAGGTGGTGCACGATCTGGCTTTGACGATCTCCCGGGGGCAGACTTTCGCTCTGGTTGGGGAGTCGGGATGCGGCAAAAGCATGACAGCGCTGGCGCTTTTGCGACTGCTGCCTGATGCCGCACGCATCGTGGGCGGGCAAGTCCAATTGGAGGGCACCGACATCAATCAGCTGGCCGATGACGACGTGCGTAAGGTGCGCGGCGCACGTATCGGCATCATTTTCCAGGAACCTGCGACCAGCCTGAACCCGGTCATGCGGGTCGGTGCCCAGATCGAAGAGACATTGCGCGCACATACCTCGCTGACCGGCGCGGCGCTGCGTGCGCGCGCGATCCAGTGGCTGCAACGCGTAGGCATTCCCGATCCCCAGCGGCGTGTCGACGATTTTCCCTTTCAGTTCTCGGGCGGCCAAAAGCAGCGCGGCATGATTGCCATCGCCCTGCCCGCCGAACCCCAATTGCTCATTCCCGCCGAGCCCACGACCGCGCTGGACGTCACGGTTCAGGCGCAGATCCTCAGTTTGCTGGCCGATATCCAGCGAGATCTGGGTATGGCCATTTTGCTCATCACGCACGATCTGGCGGTGGTGCGCCACACTGCTGATCACGTTGCGCTGATG
>JAEYZR010000418.1 GCA_023427945.1 Pseudomonadota bacterium | reverse complement strand
CCACTGCAGGCTCGCGCCAGAGTGGAGAGCCTGAGCCCTGCCGCGCTGCAGGCCTTGCTGGAGGATACGCAGCGAACGACTTACCTGTTCGACATCCGCGATCTGGACGAGTATCGGGCCGGCCACTTGCCAGGCTGGCGCTGGGCCGCAGGTGGCCAGCTCATCCAGGCCACGGACGACTATGTCGGCACCCAGGGTGCCACCATCGTGCTGGCCGACTGGGACGGTGTGCGTGCCGCAACGGTGGCGGCCTGGCTTGTTCAGTTGGGGCGCCACACCGTGTTCACCCATGCACCTGACCCCAGCGTCATCGCTCTGGAGACGGGGGATGAAGTGCTGCAGGTGTTGCGCGACCCCGCGAGCCCTGAGTCGGCCTGGATATCGGCAGCGGAACTGGCGCAGCGCCTCGAGTTGAACAGCGTGATCGTGCTGGATGCGGACTCGCCCTCAGCCTATGCCCGGCGGCACGTGCGCGACGCGTGGTTTGTCGTACCCGAGACGCTTGCTCAACGACTGCCCGGCGTGAACCCCGATGGCAAGCCCGTGGTGATCACTTCGCACGATGGCATCCTGGCCGACAGCATCGTACGGCGACTCAAACGCGAAGGCATCGCCGCGCGCGCACTGCTGGGCGGCAACAGGAACTGGTTCGAGGCGGGTTATCCGACGGCCAGCGGAAGCGATCGGGACCTGAGCGGCGAGCACCATGCCTGGCGCCATGCCTACGACTTCACCGACACCCGTGAACGCGATGCCGCTTTCCACGCCTATCTGCAATGGGAGGTGGCGCTGGCCGAACAGATTCGAAGGCCCGGTGCCGAAGCCACGTTCAGCGTGATCGCCGCGACCCAGCCCCAGCCGTAGCGCAGGGCCAGGCGCACATCGTTTTTGCGGGATCGCACGCGCCCTTCTTTTCCCTCATCGAGAATTTCCATGAAACGACGTTCCTTTCTCATCTCCTCCGGCATCGCTGCCACCACGTTGATCGGTACGCCAATGCTGCGCCAGGCGCATGCTGCCGCCGACTTCCCTGCCCGCAACCTGCGCATTCTCGTGGCCGCATCGCCAGGCGGAAGTGCCGACAAGCTGGCCCGCACCATCGGCCAGAAGCTCGATGCCGCGTGGGGTGTGCGCACTATCGTCGAAAACCAGCCGGGCGGTGGCGGCAGCATCGCCACCAACCTGGTGGCCAAGGCCAGGCCCGATGGGCATACGCTGCTGCTGGCGGGCGACGGGCTGTCGATCGACGCGATCCAGTCCCGGCCACTGCCCTACGATCCGCAAAGGGATCTGACCGGCGTCATCAAGGCCGTAGTCAACCCGCTGCTCATCATGGTGCGTCCGGATCTGGGAGTGAACGACTTCGGGGAATACCTGGCCTATGTGAAGGCGAACCCGGGGAAGACTTCGATCGCCTTGTCGGGCGCGAAGAACAGCCACCAGCATCTGGCCATCGAACTGCTGTCGCAACGCACGGGTGTGGCATTCAACGTCATTCCCTCGCTGGGTGGCGGCCCTGCCATGCTCGATGTGATCGGCGGACACATCGATGCGCAGATCATCACCCTGGCCGCCGCCACTGAAAACATACGCGCCGGCAAACTCAAGGGCCTTGCCGTCACCACGCCGTTTCGCTCCAGGGCGCTGCCTGACATTCCCACGCTGCAGGAACAAGGCGTGACCGACTACACCTTCCAGAGCTGGCAGGGGCTGGCCGCACCTGCCGGCACGCCCCCGGACGTCGTCCAGAAAATCTTCACGCAGACCGCAGCGCTGCTGAACGAAGCGCAGACCCGCGACACGCTGGAAGGCCTGGGCTTCATCGTGGCCGCCTCGCCACCCGATGAACTCAATCGCAGCATTGCCGACGACACGCGGCTGTATGCCCAGGTCGCCAGCAAAGCTGGCCTGACGCTATAGGCCAGGCCATGACACAGGTTTCGATCAAGCACCAACCGGACTTCATCCTCGGTTCCCTGTACACCCTGGCAGGCGGGGGCTTCGCGCTGGCCGCCTCGCGCTACGACATGGGCACGCTGTCCTACATGGGGCCCGGTTACTTCCCTTTTCTCCTGGGCGTCGTGCTGGCGGCCATTGGCATCGTGATCGTGGCCCGAGCCACGCTGGCGCGAGGTGCCGTGGTTCGCGTGCCGCGCTGGAACGTCCGCCCCCTCATCTGGATGGTGGGCTCCGTGCTGCTGTTTGCGGCACTGCTGCGTCCGCTGGGGATGGTCGTGGCGCTCACGGTACTGGTGATCCTTGCCAGTCTGGCCAGCCGGGACTTCACCTGGAAAGCGACCCTGCTCAATGCCCTGGTCATGGTGGTCGTCAACGTCGGCGGATTCGTCTATGGGCTGTCGCTGCCGTTTCCTTTGCTTCCCGCATTTCTGGGCGTTTGACCACTCATGGAACTGATCGATCATCTGATGCAGGGCTTCACTGTTGCGATGTCCTGGCAAAACCTGGGCTACGCGCTGTTGGGCTGCCTGATCGGCACATTCATCGGCATGCTGCCCGGCCTGGGGCCGATCTCTGCCGTCGCCATGCTCTTGCCCCTGACTTACAGCCTGCCTGCGGCGGGGTCGCTGATCCTGCTCGCCAGCATCTACTACGGTGCGCAGTACGGTGGGTCCACCACGGCCATTTTGCTGAAGCTTCCCGGTGAATCATCGTCGGCAGTCACCATGATCGATGGTCATCAAATGGCGCTCCAGGGCCGGGGCGGTGTGGCGCTGGCCACTGCGGCCATCGGCTCGTTCATCGCCGGCAGCATCGGCGTGCTGTTGCTGGCCGCGCTTGCCGAGCCGCTTACATCCATCGCGTTCCTGTTCGGCCCTTCCGAGTATTTCGCGCTGATGGTTCTGGGTCTGGTGGGTGCGGTCGCACTGTCTTCGGACACCATCGACAAATCGCTGGGCCTGGTGGTGTTGGGTCTGCTGCTCAGTCTGCTGGGCACCGACGTGAACTCGGGCGAATATCGCTTCACCGGCAACATTCCCGACC
The DNA here is from genome assembly GCA_023427945.1 of Pseudomonadota bacterium. Classification (GTDB taxonomy): domain Bacteria; phylum Pseudomonadota; class Gammaproteobacteria; order Burkholderiales; family Burkholderiaceae_B; genus Schauerella. The sequence goes on along the minus strand of JAEYZR010000418.1, from coordinate 197 downwards.
TGTATGACGGCATCGAATTCACGGCACTGGCAATGGGCGTGTTTGGTGTCGCGGAAATCGCCGTCAATCTCGAACGCCACAATCGCTCGCAAGGTGACGTCGGGCTGGCGCCCATCACGCAACTCATGCCTTCACGCGAAGATGTGCGGCGCATGACGCCCGCCATTGCGCGCGGCACCGCCGTGGGCGCCTTGTTG
>JAEYZR010000417.1 GCA_023427945.1 Pseudomonadota bacterium | reverse complement strand
GCTGAGTACGGTGTAATAGACGGCCGACGCCGTCACCGGGAGCGGTGCGTTGATCGGGCCGGCCACGCAACGATCCGTGCCGGTGAAATCGAACAGCAGTCGCGCGCCTTGCTTGGTGATATGAACCTTGATGCATGGCGCCGATCCTTCCGTTACTCCATCGCCGTCCAGTGTTTCCTGATGCTCGACCTCGGCATCCGGCAGGCCGGAGAGCTTTGCGTGCACCAGCCTCTGGCTGTAGCGCTGGGTATCGTCCATGATGCGAGTCACCGTGTGCGCGCCATATCGGCCGCACAATTGCAGCAGTCGTTCGGTTGCTCGGCGGTGGCCTGCCAGGGCTGCCTGGAAATCGCCTTTGCGATCGGCCGGGACGCGTACATTGGCAAGAATCAGGCGCAGTACATCTTCGCGTACGACCCCTTGCTCAAGAATTTTGACCGGCGGTATGCGCAGCCCTTCCTTCAGGATTTCATCGCAAACGCTGGAGCTGCCAGCGGCGATGCCGCCGATGTCAGGCCAGTGAATCCGGCTCAGAACAAAACCCACCAGTAGTGATTCCGAAAAGATCGGTGTGAGCAGCGACATGTCGGGCAGGTGTGTGCCCCCCTCGTAGGGATCATTGAGCAGGACGCCATCGCCTTCCTGCCAGGTCTCTTGTGGGAATCGCGCCAGCGCGGCGAGCCCCGTGAAGCGTGCTGCTCCCAGGTGCACTGGAATATCGACACCCTGCGCAATGACATTGCATTGACTGTCCAGTATTGCGCAGGAGAGGTCTGCGGACAGGCTCAGCAGAGGCGAGAACGAGGTGCGCATGATGACGCTCTTCATTTCTCCGCAAATGGCATACATGGCGCTTTTGACCACTTCGAACGTGACAGGATCTTCGTCCAGTACGCCTCCGCGTAGTTCAGGCACGGTATCTTTCATTGATCAGTTTCCCATAATTGAAAATACGACCGCGCTGTCTGCGCCGATCGTGACGGGTTGACCAGCTGGCACCCACACCGTCGAGCCGGCGTGGTCGATCAACACAGGACCCGTCAGCGATGCGCCTGTACTATCCTTGCTGCGGTAGACCGGAATCTGCTGGGTCGTTCCGTCCGCCTTCATGTATTGGCGATGGTCGTAGGGTGCCGGCTGAGCATGATGGTCCTTCGATTCGAAAACCTGTGCAGCATCGATCCTGAGTGGCAACTGAACCACCAGATGAAGCGTCACCAGCTCTGGCGAGGCGTCGGGCAGATCGAACCCGAACTCCTTGCGGTAGGCATTTCGAAACTGTGTGGCGATGTGGTCGATCGAAGCAAGCGGTTCGTTGTATGCACCCAGTTCGATACGCAACTCGGAAAGCTGGCCGGCGAATCTGACGTCGGCATAACGTGAAACCGTCATGGTGTCGCTGCCTGCAGACTCCTGAGCGAGCAGCCCATCGGCTTTTTTGCGCAGATCCTGGAATGCTTCGCTCAGGGCCTCGGCTGACACATCGGCCAGAGGTGACAGCAAGGTTACGGAGAGATCGTGACGGATGTCGCCCAGCATGGCGCCTAATGCGGAAAAAATGCCGGGGTAGGGCGGAACGACGACCTCCTTTGCGCCCACTTCGGAGCCGACCGCAGCGGCGTGAAGCGGGCCAGCGCCACCGGATGCCATGATCGAGAATTCTCGAGGGTCCAGGCCACGGCGAACAGTGGCCAGACGAACCATTTCCGTCATGTTGGCGACAGCGATATCGATGACGGCGTGTGCGGCCCTGGCCAGTGTCCAGCCCATAGGTTCGGCGATATGGGTCTGAATGGCCCGAACTGCTCGCTCGCGATCAAAACTGACGCCCGTGCCCTGGAACGTTTCAGCATTCAAGGTGCCTATGACGGCATGAGCGTCGCTCACCGTAGGTCGTGTGCCGCCGCGACTATAGCAGGCTGGCCCAGGGTCGGCGCCCGCGCTTTCGGGGCCGACCTTGGGTACGCCACCCTCGTCGATCCAGGCAATGCTGCCACCGCCTGCACCTACTTCGATGATGTCCAGTACAGCGCTGCGTATCGGATAGCCACCGACATTGCGTCCGTTGATCAGATGATCGGCGTGGAATTCGTCGGTGATCTGAGGGGTGAACGCCCGGACTACACCTGCTTTGGCAGTGGTGCCGCCCATGTCGAAGGCGATGACGTTGTCGCGTGCCGTTGCGCGGGCATATGCCGCTGTTGCGATCATGCCGGCAGCGGGCCCCGATTCGATCAGGTGAACCGGGAATCGCTGGGCGTTGGCCGGCGAGGTCAGCCCCCCGTTGGATTTGACGATGAGCAGATCGGCGATGCCCATGCGTGCAGCTTCGTCGGCCAGACGATGGATGTAGCGGCCCACCGACGGTCCGATGTAGGCATTCACGACAGTCGTGCTGGTGCGCTCGTACTCACGAAATTCCGGACATACGTCTTCCGATGTCGTGATGAACGCATTGGGCAGCGCGGCGCGGATGGCACGACCGATTTCCCGTTCGTGTGTACCGTTCTTGTAGGCGTGAAGGCAGGACACCGCCACGGCCTGCACGTCGTTCTCGACCAGTCGGGACACGAGCTCGTCTACGCCCGTCAACGGCATGACGACATCGCCACGTGCGTCCAATCTTTCGCATGCGCCGAAACGCAGTGTGTGGTCGATCAGTGGCTCCGATACCTGTACGTTCAGGTCGTACAGCGTTGGGCGGTTCTGGCGTCGCAGTTCCAGAACATCCGTGAAGCCTTGCGTGGTCACCAGCGCTGCGCGTGCGCCCTTGCGCTCGATCAGCGTGTTGGTTCCCACCGTGGTGCCGTGGCAGACGGTGGCGCCACGAAGGTCGTGCGCCTGTGATATCCGCAACAAGGCGTCAATGACGGCCTGTGCGGGATCGGACGGCGTGGATGGCAGTTTGAATGCCATCAGAATGGTGCCGCTGCCCGCTTCGATTGCAATTGCGTCGGTGAACGTGCCACCGACGTCGATGCCGATCACGATCGTGTCAGACATTAACGCTTCCCCTTTTGTTTTTCTGTACTAGCGGATGTCGCTCAAGGCGTTCAGGAAACGGTCCATATGCTTGCGCAGATTGACGTCCACGCGCAGATAGCGAGCGCCCAGCCCCGCGATATCGGTGCCGTCCTTGACGATGACGCCTCGTTCCAGCAGGCCGTTGAACACTTTAGTCGAGTTCAGTGCAGGGTCCAGGATCTCGGTGAGAAAGAAGTTTGCACGCGAGTCGGGAACCATCCTGAATCGGTCGGATCTGGCGAGTTCCTGAGCGACATAAGCCCGGTTTTCCACCACCGTGCGCACGGCACGAGCTACGTGTTCGTCATCGTTGATGCCGGCAATGCCACCAGCGATCTGCATTTGTCCCATGTTCCAAGTGGGCTTGATACGGCGCAGAGGGTTGATCAATGCCTCGTTGCGCGAAATCGCAAAGCCAATGCGCAGACCGGCCAGGCCGAACGCCTTGGAGAACGTGCGCAAGACAATGAGGTTGGAATATTCGGCCAGCAGGTGCATGCCGCCTTCGGTCTCGGAATAGTGAATGTAGGCCTCGTCGAGCACCACCAGTGTGTTGGGCGGGGCCTGTTCGCATACGCGACGGATATCGGCCTCTGGCATCAGACGCCCGCACGGGTTGTGGGGGCTGGTCAAGAACGCGATACGCGGCTTTTTCTCTTTCAGCAGATCGAGATATTGATCCATCTCGAAAGTGAAGTCCGGGCCCATCGGTGCGTACAGGGGGCGGCGACCTTCACAGTGCGAGTAGATCCTGTAGAGCGGAAAGCATGGATCATGCATCAGCACACTATCGTCGGGACCAGCAAAGGCGCGTATCACCATCGAGATCACCTCGGTTTCGCCCGAGCCGCACACGACACCTTCGGGATCGACACCGTATTTTTCGCCGATGGCCGTACGCAGCGCACGGGCAGTCCAGTCCGGATAGATATCCAGGCGTCCACGGGCTTCTTCGACTGCGGCAACGGCCTTCGGTGACGCGCCGTGAGGATTCTCTGCGGAAGCGAGCTTCGCGACATCGCCCGCCGCAATGCCGTATTTTTTTGTGACGTAATCGACGGGCAGGCCGGGCACGTAAAGCTCGCCGTCGATCAGCTCTTTGTTACTAGGCAAAATCATTTTTCTCTCCAAAAGTGCACTAGTGCGATATGTAATTTAGGAGAGTACACTTTGGTTGGTCAACTCTTTTTAACTAGGATAAACACCTATATTGCCTTTGAGGGTCATATTTTTGAATTGACTTTTGCGAAATCGAATAATAGCCTGCTCGAAATGCAGAGTAATACTGTTATTTCAAGAATGGGCTGGACAATCTGTCCGGCATTCACGATTCAATGCGTCCAAGGGGAATATGTCGATGATCAAACGTCTGAAAAAGGTGTGTGCCTGCATTGCCGTCATGGGAGCAGCACAAGCTGCGCATGCCGCTGACCTTGTCTACCGCTTCGCTCATGAGGCACCGGAAACCGCGATCAAGGGCCAGACCGCGAACAAATTCGCCGAGTTGGTGAAGCAATACACCGATGGGTCGGTCACCGTGCAGGTCTATCCTGGTGGTCAACTGGTTCCTACTCTTGAGGAGGTGCGGGCCGTGGCGCGTGGCCAAGTGGATATCGTGGCGCCGTACACGTCCTATTTTTCCAGCATCGACCCGGCCTGGGATGTCTTCTATCAGCCTTTCCTCTTCAAGAACCCGCAACACGCCATCGACACGTTTGCCGGGCCGATCGGCAACGAACTGCTGTCTCGCCTGAGTTCACGTGGCATGACGGGTCTGAGTATCTGGCATGACGGGCCCGTCTATCTGTTTGCCGCGCAGAAGCCAATAGTCCAGCCTGGCGACATGCGGGGGCGTAAAGTGCGTATGGCACCTTCCCGGCCGCTGGAGGCCATGCTGGAAGCCGGTCACGCGACTTCTGTCGCCATTCCGGCAACCGAGGTGTATCTTGCCCTTCAGCAAGGCGTGGCCGATTCTGTGTTGACCACGCCAACTTATGCGGGACCCGCACGCTGGAACGAGGTTCTGTCCTCCGGTAGCCGTGAACTGTTCGGCGTAGGGGGCTACGCGATGGTCGTCAACACGAAAAGCCTCGAGCGCATGGACGGAAAACAGCGCGAGGGGTTCATGCGTGCCGTGAAAGACGCCGAGGCGTGGAACCGTGATCAGACAATAGGCAATATCGCGCGCTGGGAGAAGTACCTGGCGGAAAACGGCCTGAAATGGGTCGAGCTCGAGAACAAGCAGGCGTGGCTGGATATGGCGGCGAAAGCCGAGCAGCGGCAAAACAAGGAAGCCAAGGCCTTGATCAGCCAGGTTCGCCAATAAACGTCGCGCGCGGGCTACCGTAGGTAGACCCGCCCAGGAGCCTGACTCATGAAACGCTCGCTTGCTTATTTACTGAGAATCACGACTTTTATCGAAGACCAGCTTGGCGGGCTGTTCTTGCTTTTCGCCGCTGGGCTGGTGTTCCTGCAGATTCTCGTCCGTGCGGCGGGTTACAGCGTCGGCGGGCTCTACGAGGTGGCCGCGTTTTGTGCCATCTGGAGCATCTTTCTGACGGCCGGTGTGGGCATACAGCGCAATATTCATGTGCGCGTCGATATCCTGCTGCTGATCTGCCCGCCTGCCATTGCCAAGACATTGCGCATCACCAGTGCGCTCGCCATGATTGTCATGGCTGGCGGCCTGCTGTTCTCGGGGGTGCTGCTGGTGGACGAAAGCCTGACTTTTGGCGACAGAACCCTGGGAACAGTGAGAATTCCCATGTGGATCCCGCAAATCATCATGCCACTTGGCGGGCTGCTCATGCTGATACACGCACTGGTCCATCTGGTGGAGGTGCTGCGTGAACCCGCAACTGAAGTCACCCTCGATCAGTCCGAGGCTCCGCTGGCCAACATCAATCTCTAAGAGAATTTTATGTTCACCACCTTTGGTGTTTTAGGAGCAGGGCTGCTCATCGGCGCGCCAGTCGCTTTCGTATTGGCCTTGGCGGGCCTCGCGTACATGACCTCGGCCAATGAGTATCCGACCGCGTTTGCCTCCACGCTGTTCGGATCATTGAATTCTGCCACTTTGCTGTCCATCCCGTTTTTCATTCTGTCGGCCGAAATACTGAATCGCAGCGGCGCTACACGCAAATTGGTCGAGATGGTTGATGCGTGGATGGGTCACTATCGTGGTGGCCTGCCAGTGGTCGCCGTTCTGGCAACGCTGTTCTTTTCGATGATCTGCGGCTCATCGACGGCGACGGCCGCCGCCGTGGGATCCGTGATGATTCCGGAGATGCTGGCACGCGGCTATAACCGGTCGTTCTCCGTGGGGCTGATCGCCACGGCAGGCGGCCTGGGAATCGTCTTGCCACCATCGATTCCATTGATCATTTACGGCATGATGACGGACATATCCATCAGTGGCCTGTTCAAGGCGGCGATGTTGCCCGGGCTGTTGCTGGCGTTGCTGCTGGTGATCTTCGCCTATGTCATGGGGGTACGTTCGGGGGTGCCTCCGGGACCCAGGCAACCCATGTCGGTACGCATTGCCAGCATCAAGAAGGCGGGCGGCATTCTTCTGTTGCCGGTCATCATTCTTGGGGGGATCTACTCGGGTTATTTCACCCCCACCGAAGCCAGCGCAGTGGCGTGCGCCTATGCTTTGGGCATGGCGCTTCTGGTCTATCGCACGCCGCTTTCGAAATTGCCCACCATGCTGACATTGTCGGCTTCGACTGCGGGCATGATTCTGTTGATCATCGGCTCGGCCAGCTTGTTCAGCTATGCATTGACGGCGGAGCGCATACCGCATGCCATCTTCGAAAGCATTTCCGCGATGAATCTGGAAGGCTGGCAGTTGCTGACGGCATTGATGATTTTCTTTTTGATTCTTGGCATGTTCCTGGAGGTCATCTCGGTGATTCTCATCACGATGCCTATACTGCTGCCGCTGCTGATCAATGCCGACGTCAACCTCATTCATTTCGGTATTCTGTTGATTCTGAACATGGAACTGGCAGTGATCACGCCGCCTATCGGCCTGAATCTTTTCGTCATCAGTGCCATCAGCAAGGTACCGGTCATGCAGGTGTTTAAAGGTACACTCCCGTTCGCTGCGGCAGTCGTCATCATTTTGCTTGGACTCATGTTCATTCCGGGCGCTTCGGTTCTGACTGTCGGCTGGTAATAGGAGAAAAAATGTCATCAGAAAGCGCTGAAGGTTCTAGCGACTTGCATCAGGCACAGGGGCGTGTGCCTTTGATGGCAAACTGGGCTCCTGTGATGGAGTTGGGCAGTGGCACCAAATATGCTGCCGTCGCTGCTGCGATCGCAAAAGGGGTGGATGACGGCGCTCTGATGCCGGGTACCCGATTGCCCCCGCAAAGAGAGATCGCCGAGTATTTCAATGTGACCATCGCGACGGTGACCAAGGCGATTGATCTGGCCACACGCAACGGGCTGGTGATTGCACGGGCAGGCAGTGGTACCTACATCAATCAGAAGGGCTCGCAGGCGCCCTTCAAGCCCACTCACGTCGATCTTTCACTCAATGCCCCGCCTGCCGAACTGACAGCGCAATTGCTTCAGGAGAGCCTGCAGCACACCGCATCGTCGGCTGAGGCCACATCATTGTTCGATTATGAACCCGTGCCGGGTAGCGCAAACAATCGCGCCGCAGGCTGCGCCTGGATGGCATTGCGCGATCATGTCGTCAGCCCCGAACAAGTGCTGATCACCCACGGTGCGCACGAGGGTCTGATCGTTTCACTACTGGCGCTGACAGAGCCTGGCGATAGTGTGTTGTGCGAGGAGCTGAACTACGCAGGTTTGCGTCGAATCGGTCAGATGCTCCGACTGAAACTTGTGGGCATTGCTGTCGATGAGGAAGGGATGGTCACCGACCAGGTGGCCGGTCTCATCGCCAAGCATCGCCCCAAGGTCATCGTGTGTACGCCTGCCACCCACAACCCGACGAGTGCGACGCTCTCGCATCAGAGACGTCTCAAGCTGATCGAGTCGGCGAAGGCGGCATCCGTGCCCATCATCGAGGATGATATCTATGGCTTGCTGGCAGGCCCGGAATCGCCTCCGCTTGCTGCACTCTGGCCAGAAGGTGTGGTGCTGGTCACGAGTCTTTCCAAGACCGTGTCAGCCGGCATGCGTGTCGGTTATGTGGTCGCCCCGAAGACGTTGACCTTGCCGTTGCGTGATGCCATGTTGATGCTTGCGTGGACAGAACCATCCTTGCAAGCGAGCATGGCTGCCCACTTGATCGGCAGCGGTGCGGCGCAGCAATGTGTGGCGATCCATCGTGCGGAAGCGCAGCGCCGCATTGATGTCGCGCTGCGCACGCTGGGGCCCTTCATGTTCAAGCCCCAGAGCCCGACTTATCATGTCTGGGTGGATACGGGCTCGACAAGACCAGACGATATTGCGATCGCCCTTTACAGGCAAGGCATACAGGTATCGCCGGGATCGCATTTTTCCGTGGATGGCTCGCTGGCGCCAATGGCGCTCAGAATCAGTCTGGGCCGCGTGCCCTCGATGCAGGCGCTTGAGTCTGCGCTGCAGACTGTCGGAAGGCACTTGCGCAGCAACCGGCCGGCAGGCCTGGGCAACATTGTCTAGAGCCTTGCTGTCCGCCAGATAGCGCATGGTTCATAATAACGGCGGTTCGGCGTCCTGCGGGCGCCGTGCGTGATCCTTTTTGCGTTCATCGACGCGTCCACCAGAAAACCTCATGTCCAAAACCGCGCCTTCCCGCGCCTTGTCCCTGCATCCGTCGCGCAAGCCCGCCAGCAGCCGCAGCACGCTCGCCGACGAAGTGCGTGTGCGCATCACTGAAGAGATCGTGACGGGCCTGCATGCGCCTGGCGAAAAGCTGGACGAGCATTCGCTGGCGATCCGGTTCAACGTCTCGCGAACGCCCGTGCGCGAAGCGTTGCGTCAGTTGGTGGCAAGCGGTCTGGTGCAGTGGCGTCCCAGGCAAGGCGCTGTGGTGGCGCAGGCGTCGGTTCAGCAACTGGTCGAGATGTTCGAGATGATGGCTGAGCTCGAGGCCTTCGCGGGTCGCCTCTCGGCGCGGCGCATGACGGCCGCAGAGCGTACGCAACTGCAGGCGCAGGTAGACAAGATTCGTGAGTCGGTTTCCGATAGTGCGCGCAGTGCCTATCAGAAGCACAATCGCACTTTCCATTTCCTTATCTACAAGGGTTCGCACAATCACTGTTTGATCGACCAGGCCTGTGCCCTGTACGATCGCATCGCGCCCTACCGCGCCTATGAGCTCAGCCGCGAAGGGGAGGTTGCCAAGGTGTTCGAGGAGCACGAGGCCATTGTTCAGGCCATTGTCGAGCGCGATGGCGCTCGGGCAGCGCAACTGTTGCGGGCACACTCCATGCCCGACATGGATCTGCTGGGCGATTTGATCGCATCCTCAGGACGTTAAGTCCCGCACCGTCGGGGTGCTTCATGCGATGCATGCTGGCGCATTCCTGTCGTTCTTTCCGTGCTCACGCACGCCGCTGGTGCACTGTCTTTTTTTCTCCTTTTTGTCATTGACTTCTTTGTGCTTGCGCTCAAGAATATGCAAAACAGCATTATTTGTATGCAAATAATCGAAGGGGAAATCCATGAAATGCTTCAAGGCTTTGGCGTTCGCTCTGGGCGTGCTGGCTTGCACGGCAGCACATTCAGCCCAATCAACCTATCCAGACAAGCCTGTCAAGCTGGTGCTGGGCTATGCGCCAGGCGGTTCGATCGACGCCGTGGCGCGGGTCATCGCGCCCAAACTCGGAGAGGTGCTGGGGCAAAGTGTCGTGGTTGAGTATCGCGCCGGCGCGGCAGGCGTGATCGGTGCGCGCGCTGTCGCGGCCGCGCCGGCAGACGGCTACACCTTGCATCTGTTGGAGTCAGCAACATTGGTGATTCTTCCCAGCTTGCAGCAGGTTGGATATCAGCCCGACACGTCTTTCACGCCCATCGGTACTGTGGCCTCGGCCGGCATGTTGCTCGCGGTCAATCCGCAAGTTCCCGCCAAGTCGCTGCCTGAACTGATCGGTTTGATGCGTGCCTCGCCCGGGAAGTACAGCTATGCGACCTCCGGTGTCGGCAGCGTGGGCCATGTGGGCATGGAGATGCTGCAGATCGAGCGCAAGCTGGAGTCCGTGCACATTGCATACAAAGGGGGTGGCCCCGCTATCGCGGATGCCATTGGTGGGCAAGTTCCCGTGATCGTTTCGTCCTTGGCGCCGGTCATTCCGCAGATCAAGGCAGGCACCCTTCAACCGATCGCCATCACCTCGGCCAAGCGCTCGGCAGCGCTGCCGGATGTACCAACCGTGGCGGAGCAGGGCTTGCCTGATTTCGAAGCCCTGGCCTGGTATGCCCTGGTCGGTCCTGCGGGACTGCCCACTGAGGTGGTTGAGAAGGTGGGTGCGGCAACGGCGCAGCTCATGAAAGACGAGCAAGTGCTCAAGGCCTTGCAGACCCAGGGGATGGAGCCTGTAGGCGACAGCGCCCAATCATTGGCCGCACGGATCAGGGACGACTCCGCGAAGTGGAGGTCGGTGATCGATGGCGCGAAGATTGTGCTTCAGTAAGGCCTGATCGAGCTACAGGCGAGCGAAGTCCTTGGACTGCGCTCGTTTTTGATGCGTATAAATATACAATTAAATAAATAATGTATATTTTATCGGTGGGAAAGAGGAGTAGGTTATGAAGTCTTTCGAGCAGCGCAATGCCTTTTTTGATCAATTATGCGAGAACCCTGATCTGAAATGGCTGGGCCAGAACACCAATCATTTCGAGCCGCACCCGACCGTGCGTCAGGCTGTCATCGAAGCGTTCGACTCTGGTCAGTTTCATGCCTATGCACCGCCGCTGGGGTTCGAGCGTCTACGTTGCCTCATCCGCGAGGATCTGGGCCTGCCTGATGGCTGCGTGATGGTGACTGACGGCGCCGTGCAGGCACTGTATAGCGTTTGCAGTCGCTTCTGCGAACCCGGCAGTGAGTTCTTGACGACCGATCCCAGCTGGGCATGGCCGATGGCCTTCGCACAACGTGCGGGTGCGACCGTGGTTCAGATGCCTATCTACGATCCTGCGCAGCAGTTCAAACTGACGGTCGAGCAGTTGCGCCGCCACGTTACACCCCGCACGAAGGTGATCTATCTGGTCGACCCCAACAATCCGCTGGGAACCTGCCATACCGAGGAAGAGATTCGGGCGTTCACCGACGTTGCGCGGGAAGTGGGAGCCTACTTCATCCACGACGCCACGTACTGCCAGTTTGCCGATCGGTTTTCTCCGGCCTATCGGTTCTATCCCGAAAAGACCTTGATGATGTACAGCTTTTCCAAATGGCTGGGCTTTGCCGGGATGCGCCTTGGGGCTGTCGTGGCTTCGACGGAGAACATCGAGTTGCTTGCCAATGCACCTCCCAATAACCTGGGCAGCAACGTCTTGTCGCAAAAGGCAGCCATCGCAGGTCTAGAGGCGAAGTCGGAGTGGTTCCCTGCGATCAAGCAGCAGTTACGGCGCAACCAGGAAATGCTGTTTGATGCGGTCAACGGCATCGACGGTCTGCATATCCCGGTGTATCCGTCGCAAGCCAATTTTTTGATCATCGAGACCACTCAGGCGGGGATACAACCGGAGAGCCTGGTGGCTGCACTTCAGGAAAAAGGCATCATGATCAGGCAAGGTCGCTATCACACACAGGCGTTCGGCGATCGCTTCGTGAAGGTCAGCCTGAGTGTGCCTGAAGACTGGGTGCAGGCGTTGTGCCGCGAACTGCCTGGTGCCGTTCAGGCAGCTTTGCGCATCAAGAATCCACCTGCGCTGTTTTGATGCGAACGATGACCATCGAAGTACGCGCTTCGATGGCGTTAAACGTCTGTCTACAGAGGTAACGCATGTCCACAGAAAACACCAACGCTTCGCAGCACCCCGCCCACTTTGTCGATTCTGCGCGTCTGGCCCGTCGTATCGACGAACTGGCCCAGATCGGCGCCTATTCGAGCACCGGTGTGGACCGCCAGGCGCTGACGCCGGGCGATGCTCAAGCACAGACTTTGCTGCTCGATTGGGCCGCGCAGATCGGTATGCGGGCACAGACCGACGCAATCGGGAATCTGTTTTTGCGCCTGGAGGGCACGGACCCCGATGCACCGCCCGTCATGGCCGGTTCGCACATCGACACTCAACCCACGGGGGGGCAATACGATGGCGCCTATGGCGTGCTCGCCGCGCTGGAGGCCGTGCAGGCCATTGCGCAGTCTGGCCAGAGGCATCGTCATCCGATCGATGTCGTGGCCTGGATGAACGAGGAGGGGTCGCGCTTTGCGCCGGGAATGTCGGGCTCGTCTGTGTATGCCGGCGCACGCAGCCTTGAGCAGACGCTTGCCGTGACGGATGCGCATGGCGTGTCGATCGCCGATGCGCTGGCGCAAGTGCGTGCCGCCATGCCGGCGTTGCCAATGCGTGAGCTTCGAAGCCCGGTGGCGGCCTATATCGAGCCGCACATCGAGCAGGGCACCGTTTTGGAAGCCGCGGGATTGAGCGTGGGGGTGGTTACGACCATGCAGGGCAAGCTCACCTTTCGTGTGACAGTCGATGGTGAGGCGGCACATGCGGGTACGGTGCCTCTCTCACGGCGCAAGGATGCCTTGCTCGCAGCACTGCGCTGCGTTCAGGAGATGAGTGAACGCTTCCATGACGAGAACGATGTGCTGCGGCTGACTGTCGGACGTTTCAGTGTGGTTCCGGGTGCGCCTTCTGTTGTACCGAGTCAGGTCGTGTTCTCCATTGATATGCGTCATCCTGACTCTGCTCATTTGCAGCGGCTTGGTCAGCAGGTTTCTTCCCTCTGTGAAGACGTCGCCGGCCCTTGCAAGGTCGCAGTGGAGTTGTTGTCCAGTGCGCAGTCGCTGGATTTCGATACCGGGATATGCAGGCTTCTGCATCAAGCCGCAGACTTCCTGAAAATCGACACGCTGGATCTGCCGTCCACCGCAGGCCATGACTCCCGCTATCTGAGCGATATCTGTGCCACAGGCATGTTGTTCATTCAGTGCCGGGATGGTCAGACGCACAACGATCTCGAGTATGCGGCGCCCTCGCACATGGCCGATGGTGCACGGGTGCTGGCGCATGCACTGTTCGAACTGGCTCGCGATTGAACCGGTTGACGGCAGGCACATGTCCGGGACATCCAAGTCCCTGATACAGTCGATGCTTGCCGTCACCATTCAATCCGCTTGATCCAGAAGGTTTCAATGGGCAGTCCTCGCAGGGTAATTGCATTGCTCGTGGCGATCCTCGTGGTCGGTGTGCTGGGCAGTGTGGTGCAGACTCAGGTGAGTCTTGCCGCACTCACTGTCGGCGCGATCGACGTCGCCGTATCGACCAGGCTCGTGCTGACGATTGAAGATGCAATCAGGTTCGGTCCCGTGATGTGCGCCATCGCCGCCGCCGGGTTGATTCCTGCGCTTGTGCTGGGCGATCGGTTGACTCGCCAGACGAGGCGCACGCCACGCCTGATGGGACTGGCGCTGCTCGCCGCTGCGGCGATGTGGTGCGTCTTCACGGGCCTCGGTCTGTTCACCCCCATGCCGGATCTCGTGGCGGCCACGGCCAGTGCTGCAGGCCTGGCCGCGATGTGTGCGACCGGCCTGGTGGGTGGGCTGGTATTTGGGAAGATGACGGCTCCCGGCGTACGACAGGGCTGGAATGTGAAGACTGTCTGTCTGGCAGTCGCTCTGCTGGCAATCCCAGGGCTGTCTTTTTATGTCATGGCACCCGCGGCCGGTGGTCCCGTCGACAATGTGAATCCCGAGGATTACCGTGTCCAGACCATAGTGCAGGACCTGGATCGCCCCTGGTCTCTGGCTTTCTTGCCTGATGGTCGACTCCTGGTGACTGAGATGGCAGGCAGACTGCTGGCCATTTCTGCAGACGGTGCCCGTTCGGAGATCGCCATCCCAGACTTGCCGACGGTGTTTGCTGTGGGAGGCGTGGCCGGGATGATGGAGGTGGCCGTCGATCCGTCTTTTGCCTCCACCGGTTGGGTGTACCTGACCATGAGTTATGGGGATGCTTCGGCCAACGGCACGCGACTGGTGCGTGGGCGGCTGGTGGACGACATCTTGCAGGATGTACGTGTGCTGTTCAGTTCCACGCCCAAGGCCACGCATGGGAACAATGGCGGGCGACTGGCCTTCCTGCCGGACGGCACGATCGTCCTGACGGTGGGCGACGGGCTGGCGCAGATCGAGGCGCAGAATGTGGCGAATCATCTGGGCAGTGTCGTCAGGCTCGATCGCGACGGCGGGACGCCTTCGGACAATCCACGCTTTGATCCGCCGGGCGCAGCGCCCGAGCTCTACAGCATCGGCCATCGAAACGCGCAAGGCATCGTCTACGATCCGGTCACCAGCAGTGTGCTGGTTTCCGAGCACGGACCGCGTGGCGGGGATGAGCTGAACGTCGTTGTTGCCGGCAAGAACTATGGCTGGCCGCTGGTCACTCAGGGCATCGATTATTCGTTCGCAAATGTGTCCCCGCTGCGCCACTATGTCGGGCTCGTGGATCCGCTGATGGACTGGACTCCCTCCATAGCGCCCTCGGGGCTGTCCGTCTATCAAGGCTCGCTGTTCGACGGCTGGACGGGCGATCTTCTTGTGCCGGCGCTCAAGGAGCGGTCGATCCGTCGTGTCATTCGCGAGCATGGACGGATCGTGGGTGAACAGCGGTTGCTGGCCGAGCATGGGCAAAGAATCCGGGACGTGAGGGGTGCGCCCGATGGAGCCATTCTCGTGCTGACCGATGGCCCTCAGGGAAAATTGCTACGCCTGGTGCCTGCCCGCTGAAGGGCGGACGCCTCAATCACTCCCGCCAGTATTCGGGTGATACCCATCCTGGCTTGCATGCGGTGAAGTACTGGTGTGGGAAGGGAATGTGCCGGATGCGTAAATCGCTTGACCAGAGCAATCGCTTTCGGGAATAGTGTCTTCCGCAAGAGATCAGACATCTTATGTCTAAACTTGTTGCATACCTACATTCATAAGAGCGACCCTCACCAACCCCGGAGGCAATCATGCAAGATCAATTCGATTCGGCTCGCAGGCATTTCCTGGCTGCGGCGGCAGTGCTTGGCGTGACAGCGCTTGCAAGCAAGCAGGCGCTGGCTCAGTCATTTCCTTTCACGCCCAATCAGCGCTATCCCGATCCTTCGGTCTTCATCCTCGATCCCAGTTTTGCCAAGTACCGGATCTACAGCAGCACGGTCGAGCAGTTGGGCACGGGCATGCGCTGGGCAGAGGGGCCGGCGTATTTCCCTGATACCGGTGAGTTGATCATGAGCGATATTCCGAACAATCGCTTGATGAAATTCGATGAGAAAACAAACGAGTTTTCCGAGCACAAAACGGGTGTGAACTACGCGAATGGCAATGTCTGCGATCGCCAGGGACGTTTGATCACATGTGAACACTCGGTGACGCGCCGTGTGGTGCGAACGGAGAAGGACGGCAGCATGACTGTGCTGGCAGACACGTTCGAAGGCAAACGTCTGAATGCTCCCAATGACGTGGTGGTGAAGTCCGATGACACGATATGGTTTACCGACCCGACTTTCGGAATCAACGGCGAGTGGGAAGGATCGCGGGCCAAGCCTGAGCAGGCGACGACCAATGTCTACCGCATCGACAAGGACAGGAAGCTGACGGCGGTGATCACCGATCTGGTCAACCCGAACGGCCTGGCGTTTTCTCCGGACGAGAAAAAACTCTATGTCGTGGAATGGAAGGGGACGCCCAACCGCAGCATATGGAGTTACGACGTGTCCGACGATGGCGCGAGCGTGTCCAACAAGACCAAGTTGATTGATGCAGATGGTCCGGGTGCATTTGACGGATTCAAGGTGGATCGCGATGGCAACCTTTGGTGCGGCTGGGGATACTCGGGCGCCTTGGCCAGTGAAACCGTGGACATCGGTGGCGGCATGCGGGCGCACGTGCCCGTAGGCAAATCCGAGGAAATGGACGGTGTGAAAGTCTTCAATGCACAGGGACGTCCGATCGGATTCATTCGCCTGCCCGAGCGCTGCGCCAACCTGGTGTTCGGTGGTCCCAAGCGCAACCGGCTCTATATGGCCAGCAGTCATTCCTTGTACGCGCTCTATGTCGAGACTCACGCCGCCGTGTAGCTGAAACAGACGGTCGGGCAGACCGGGTGGGACAGGTCGGACAGGAAAACCCTGTCCGACTTTTTTTGGTTCAGATGTTCAGCATGGTTTCAGGCAACAAAGTTCACAATCCCGGCGAATATAAATACGAATTACTTTTATTAACGTTTCTGGGGAAATTGTGTCTCATCATCCTGAACGCTCACTGGGCGTGTTGAATACATCGTTGACGACAGCGTTTGCGTTGCCCGCCCTGTTCCTGTCGCCGCTCGCACTGGCTCAAGGCAGTGGCACAAGCATTCCGCAACTCGCGCCTGTGCGTGTGGAAGGGCAGTCGCCCGACGCCTATCTGGTGCCCAAGGCTTCACAAAGCAAATTCACCGCGCCCTTGGTGGATACGCCGAAATCGGTGCAGGTCATTCCCAAGGGCGTGATTCAGGATACCGCCGCCACCTCCTTGCAGGACATTCTGCGCAACTCCCCCGGCATCACCTTCGGTGCTGGCGAAGGCGGGCAACCTCAGGCCGATCGGCCTTTCATTCGAGGCAATGCATCGGCCAACAACATCTTCGTCGATGGCATCCGTGATCCCGGTGGTCAGACCCGCGAAGTCTTCAACCTGGAAAGCGTCGAAGTCGTCAGGGGGGCCGATTCTGCGTTGGGCGGACGAGGATCGGGTGGGGGCAGCATCAACCTGGTCAGCAAGAAAGCCCAGTTGGGTACGTTTGCCGAGGGCACCCTGGGCGTGGGAACCGACGCCTATCTGCGCGGCACGGCCGATGGCAACTGGCAGTTCAGCGACGATTCGGCTTTCCGGCTGAACGTGTTGGGCGCCAAGGGCAACACGCCCGGTCGCAACGTTGTCGATTACGACAAGTTCGGCGTGGCGCCGTCGCTGTCGTTCGGCCTGGGAACGCCCACCCGCGTCACGATGAGCTACTACCATCTGCAGACCAACGACATGCCGGACTACGGCATTCCCCTGGCCACCAAGATTCCTGGCACCCGTACTTCCACCGGCATTCTGGGTGTGGGACGCGACAAGTTCTATGGTGTGCTGGATCGTGACTACCGCAAGACCCGCGCCGATATCGGCACGCTGGAAGTCGAGCATGATTTCAACAGCGCACTGACGGTGCGCAACGCCACCCGTTATGGCGAGACGCTCAACGATTACGTTCTGACCAATCCGGGTGATGGCGGTGCGGCGCGCTTCGATCCGCTTACGCAACAGTACTGGATGCAGCGGGGCCTGAAGACGCGCTGGAACAAGACCAACATGTTGTCCAACGTGACCGAGCTTTACGGCACGACCAATACGGGACCGCTTCAGCACAGCTTCGACTTGGGCGTGGAACTCACCCAGGAACGCAACAAGAATGCGGCCTATACCGTCGCGACGACATCGGGTAGTTACTGCCCGCCGGTATTCGGGGCGGGCGCAAAGGACTGCACGCCCGTATTCTCACCCAATCCCCACGACAACTGGTCGGGCTCGATTCGTCGCGGCAGCCTTTCGGCTGACTCCAAGTCCAACACGCGTGCGATCTATGCGTTCGACACGATAAAGTTCTCCGAGCAATGGCAGGCCAACCTGGGCTTGCGTTATGACCACTATCGTATCGATGGCACCTATACGCCACGCGGCGGTGCGCGCCAGAGCACGGATGCAAGCTGGGGGATCTTCAACTATCAGGCAGGCCTGGTGTACAAGCCTGCCTCCAACGGCAGCATCTATGTTTCGTATGCCACCGCGTCCACGCCGCCTACGATCAGCGGCGGAGACCAGGAAGGTTTGTCGGCCGACGCCCATCGGCTCGATCCCGAGAAGAGCAACACGATAGAGCTGGGTACGAAGTGGGACTTCTTCGACAGCAAACTGGCGCTGACCGCAGCCTTGTTCCGCACCGAACGCAAGGACGCACAGATCGCCGTCGATGCCAACACCTTCGAGCAGGCCGGAAAGACCCGCGTGCAGGGGCTGGAGCTGGGTTTCAGCGGTGCCATCACGCCGCGCTGGAATGTGTTTGGCGGCTACGCCTACATGGATAGCGAACTGCTGAAAGGCGCCTACAACGGCGTCAACGAAGGCGACCCGCTGGCCAACACGCCGCGCAACAGCTTCAGCCTGTGGAACACCTACAAGGTCCTGCCGGATCTGACTGTGGGTGGCGGCGCGTATTTCATCAGCAAGGCATTCGGCGGCAACCAGGGTGGCGCAGGCGGGGGCGCGAACCGGGTGTACATCCCTTCGTACTGGCGCTTCGATGCAATGGCCGCCTATCAGGTCAGCAAGAATGCGAGCCTGCAGTTGAACGTGTTGAACCTGGCCGACAAGAAATACTTCGTGCGTACCAACGGCGTTCACCACGCGGACTGGGGGCCTGGGCGTCAGTTCATCCTGAGCGCCAACGTTCGTTATTGATCGGCGCCTGCCGCCGCCCGGGCCAGCAGCCTGGCCAGATGGCGGGTGGCCGGGCCTGCGCTCTGGGCATCGGCAAAGACGATGTTCAGCGCCACCAGGCGCTCCTGCCCCTGGGCCAGCGCCAAGGGCTTGAGTACGCCGCGCGCGATGTCCTCGCCGACCATGTGCTGCGGCAACCAGGCAAAGCCCAGGCCCGCGACCACCATGTCGTGCGAGGTGGCCATGCTGCCGACCGTCCATCGTTGTTTCGCTCCCAACCAGCCGTCGTCGCGCGGGCTGGTGTTGCCGGAGTCGCGTACGACGATGTGGATCTCGGCGTCCAGGTCTGTCGTGGTGGGCGCACGGCCAAGATGATGCAGGCGATGGTCGCGGTGGGCGACGGCGACAAACTTCACGTCTATCAGCTTGTCGCCCAGGAATCCTGGAGGCACGTGGGTGCCCACGACCAGAT
>JAEYZR010000404.1 GCA_023427945.1 Pseudomonadota bacterium | reverse complement strand
GCGCTCTCACAGCGCAACGCCAGGGCGGCGGCCTCGTCAGAGGAGACCGACCAGGGCGTGTGCAGCTTGAGATCGGGGTAGGTCAGGGCCAGCAGGTGTTCTTCGGGCAGGCCTGCCATAGGATCTTCAGCCGTATGGCGGGCAATATGCCAGGCTGCCTGCACGGTCTCGCGCAAGGCGGCATCGGAGAAGTCGGACGTGGAAGCAGAACCGCGGCGCTGGCCAGCATAGACGGTCACATCCAGCGACCGATCGCGCGTCTGCTCGACGGTTTCGATATCTTTCTTGCGAACCGATACCGACAAGCCCAGGCTTTCAGAGACTTCGGCCGCTGCGTCGGAGGCGCCGACACTGCGGGCGTGCGCCAGCACGAACTCGATGATTTCACTAAACCGCGCGTGATTGGCAGCAATGGGCAGAGATGAGGTGGTATTGGTCATGGCAGATCACAACAGAGAGACGAGTATCATAGCCAAGTCCGATCAGCCTGACCGCCATAACCATGAAACCAGAATTCCACGACACCCATGCGCAGGACGACGATACGTCCTACGACGACAGGCCCAGCAAGTCGCAGATCAAGCGCGAGATGCTTGCGCTGCAGGATCTTGGCACCCAGCTCATCGAGTTGTCGACCGATCGTCTGAAACAGCTGCCCATCAGCGAACGTTTGTATGAGGCGCTGCGCGATGCCCAGCGCACCACCTCACGCGAAGGCAAGCGCCGCGCAACCGCATTCGTCGGCAAACTGATGCGCGACGCGCCGGTCGACGATATACGCAGGCAACTGGACATCTGGGAAAACGGCTCACGCGAAGAAACCCGCGCCATGCACAGACTGGAAGCCATGCGCGAAAAGCTGCTGCAGGATGACGACACCCTGACGCACCTGCTCACCCTCATCCCGCAATCCGACGTGCAGGAGTTCCGGACGCTGGTGCGTGCAGCGCGCAAGGAAAACACCGCCAACGAATCGCTGAATCCGGGCCAGGAGCCTCAGCGCAAGCACTATCGGGCACTGTTTCAATCGCTAAAAGGCCTGCAGGCCGAAGGAATCATCGCACAATGAGCCAAGCCTCATCTGCCAGCCCCCTGCTCGATTGCATAGAACTGCAAACCGGCCCCTCCCCCACGCACAGCGTCATCTGGATGCATGGTCTGGGCGCCGACGCCAATGACTTCGTGCCTATCGTGCCCGAGCTCAAACTGTCCGGTTCGCCTGCCATCCGCTTCGTTTTCCCGAATGCGCCGGTGCGCCCCGTGACCGTGAACAACGGCATGTCGATGCGCGCCTGGTACGACATTCTGACGTTCGACCTCATCCGCCGCGAAGACGACGCGGGCATCCGCCTGTCGCAGTCGGCCATCGAAGCCCTGATCGCGCGGGAAAACGCGCGTGGCATTCCCTCGTCCAACATCGTGCTGGCTGGCTTCTCGCAAGGTTGTGCCATGACGCTGCACACCGGCATACGAACCAAGGAAAAGCTCGCAGGCCTGGTCGGCCTGTCAGGTTATCTGCCGCTGGCCGATACGGCGGCCCTGGAACGTGCACCGGCCAATGCACAGACGCCGATCTTCATGGCGCATGGCACCCACGACCCCGTGGTGTCGCTGGAACGTGCACAGGCCTCGTGCGACCTGCTGAAGCAGCATGGCTACGACGTCACCTGGAAACTCTATCCCATGCAGCACTCCGTGTGCGCCGAGGAGATCCACGACATCGCCGCGTTCCTCAAGCGGGTGCTTGTCTGAGATCGAGCCAGACGCGGCGCAGTGAAGGATCATCCGGTTCGCGATCGACCTTGAAACCCAGCCGCGTCATGAGTGCCAGCATCGGCCGGTTCTCGGCCAGCACGATGCCATCGATATAAGCCAGTTGCTGTTCGCGGGCCGCCATGATCAGCATGCCCATCAGGTTGCCACCCAGTCCACGGCGCTGCCACGCGTCACCGATCACCAGCGCATACTCCGCCCCTTGACCATCAGGGTTGCGCAGATAATGCGCCAGCCCGATCACCACCTCCTGGGGGTGGCCACGATTGGCGGGATTGGGAACATGGGTCGTCGCCACGAGAGCCAGCTCCCGGTGGTAATCGACCTGGGTGTAGCGGGAAAGCATGCGCGGGGTCAGTTCACGCATGACCGACACGAAGCGCATATAGCGTGATCGCTCGGAAAGATCACGAATGAACGTCTGTAGCGGCTCGGCATCCTCGGGCCTGATCGGACGGATCGTCCACGGTGTGCCATCGGCAAAACTCAGTTGCCGCACCCACCGGCTCGGATAGGGATGGATGGCCATATGCGGATAGCCTTGCGCCTGCGCGTCGGGACAAGCCGCCTGTTCGGTCAGGCAGATCTCCACTTGCGCGACATGCACCGACCGCTCATCGGCATGGATGGGGTCGACCATCACTGACTCGATGTCGGGCAACTCGCTGACCATATCGGAGATACGGACCAGCCAATGCACCAGGGAATCCGTCGCCTCGCTGCTCATGGCCGGGCCAAACACCCGGCGCCAGAGGCTGCTGCGTTCGATCAGCCGGCGCGCAAGAAACACATTCAGTGGGGCAAGGTCGGCGGCACGGCCAGGCTGCGGCAGGGCAGCGTCGATCCCGCCTGCACCAAATCGCAGATAAGGACCAAAGTGGCTGTCGCGCAGTGCCCGGATGGACATGGGCCGAGCCGCGGCCGAGCCCCCCGCATGCTCGCCTTCGTTGCCGATCAGGCTCAGGCCAAACGCCGCCAGGATGATGCGTGCCAGGTCGGGCGGCACCCGCGTCAGGCCTTGCTCGCGGACTTGCGCGAGCATCTGCCGCGCCGAGGCGAGATCGGGCGTGAAGCCACCGCCGTCTGGCGGCAGGGTCTGCAACAGCAATTGCTGGTTGTAGTAATGCGTGGACAACACGCCGAACGCATCGGCGGCCGACTCCGGTGTGCGAAAGGCCGGCGTACCCGCGTCATCGAGCATGCGGCGCAAGGGACGCATGCCGGCATCCCCCATGAAGCAGGTGATCACCGGTTTTTTGGCCGACGGTGAATAGGCGGCCAGTTGCCGGGCGACCGCAGGCATGTCGGCCAGCGCATCAGGCGCGAGCAGCACCAGGACACCGTCCACGCCCGCATCGTCCTGCATCAGATCCAGCATGGCCTGCATGGTCTGGGCGGTGACGGGCACATAGGTGATGACGGGGTTGGCCGTCCTGGCATCGG
Source organism: Pseudomonadota bacterium (assembly GCA_023427945.1). Classification (GTDB taxonomy): domain Bacteria; phylum Pseudomonadota; class Gammaproteobacteria; order Burkholderiales; family Burkholderiaceae_B; genus Schauerella. The sequence goes on along the minus strand of JAEYZR010000404.1, from coordinate 1,995 downwards.
GTTCGAGCAGGGCCGACAAGGCACGTTGTGTGACGGGTGCGAGTTCTGCACGTTGCACGGCCGCGTCGGGCCCCAGCAGATCGAGCGCCAGTTGCGGCGGGCCGCTGCCGTTGCCGAGCAAGGCCACGCGGCGCCCCTTGGGACGCCGCGTGTAACCCAACACCTTGATGGCCGAGAACAACTGCACAAAATAGCGCACACGCACCGCACCCGCGCGCCGCAGGGCGGCATCGAACACGGCATCGGCGCGACTGTCCTCGCGCCCGGTCTTGATGATCACCACCGGCTTGACGCTGGCAGCGGCCCGCAGCGCGCTCATGAACTCGCGAGCCGGGCCGGTCTCTTCCAGATAGAGCGCAATGCTGTCGGTACGCGGGTCGCCTGCCAGGTAGTCGAGCACCTGCGTCAGGCCCACCACGGCCTCGGCGCCCAGAGCCACCGCCAGCGAGAAGCCGATGTGAACATCTTCGGCCCAATCCATCATGGCGGCCATGATGGCCCGCGACTGCGCCACCAGGGCGACCCGGCCGATACGGGCCAGCGAAGGATGATGACTGAAATTGAAACCCGCGTGAGGCCGTTGTGCGCCGAACGCCCGTGGACCCAATATCTGGCAGTCGTGCTCCTGCGCCCACTCGCGGCACAGGGCGACCGTGCCATTGGGGTAAGGATCCGGGAGCTCGTGCGGCAGCATGATCATGCCCCTGGGCGCACAATGCACCAGCCTTCTCAAGGTTTCGAGCAACACCGCAGGCGACACGCACAACACCACCAGGTCCACCCGCGCCCCTGGCGCCACGCCTTCCAACTGGTCGGGAATCCGGGGAACCTCACCGGCCTGCACCATCACATAGGTCGCCGACGCCGCCAGGCCCTTGGGCAACCACTGTGAAACCGGCAGCTCGCGATCGCTGACCACCAGCAGCGACGCAGGCTCGAAAAGAGGGGCGAGAGCATGTCTTAACATCGAAAGCGGCCGGCCTACTCTAAAATGACTCCATTCCAGACATTATCACTGTGTTTTCGACATGACATCTACTGCCACACCGCAAGTGCGTACCCGTTTCGCCCCCTCGCCCACCGGCTACCTGCATTTGGGCGGAGCACGCACCGCGCTGTTTTCATGGGCCTTTGCCCGCCACCATCAAGGTGTCTTCGTCCTGCGCATCGAGGACACGGACGTGGAACGCTCCACTGATCAGGCCGTGCAGGCCATTCTGGACAGCATGCAATGGCTGGGCATGACGCCTGACGAAGGCCCCTTCTATCAGATGCAGCACATGACCCGCTATCGCGAAGTCATCCAGACGATGCTCGATGCGGGCACGGCCTATCGTTGCTACAGCACGCCCGAGGAAGTGGACGCCATGCGCGAGGCGGCGCGCGCCAAAGGGATGAAGCCACGCTATGACGGTACATGGCGGCCAGAGCCCGGCAAGACGCTGCCGCCGGTGCCGCAAGACCGCAAGCCCGTCATCCGTTTCGCCAACCCGAAAGACGGCGAAACCTCCTGGGACGATATGGTCAAGGGCACGATCCGCTTTGACAACAGCGAGCTCGACGACCTGATCATTGCCCGCCAGGACGGCACGCCCACTTACAACTTCTGCGTCGTGGTGGACGACTGGGACATGCGCATCACCCATGTGATCCGCGGCGACGATCACGTGAACAACACCCCGCGCCAGATCAACATCCTGCGGGCACTGGGAGCAACGCTGCCGCAGTATGGCCATGTCCCCATGATCCTGGGCCCCGATGGCGAAAAACTCTCCAAACGCCACGGCGCCGTCAACGTCATGGCCTATGACGACCAGGGCTATCTGCCCGAGGCGATGGTGAACTACCTGGCACGCCTGGGGTTCAGCCACGGCGATGAAGAACTCTTCACCCGCGAGCAGCTCGTTCAGTGGTTCGATACCCGCAACCTGAGCAAATCGGCATCGCAATGGGATCCCAAGAAGCTCAATTGGGTGAACGCACACTACATCAAGA
>JAEYZR010000217.1 GCA_023427945.1 Pseudomonadota bacterium | reverse complement strand
CTCGAGGTTTTGAGCTTCGAGACCGAGGACGCCGATGCTGTGGATTGCCGTGGCGTGCTCTGGGGAGGCAATCTGGCCACGCTTGTCGCACTGGTCGGCACGCCCTACATGCCCGACATCGACGGGGGCATTCTTTTTCTTGAAGACGTAGGCGAGCACCCCTACCGCGTCGAACGAATGCTCACGCAGCTCTGGCATGCAGGCATCCTGCAGCGCCAGCAGGCGATCGTGCTGGGTGAATTCACCAGTTACCGGCTGGCCGAGCATGACAGGGGGTTCGATCTGCCCCAGGTCGTGCAGTGGTTGCGCCACACGGTCAAGGTTCCTGTGGTGACGGGCCTGCCCTATGGGCACGTCCCCACCAAGGCGACTTTGCCCGTGGGCGCGCAGGTCGGCCTGGCCACGGAAGACGGCATGGCCTATATCGTCCTGCAAGAGCACGCCCACGACCACGAGCATGGTCAGGAGTGCGAGCACGATCACGAGCACGGAGACGAATGCGGGCACGTGCACCGCTAATCCATCGCGGATCACCCGGCAGATTTGGTTTGGTCAAGACGGCTTGGTACACTGTCGGATTGATTTTCCAGCGCGCACGCCTTTCGCATGAGCGCGTCACATTTCCGGTACGCACACCTTGATCAACACCGCCAATCTCACCATCCAGTTCGGTCCCAAGCCGCTTTTCGAGAACGTCAGCGTCAAGTTTGGAGAGGGGAACCGGTACGGCCTGATCGGTGCCAACGGTTCGGGCAAGTCGACGTTCATGAAGATCATCGGCGGCGATCTCGAACCCTCCAGCGGTAACGTGTCGCTCGATCCCGGGGTACGCCTGGGCAAGTTGCGCCAGGATCAGTTTGCCTACGAAGACCAGCGAGTGCTGGATGTCGTGATGATGGGCCACACCGAAATGTGGCAGGTGCAGACCGAGCGCGATGCGATCTATGCGAATCCGGACGCCACCGAAGAAGATTACATGGAGGCCGCCAACCTGGAGGCCAAGTTCGCCGAATACGACGGCTACACGGCCGAATCGCGCGCCGGCGAATTGTTGCTCGGCCTGGAAATTCCGGTCGAACAGCACAACCTGCCCATGCGCGAAATCGCGCCCGGCTGGAAGCTTCGCGTGCTGCTGGCGCAGGCGCTGTTCTCCAATCCCGATGTGCTGCTGCTGGACGAGCCGACCAACAACCTGGACATCAACACCATCCGCTGGCTGGAAAACGTGCTCAATGCCTATCAGAGCACGATGATCATCATCAGCCACGACCGACATTTCCTGAACGCCGTGTGCACGCACATGGCCGACCTGGATTACGGCGAAGTCCGTATCTATCCGGGCAACTACGACGACTACATGCTGGCCTCCACCCAGGCCCGCGAGCGCCAGATGAGCAGTAATGCCAAGGCCAAGGAACGGGTCATCGAGCTGCAGGATTTCGTTCGCCGTTTCGCGGCCAACAAGTCCAAGGCACGCCAGGCCACTTCGCGCTTGAAGCAGATCGACCGCATCAAGGCGGCCGCAGTCGAAGTCAAACCCTCATCGCGCCAGAACCCCTACATCAGGTTCGAACAGAACAAAGTCATGCATCGACTGGCTCTGACCGTCGAGAACATCTCCAAAGCGTATGACGCACCGGTCATCAGCAATTTTTCGGCGATGGTCGAGGCAGGCGAGAAGATCGCCATCATCGGTGCCAACGGTGTCGGCAAGACAACCTTGCTGCGCCTGTTGCAGGGCGGTCTCACGCCGGATCGCGGCGAGGTGAAATGGTCCGAGAATGCCGACGTCGGCTACATGGCCCAGGACGTGTCGGATCAGTTCCAGGTAGAGGACAACCTGTTCGACTGGATGACCGAGTACCGCCAGGCCGGTGACGACGATCAGTCCATGCGCTCGGTGCTGGGCCGGTTGCTGTTTTCCAGCGACGACATCGGTAAATCGGTCAAGGTTCTGTCGGGCGGCGAAAAGAACCGCATGACCTTTGGTCGCCTGATGCTGGGCCGCCACAACGTCCTGCTGATGGACGAGCCTACCAACCACCTGGACATGGAATCGATCGAATCGTTGCAACACGCACTCGATCTGTTCAAAGGCACGCTGGTCTTCGTCTCTCACGACCGCGAGTTCGTGTTCGGACTGGCCACACGCATCATCGAGATTCTGCCCGACGGCACGATCGTCGATTATCGCGGTGGCTATGACGACTACCTGCAATCGCGCGGCATCGAAGCCTGAGGCGACTGCTCCTCGGTGATCGGGTGAACGGTGCGACATGAGTGCGGCAAATTACGAGACGCTTGCCGGTCTTTGTCAGCTCGAGCGCGAGGTGCGCAAAAGCCGCTTTCTGGCCATTGGCTCTCCGGTCGATAGCGTCGAACAGGCGTTGGCATTCTTCGCTGCGCACCATGTGATCGATGCTACCCACAATTGCTGGGCCTACAGGATTGGCGAGCAGTACCGCTTCAATGATGATGGCGAGCCCGGCGCAACGGCGGGCAAGCCCATTCTGCAGGCCATCGAGGGCCAGGGGCTGGACGCTGTGGCCGTGCTGGTCGTGCGCTGGTTTGGCGGGATCAAGCTGGGCGCCGGTGGTCTGGTGCGCGCCTATGGCGGCACCGCCGCCGAATGTCTGCGGCTTGCGGACAAACGCGAGGTGCTGGCGCGTATCTCGATCAGCCTGCATTGCACCTATAGCGAGCAAGGCGCCATCAGGGTTCGCCTGGCGGCTGCCCATGCGACAGATATCGAGCAAATCCTGCAGGCCGATGGCATCTGCTTTTCCGCACGGGTGCCTCTGGATCATGTCCACGACCTGCGTGTCGCGGTGAACGACATTACACGCGGCAAGAGCGCGTGGAGCCAGCAAACGGCAACGCCCGGACACTGAGGGTCCGGGCGTATGCCAGATGCTTACTTGGCTTCAGGCGAGTTGGCGGCCTGCTGGGCGGCAGCCACTTCCTTGTGAACCTGTTCCATATCGACTTCCTTGATCTTGCCGATCAATTCTTCGAATTGTCCGGCCGACAGTGCGCCCGGTTGTGAGAACAGCAATACCTGCTCGCGAAACACCATGAGCGTGGGGATGGACCGGATGCCCAGCGCCCCTGCCAGTTCCTGCTGCTCTTCGGTGTTGATCTTGGCGAAAGTGATGTCGGGATGCTTTTCGGCTGCGCTTTCGAAGACTGGCGCGAAGTTGCGGCAAGGCCCGCACCACGGTGCCCAAAAGTCCACGATCAAGGTGCCGTCAGGCGTGATGGATTCCTGAAAAGTATCTTTGGTCAGTTCAACCAGACTCATGTCGATTCCTTTGCGGCGTCAGGCCGCGGTTTGTGTTCGGTGGCAGCAGGTGTGCCTGCGAGTTGTGCGACGAGCGAATATGAATGCATACGGTCTTCCAGATGGTATGCATCGGTCACCACCATCACTTCGTCCGCCGCTGTTTCCTTGATCAGCGCCGCAAGCTTCTCGGCGACTGTGTCGGGCCCGCCTACGATTGCGGCACCCAAGCGTTCGAATACAGCTTCCTTCTCCATCGGGCTCCACATGCCCTCGAGCGTGTCCACCGGTGGCTGCAAAGGACGGCGAGCGCCACGAATCATGGACAGGAACTTCTGCTGGGCGGTGGTTGCCAGACGCTGGGCCTGAGCATCCGTGTCAGCCGCCATGACAGGCACCCCAATCATCGCATACGGCTCTTTCAACATTTCCGACGGTTGGAACAAGTGCCGGTACAGACGCATGGCCGCCATTCCTTCCGGGGAGAAGTGGCCCGCGAAAGAAAATGGCAGGCCCAGCTTGGCCGCCAGGCGCGCGCTGAAATCACTGGAACCAAGCAACCAGATCGGGATGGCCAGACCGGCACCGGGAATGGCGCGCATGGGCTGGTCGGCACGGGCCGGCGACAGAAAGAAGCGCAACTCATCCAGGAGCGACGGAAACTGCATCCCGGCGTTGCGATCGCGACCCAGTGCGGCCAGCGTGCGTTGGTCGGTGCCCGGGGCCCGGCCCAGGCCCAGATCGATGCGCCCTGGGTAGAGCGTTTCCAGCGTGCCGAACTGTTCGGCAATGACCAGTGGGGCATGGTTGGGCAGCATGATGCCGCCCGATCCCACACGGATGGTGGAGGTCTTGCCCGCGATATGACCGATCAGCACCGACGTCGCGCTGCTGGCGATGCCGGCTATGTTGTGATGTTCGGCCAGCCAGTACCGCGTATATCCCAGCGCTTCCACATGGCGCGCAAGCGCCACGCTGTTTTGGAACGCCTGTGCGATCGAGGCACCTTCAACGATGGGCGCCAGATCGAGTACCGAGATCGGGGTACCGCTCAGGCTGCTCATGGACGGGCCTTGACTGACAGTGCCAAGGGGTCGTGCGCGAAGTTGAAATCAGGGCAGGGCAATACACGCTCCAGGAGGTTGTTACGACTAGATGGGCGGAATCGGCCCGATTTCAAGGGGGGCAATACAGCAACCCTGCTGCCCGTCAGGTCATTGGGGCTTATTCACTGTTGACCATGCTCAGGCCGGTAAGCAGCGCAGTCAGTTCGGACTGGCGGCGCGTTCCCGTCTTGCGCAACACCGATTTGAGGTGAGTGCGTACGGTTTCCCGTCCTACACCCGCCATCACCGACGCCTCGGTCAATGTCATGCCGTTGGCAAGTTTTTCGGCCAGGGCGATCTCCGAGCGGGTCAGCGCGAAGAGTTCACGCAGCAGCGCGTCGCTGGGCGCGATCTGATGTTGCAAGCCGATGCCCACCAGCAGCACACACGGGCGCCTCATTTCCTGGGGTGTCTCGGCCGGTGCGGGCAGAGGCAGGGCAACAAGCAGCCCCTGGCGCTCGGATGAGGGTGCCGGACTGGTGAACGTGGCAACCCGTGCTGGCGAATGTTCGTCGCCACACGCCTGGCTGACTGCCAGGCGCAACTCTGCCGGCGGCACACTCGCCCTCAGTGGATTGTCCGGGTGGGTCAACCAGCGTTCACCCGCATGATTGCAACCTAGAATCCGCATGCGGTCGTCGACCATCACCAGGGGAAAGGCGACCTTGTCGATGGTGACCTGGCTCCAGGCCTGGGCATTTTGCAGTTCCCTCACCTTGTGCTTGAGGCCAAACGCGGTTTGTAGATGAACCAGCAAGGTACGCAGCGCCACGGCATTGCCTACGTCGAACGGCGGCCGTCCACGCACGCGCTGAAAACCCACCAGCCAGTCAGCGTCTTCGCTGCGGTCCACCACCATCGTCATGATCGATTCAATCCCGTGAGGGTGCAGGAATTGAAGGTAGAAATCCGAATCGGCCATGTTCCGGATACCAAAATCCAGCTGGTCGACATAGATGGATCCCACTGGCGCATTTTCCAGGCGCTCGCGTGCCGGATCCAGGTGCTGGAAGTGTGACTGGTAGGTGTGGCCGGCACTGTCGGGCAGCAGGCCACCGTCGTAGATGATGACGTCGTTGCGGCGGCGATCGCGAATCATGTAGGTCGTGAAATCCGCACCCACGTAGCCCGCCAGCCCCCTGAGTGCGCGCTCCCATTCCGGCGCAATGAGTATTCCACGGTGCAATTGGGCGACAACCGCCAGTGCGTCATTTGTATCGCGGGGCGATAGTGACAATCCCATCATCAGATTCCTCGGCAATCAGGACGATTAGAACATTCGCTGACAGACCCCAAGCGCAATGGAATTGTTAGTGTTCGCGTTAGATACTCGATTTTCACAATTTTTTTTCGCCAAAGCTTATTTTTATTGCAAGTTACTCATTTATCTGGCGGTTGTACACTGCTGTCCATGATTATTCTTGGTTTTGAAAGCTCCTGCGACGAGACAGGTGTAGCGGCGGTCTGTACCGAAAGGGGGCTGCTCGCCCACGCGCTTTATTCTCAGGTTTCCATGCACGAAGCTTACGGTGGTGTGGTACCGGAACTGGCCTCGCGCGACCACGTCAGGCGGGTGGTGCCGCTTACCCACGAGGTGTTCGATCGCGCTGGCATCACCCAGTCCGATATCGGAGCGGTGGCCTACACTGCCGGTCCCGGTCTGGCGGGGGCGTTGCTGGTGGGCGCAGGCGTTGCCCAGTCCTTTGCGTGGGCGCGAGGTCTGCCCGCCATCGCCATCCACCATCTCGAAGGGCATTTGCTCTCGCCGCTCATGTCCGAGCCGCGGCCAGCGTTTCCCTTCGTGGCCTTGCTTGTGTCGGGTGGCCATACGCAGCTCATGCGCGTGGACGGTGTCGGGCGATACGCGCTGTTGGGCGAGACGTTGGATGACGCCGCCGGGGAGGCTTTCGACAAATCCGCAAAACTCATGGGCCTGGGGTATCCGGGCGGTCCGGCGCTGTCGCGGCTGGCGCAATCGGGCGACCCGACACGCTATGCCTTGCCCCGACCGATGTTGCACAGCAAGGATCTGGATTTCAGTTTCAGTGGACTGAAGACCGCCGTATTGACACGCATGCAGACGCTGCAGCGCGAAGGGCAATGGGACGATCAGGCGCGTGCCGACCTGGCCGCCTGCACCCAGGCCGCAATCGTGGACGTACTGGCAGCGAAGGCGCTGGGCGCGCTCAGGCAGACAGGCTTGAGATCGTTGGTGGTGGCAGGCGGGGTGGGGGCGAATCAACGGTTGCGCGACCATTTTGCGCAGGCCTTGCCCAAGCTGCGTGCTCAGGCGTTTTTCCCGCCCCTGGATCTGTGCACCGACAATGGTGCGATGATCGCTTTTGCCGCCGCGCAGCGGGTCAATGCTGGCCTGGTCGACCTGAAAGACGCGTCCCACTCTTTCACCGTGCGTCCAAGGTGGGATCTGGAAGACATCGTTCAGTGATCAGGGGCGGACAGTCGCTATCGGATGTCCGCGTACCTTGGCTTCCTGTTCAGGACGATGGGCTGTCTGCACTGCAAGATGGGCTGTCTGTTCTGCGCGGATGTATTGCTTGCTCTGAGACGATGTTCCTGGTCAGCCCGAATGTTTCGCCTTGACCGAGGCGGATGACTGGCTGCCACCGATCTTGGGTTCCTTGCCCTGCATCAGCCGGGCGATGTTGGCGCGGTGACGCCAGAACAGGAAGCCGACGATGACGCAGATGGCGACTGTGACCTCGGGGTATGCGCGCCACACCACGCCCGAACCGAACAGGTAATAAAGCGGGGCGAACAGGGCGGCGACAAGCGCGGCCAGTGACGAGTAGCGGAAAAACACCGCCATGATGAGCCAGGTCGCAATGGTGGCCAGACCCAGCCAGGGCTGCAGCGCGATCAGCACGCCTATCGCCGTTGCCACACCTTTGCCGCCCTTGAATCTCAGAAATATCGGATAGAGATGCCCCAGAAACACCGCCACGGCCACCGCACCCAGTACCGCGGGTGACATGCCATAGGGCGACAAAGCCTGCGCCAGCCAGATTGCTGCACATCCTTTCAGCGCATCGCCCAGCAAAGTCAGAATGGCGGCCTTTTTGTTTCCGGTACGCAGCACATTGGTAGCGCCTGGATTTTTGGACCCGTACGATCGAGGGTCCGCCAGACCCAGGGCGCGACTGACCACCACGGCAAAGGAGATGGAGCCGATCAGATAGGCCAGGGCTATGCAAAGCAGGCCAAGCCAGAGTGGATCGGTGGGCGTGGGCATGGGGTCTCCTGTCACGTTTTTTTCAGGCGTGCATTCTACCTCGCCGCACCCGCCCGTATGTCGATTCGTTACGAAACGCGGCTGATTCGAAAGCAAAAGGTACAATGGCGCATCCGAACAAACAGCGGCTGCAATGCATATTCTGGTTTCCAATGACGACGGTTACACGGCCACGGGCCTGGAGGCGCTGGTTGATGCCTTGAAGGATCTGGGCACGCTTACGGTTGTGGCCCCCGAGGTCAACCACAGTGGTGCATCCAACTCGCTCACATTGAACCGGCCGCTGACCTTGCGCCAATCGTCCAACGGATTCTATTGCGTGAACGGCACACCGTCGGATTGCGTGCACGTGGCCCTGACCGGCCTGCTGGACCGCAAACCCGATCTGGTCGTCTCCGGCATCAACAATGGTGCCAACATGGGAGGCGATACGCTTTATTCCGGTACGGTTGCTGCTGCCACCGAGGGTTATCTCTTCGGTATTCCCTCCATTGCCTTTTCCCTGGTCGACAAGGGCTGGGCTCACATCGACGATGCGGCCCGGGTGGCGCGTGACATTGTCATGCGACACCAGCGCGACCCTCTTGCCGCATCCGTCCTGTTGAACGTGAACATCCCCAATCAGCACTACAGTGCGATGGCGGCCCCCAGGGTTGCGCGCCTGGGCAAGCGTCACGCTTCCGAGCCCGTCGTGCGCTCCACCACACCTTATGGCGACACCGTCTACTGGATTGGCGCCATGGGTGCGGCCGATGACGCGGGCGAGGGTACCGATTTCCATACCGTAGCCAGCGGTGCGCCTTCAATGACGCCGCTGCATCTGGATCTTACCGATCACTCCCGCCTGGCCTCGATTGCGGGTTGGGCCGAGTCGTTATGAGCAAACCCGTGAATCCCTTTGACGCCGGTTATGCTGACCCCATGGGAACGCGCAAGCCTGCCGGCGGTGGCCGTGGTGTGAGTTCGGTGCCCGGTGTGCGTGCCACCAACAGCAATACGCGAATTTCGTCGGCAACCTTGCAGCGGCCGATGGCAGCCGGCGTGGTTGCCGAGGTCAAGGCGAATCTGGGGCTGAATTCCGAGCGCCTGCGCGCTGCGATGGTGCAGCGATTGCGCGCCCAGGGCATAGACGACCAACGCGTACTTGACGCCATGCAGGCCGTTCAGCGCCACATCTTCGTTGACGAGGCGCTGGCCAGTCGCGCCTACGAAGATGCGGCATTGCCGATCGGGCAGGGACAAACGATCTCGCAACCCTGGGTCGTGGCGCGCATGCTGTCGGCGGCCTTCGAAGGACGCCAGCCTGGCCGTGTGCTGGAAGTCGGTGCAGGGTGCGGCTACCAGGCTGCCGTCATGGCGCAATT